>CAYPIX010000097.1:0-13295 GCA_964410875.1 uncultured Kofleriaceae bacterium
TCTCTAAGCGGTGGGACCTGCAATGGAACTACCGCTAGACGCCAGTATAAATCTTCGCGGAACTCTTCACGAGCAACGAGTGCTTTGAGATCTTTGTTCGTAGCAGCAACAACCCGAACATCTATTTTCACCACGCGATCGCCACCAACCGGCTTAATTTCTCTTTCTTGTAGAACACGGAGTAGTTTGTTTTGAACTGCCGGCGCGATATCCCCGATCTCATCAAGAAAAATTGTGCCGCCGTGTGCCTCACGAAAAAGCCCTCGTCTTGCTTTACTCGCCCCAGTAAAAGCTCCTTTTTCGTGACCAAAGAGCTCTGCTTCTAGAAGTGATGGAGAGAGAGCAGAACAATCAAATGCAACAAATGGTTTCTCTGCGCGCGGACCAATTCGATGAATCGTACGAGCCAACAGTTCTTTTCCTGTGCCGCTCTCGCCAACAATTAATGCAGTGGCATCAGACTGAGCAACCCGCTCTGTTAACGTCATCAACTGTCGCATCGAAACAGAATCGCCAACCATCCCGTCGAGACCTCGTGCTAACTCGACCTCGCTACGTAACCGTCTGACTTCTCGCGCCATGGAACCATGCCGTGCCGCTCTCTCCACAGTCGTTCGCAATTCATTCGCGGTAAAAGTCTTCCGCATATAGTGGAAAGCACCGTGGGCCATTGCCTCGACAGCAGCGTTTACGCTTGACCCTGCAGTTATCATCACGACTGCTAGATCCGGAACCGATTTCCCTAGTTTTTGAAGTAACGCGAGACCATCACCATCACGAAGCTTCTCGGCGACAAGCGCAACGTCGTGAGGGGTTTCGTGGGCCTTCTCGAAAGCACCGGTGCTACTAACACAGCCGTTCACTTGGTAGTTGTCACCCAAGAGGAGAGCGACCAGTCGATGGATGTGCGGCTCCGAATCGACAACTAGGACTTGTTTAACAAGGCTCATGCTTTCTCCCCAACCTCAGGAAGCTCGACCAGAGCCTTCGTTCCTTTCCCAGGTTTAGAGCGAAAAGAAAGAGTGCCACCGTGTTCCTCGACAATGCGCATACAAATACCAACCCCAAGTCCGCTACGGTTGTCTCCTCGGGTCGTAAAAAAAGGCTGGCCAAGTTGCTCCAAGACGTCCTCCGTCATACCCGCGCCCCTGTCGCGAACGACCAAAACCGCACGACCGTCTTCACGTGACACTTCTACCTCTATGTCCCCGCCGTCTCGGGTTGCTTCGACAGCGTTGGTAACCAAGTTGATAACCACTTGCGTAAACTGTTCTCTATGCAGCAAGGCAATAGGTTTTTGCAGGTAATTGCGTTGGATCTTTCGGTTCTTAAACTCCTCGTCATAACGAAGTAGCTCGATTGCCTCATCGACAATCGCCACGAGGTCGGCTGGCTCCTTATCAAACGAGTTCTGCCCACTGGCGAAATCGCGTATGTGCTCCACAGTCGCGCTCAACCTGCGCTGAGCGTTAATGATGACATCGGCAAATTCCGCTAACTCTGGATCCTCGACCCGAGCTCGGATCGCTTCTGCATAACCAACCAAAGCAAGTTGGTTACCGATTTCGTCGGCAATGCCGGCTGTGACCCTTCCTACCGCTGCCAATTGTTCTGCATGGACAAGACGGCCAGTAGCTGTTTCGAGTTCGGTGTGGGTCGTAACGAGTCGAGCTTCCGCGCGCTCAGTGCCACGTTGCGAAGCTGACAACTGTGAATCACTTGCCTCCAACAGAGTTTCCAATTCCTGGATCCGCCGGCGAAGCCGAACGCGTTCAAGGAAGAGCGAGACCTTCTCCAAAAACTCGGCCTGATCTAGCGGCGTTGACAGATGTCCTAAGCGGCCCACCTTCGCAACGCCTTCTGCATGACTATCCTTCGGCCCGCTAACCAACATAAGGCCGGTTCCGGTCACTTCTAATCGCTTAGAGAAATCACCAAAACCAGACGACGAAACAACTCCCGCCTCTGCCAACACCAGTTCCAAGTTCTCGAGCGACAGCTCGGGAGTAAGCCGGTCCAAGACCTGCGGTTGCGAGCCAAACTCGGAAGCTATCCACCCTGAAGCCTGTTTACGAGCCACAGGCTCGATTCCCAAGAGCAATATCTGAAGACTCACTTGTCCAACATACTAGACGTCTAACCGTTTGGAAAGAGTCTTGTGGTTTAGACGCTTTTCTAGAAGTTACTTCTTTAACTTTCGGAAATTATTGAATCGTACTTTGGGCACGACCATTGCGAGTAGTAAAGGAGAAATCCCCGACAAAAGGAAGAAAACGAGATGAAATCGACCTTTCCAGAGCTTGGCGCCAAAGAGCGGAAGTACATCTTTGCGATCGTGATGAAGATCGTGAAAAACGAGACTGACGCTGAGGATGTTACCCAAAACGCGATGCTAAAAGCCTTCCGTGCTCGGGATCAGTTCCGCGGTGAATCCAAGTTCACAACCTGGCTCTACCGCGTGGCAGTGACCTCGGCGCTGATGTTCCTGCGAAAAAAGCGTCGTAGAACCCGAGAGGTACGTCTTACTGAAGACGTGCTGGAGCTTCCTACCGATACTGCCCGACCAGATAATTTGCTGGGAGATCGACAAATGCTCTGGCTCGTTAATCAAGAGCTAGAGAAACTCGGACTTCGAACCCAGCGCCTATTTTGGGAGAAAATCTTGGACAACGTAAGCGACGTTGACCTTGCGAGACGTCATAAGTTGAGCCCGGTTGCTATGAAATCTCGGACCTTTCGAACCAGAAAAAGCCTGCGTCAAACTCTGGATCCGCTGCTAACCGTCTAAAACATCGATTATAGTGTAACCTTCGCCTCATGGCGCCGGCGAAAAAACCCGATCCTACCGAGCGAAAAACCATGTCTGGGCTGGCTCTCGATGGGCTTTACACGCCTAACAACCTGGATGACAGCGGCTTCTCCTATGACGAGAACCTAGGCGATCCTGGGACCTTTCCATATACGCGCGGCCCTCACAAAACCATGTACCGCGGGCGCATGTGGACCATGCGTATGTTTGCTGGGTTCGGGACTCCCGAAGACACCAATAAGCGTTTCAAGTTCCTTCTAGAGCAAGGGCAAACCGGCCTCTCTACCGCCTTCGATATGCCAACGCTGATGGGCTACGACCCTGACCACCCGCGCTCTTTAGGAGAGGTAGGTAGAGAAGGAGTATCAGTTGCTTCCCTTGACGATATGGAACGGCTGTTTGCAGACATCCCCCTCGACCAAGTTTCGACTTCAATGACTATCAACGCACCAGCAGCTATTTTACTGGCGCTCTATATCGCCGTTGCGGAAAAGCAGGGAGTTTCGCCGGCGGCGCTGCGTGGGACTCTTCAAAACGACATGCTCAAAGAGTTCATTGCGCAGAAAGAATGGATCTCGCCCATTCGCTCGCATATGCGAATCATTCGCGACATGTTGCTTTATTGCACCAAAGAAATGCCCAAGTGGAACACCATTTCTATCAGCGGCTACCATATTAGAGAAGCAGGCGCGACAGCCGTACAAGAGCTCGCCTTCACACTTGCTGACGGGCTCGGCTATGTTGACCTCGGAGTTGAGGCGGGCCTAGACGTTGATGATTTTGCACCTCGTCTCTCGTTCTTCTTTGATGTTCACAACGACTTTTTTGAGGAAATCGCCAAATTTCGAGCGGCCCGGCGCATGTGGGCCCGTTTCATGAAAGATCGTTTCGGGGCGAAAAACCCGCGTTCTTGGCTTCTTAGGACTCACGCGCAAACGGCTGGCGTGTCGCTAATGGCACAGCAACCGCTAAACAATGTGGTTCGCACCACGATGCAAGCTCTTGCTGCGATATTGGGCGGCACCCAATCCCTGCACACTAACTCCTATGACGAAACCTACGCGCTTCCTACCGAAGACGCGGCCACCCTCGCTCTTCGAACCCAGCAAGTTATAGCTGAAGAGTCTGGTGTAGCGGCAGTGGCCGACCCCTTGGGAGGTTCCTACTTCATTGAGTCGCTCACCGACCAAATGGAAAAAGCCGCCATGGAGTACATCGAAAAGATCGATAAAATGGGTGGAATCGTCAAAGCGGTCGAAGAAGGTTACCCCCAGCGCGAAATTGCGCGTTCTGCGTATGACTTCCAACGTCAAGTAGACAATAAGGAACGGGGCATCGTTGGCGTCAACAAGTACGTACAAGACGAGGGAGATCCGATTCCAACCCTGAAAATCAATCTAGAGCCTGAAAAGGGCCAGATAGAGAAAGTTCGCGCCGTTCGTGCGAAGCGCGACAGCGCAAAGGCGGAAGCAGCCCTCCAAGGGGTACGGACTGCGTGCAAGAGCCCAGATCAAAATGTCATGGTCGCGATTGTCGACGCAGTGAAAGAATACGTGACGCTCGGAGAAATCTGCCAAGTCTTCCGTGATGAGTTCGGTGAACACACCGACCCGGCATATCTCTAGCAGTCCACCCCAGTAGAACTCTGGAAGCTTCAGTGGCCGCTTGCTGGCCCCGTCGGCCTATGACAGGATGCCGCCGATGCGGCGAATCGTGGTTGATGCAATGGGTGGCGACCATGGTCCCGAAGAGGCCGTTCGAGGCGCAGCGGAAGCCTCCCTCTTGCTTCCTCATACAGAGTTGATTCTCGTTGGCGATGCACGGGTTATTGGGCGGATTCTCCCAGAGGTTCGCCACGACGGCGGCCGAATACGAGTCCACCACGCCGACACATTCATTGAAATGGATGAAAAACCGAGCGATGCCGTCGCGGCCAAACCGGCCTCATCCATCGTAGTTTCCGCCGAACTTGTTGCCGAGGGAGAAGGAGATGCGTTGGTATCTGCCGGCAATACGGGTGCGAGTGTTATGGCCTGTGCGAAACATTGGAACCTTATTCCTGGTGTTCGGCGCTCAGGTCTAGCCGCCGTGTATCCTACAGAGCTTCGCCGGGGCGAAAAGGATGACCCGTTCTCGCTCATCCTCGACGTGGGAGCGACCATCGAAGCATCCGCCACCGACCTTGTTGCTTTCGCTCTGATGGGTGCGGCTTATGCTCGAGTAATTTCTAAAAACAATCGCCCGCGTGTCGCCCTGCTCTCTAACGGGAGCGAAGCGGGAAAAGGTCCTGCATCCGTGGTGGACGCTCACTCCATGCTATTGGAGTCGACGGAACTCAACTTCATTGGCAATGTGGAAGGATTAGACATTCCACGGGGCGTTGCAGACGTGATCGTTTGCGAAGGGTTTGTGGGCAATGTTGCAATCAAGATGCTTGAGGGCGTAGCCGGAACGGTTCTTAGCCTTGCGAGGTATGCCTATAAAGAAAAACTCCTTTGGCGCGCAGCACTTGGGATGCTTTCTTCTGGGATTCAACGACTCAAGAACGTAACCGACTGGGAACAGTATGGCGGAGCGCCATTACTTGGATTTGAGCACTTGTTTATCAAGGCTCACGGTCGCTCAAAGAGTCGAGCCATTTCAAACGCAATTCGCGTTGCAGACAAAACCCTTGTAGCTGGCCTCTGTGAAAAAATTGCGCAAGATCTCGCGACTCAGCGCGAACGAGCGCCAACCACCGTAGATCCATGAGCGAAGTAGTTCATGTGTTTCGGTGGGACTTAGACAAGACCTATCTGCGCACAGAGTTTGATTCCATCCGGGACCTTTGGCGCTCCGCAACTGAACGGGCAAGCGACAAAAAGTCTTTCCCTGGTGCATCGGCCCTACTTCGGAGTTTGCGGCAAAGTCACGGCCACAGAATTTGTATTGTGAGCGGAAGCCCCTCGCAAATGCGAAGCGTGCTTACCGCCAAACTGGCCTTAGATGGTGTGGACTTTGATGAGTTCGTCTTAAAGAACAATCTTCGAAATATTACCAAGTTTCGCTTTCGTGCTCTTCGCTCGCAAATCCCATATAAATTGCCCGCTCTTCTGGAGAGTCGCAGTGGTCTTTCAGGATGCCCTCCCGAGACTCTTTTTGGAGATGACGCCGAAGCTGACGCCATCATCTATTGCCTTTATGCAGACATATTGCGCGGCGCGGTCAGTCACCATGAACTTCGCAGAGTTATGGTGGCGGCCAGAGCCTACGAGGACCAAATAGAGCGCGCGGTGTCACTTTGTAGAATTGTCAAACAGTCAGACTCAGTAAACCGAATACTCATACACCTCGATCGCCGGTCGCCAACCGCCCAGTTCAAGAAATTTGGGCAGCGCCTTGTCCCCATTTACAACTACCTGCAGGCTGCTCTGGTCCTTTATTCCGACAAACTAATATCGGCCCCTCAAGTTCTTTTTGTCGCCCGAGACATGCTTGCTTCAAAGGAGTTTGAGCTGTCAACCCTCGCAAACTCGTTCCAAGATATCATTCGCCGCGGCCGTATCTCCTCGACTGTCGCCGGAGAGCTCTGCCAAGAATTAAGAATTGTTGAGAGCGAAGGCTCGGACCAAACACCAACAGCCAAAGAAATCGCTTGGGCGTTTGCCGAACGTATCCGCGCTCTTGGTGGATCGGCTCCAATAGCTCACTCTCCAGAAGTTCCTAAGCTCGACTATGTCTCTCTAGTAGATGCGGAATACCGACGAAACCGCAAAGACCACCGCTGATGTCGTTCTCGTTTCACCTAAAAACACCGCTGGGCCCTATGCAAGCAGAGCTTTCGGAGCATGCGCTAGCGAAGCTAAGCTTTTCTGTAACAAAGAAGAAAGCTACGTCTGTCCCTGGCGTTTATCAGGCGCTCGCCGCTGAAATAGAGGGCCAGATAATCAGGTATTTTGACGGCATCCTTAAGGAGTTCTCGCTACCTCTTGAACCAGCGGGAACAGACTTTGAGAAGCGAACCTGGTCTGAACTTGAACGGATTCCCTGGGGCACAACGACGAGCTATGGAGAAATAGCCAAAAGACTTGGTGACCCCAATCTCTCAAGAGCAGTCGGTCGCGCCAACGGCGCCAACCCCATCGCAATCTGTATTCCATGTCACCGCGTTATCGGCGCGTCTGGCGACTTAACCGGATATGCTGGTGGCCTCGACAAAAAGAAGGCGCTGTTGGACCTCGAGAGCCCACAGCAGTCGCTTTTCTGAGCCTTGCTATCCCTGCAAAGCTTCGGATACCAATTTTTTAACGAGGCCAGCATCAATCACGCCTTTGTGCTTTTTCATCACCATCCCCGTGATTCGGCCTGCCATTTTCGCGTCCTTAGTACCAGCTTCAGCAACTGCAGCATCCACTGCGGCCTTTGTTTCCTCAGGAGACATTTGCTTCGGTAAGAACTGAGACAAGAACTCTACTTCAAACGTGAGCTCTTTGACTTGTTCGGCTCCCTTGTCACCAAGGTCTTTGTACTGCGTAAGCGCTTTATCCAATGTCTTCTTGTAGGCAGCGATAATGGAAACCACAAGCGCGTCATCTACTTCGCCTTTGAAGTTCCCTGATGTTCGTTTTTCCATGATCTTGGTGTTGACCATTCGTATGCAGTTTGCCGTTTGCATATCCCGGGCTTTCATTGCTGCAGTCAATCGAGTTCTAAGTTCTTCCTCAAGCTTCGACACCCGCCGAGTATACGGTAAGGTAACGCCATGACGACGGATTTTGACTATTTGGTGATTGGGGGAGGCTCCGGCGGGGTTCGTTCCGCCCGAATCGCCGCCCAACATGGGGCACGGGTAGCGATCGCAGAAGAGCACCGCTTTGGAGGCACTTGCGTCATTCGAGGCTGTATCCCTAAAAAGTTAATGGTCTACGCGTCGGAGCTCGGCCATGCTCTCCATGACGCCAAAGACTACGGCTGGCAGTTCGAAAAAAAATCCTTCAACTGGAACCAATTCATTGCGGCCAAAGACAAAGAGATCGACCGACTAAGCGGTCTCTACCAAAAGACTTTGGGGAAGCATAACGTCACGATTTTCGAGTCCAAAGCTGAGTTTGTAGATCCCAATACAGTCAAAGTTGCAGGAAAGAATGTCACTGCCAAGAATTTCCTCGTTGCAACAGGTGGTTGGCCCCGCATGCCCGAGATTCCTGGCATAGAACACGCGATTTCATCCAACGAAATTTTTCACCTCAAAAAACAACCTAAGCACATCGTTGTCGTCGGTGGAGGTTACATCGGTATCGAATTTGCGGGAATTCTCGCTGGTATGGGTTCCGAGGTAACGCTGGTCCACCGTTCTTCTTTTGTATTGCGCGGCTTCGACCGAGCACTACAAGACTCAGTACTCAAGGGAATGGAAAACTCGGGCATCGTACTGTCACTAGAAAACCAGGTTTCCTCGATCGAAAAGACCAGCGATGGATTGTCGGTGTCACTGGCTGACGGGAAAACGGTCTCTTGCGATCAAGTCCTGTTTGCTACAGGGAGAACTCCGAACACTAACGGTTTAGCCGTCGAAAAAGCCGGCGTAACCTGCAACGACAAAGGCGCGATTGTCGTAAACAATAAGTTCCAGACCTCCTCGCCTCATATTTTCGCCGTCGGTGATGTTATTGATCGCGTCGCCTTGACCCCTGTAGCGATACGCGAGGGACATTTGGTCGCTGATGCACTTTTCAGCGAGGCCAACCGGGAAATGGATTACAGCTCTATTCCGACAGCTGTATTCTCCCAACCTCCTGCCGCCACGGTGGGACTCACTGAATCGGAAGCAATCGATCAGTTTGGCGATGTGCTAGTTTTTGAAACCGATTTTCGACCGCTTTTTCACACACTGACACAACGCGAAGAGCGGGTGATGATGAAGTTGGTCGTTTCCAAGAGTGACGACCGCGTTCGAGGCCTGCACGTAGTTGGGGAAGGTGCTGGCGACATGGCCCAGATTGCAGCCATTGCCGTCAAGATGGGCGCGAAGAAATCCGACTTTGATTCCGTGGTAGCCCTTCACCCCTGTTCGGCCGAGGAGTTCGTCCTCATGAAAACTCCACGCCCTGGCGTGAATCGCTAGTAATTTTTTTCACCCATAAAGCAAGGCACCTTTCGCTGTTGGCCCCTTTGGCGCTTACAGAAAACCGCCGTACGTCATCCCCAACAATCGCAATATCCAAAACGATTCGGTCCGCGAGTAATGCATCGAAGCGGTCGCACCATTCCACCGCGGTTACACCACCTCTGCTCATCGCATGATCGAGGCCAATCTCTTCAAGTTCATCTTCGTGCGCAATTCGATAAAGATCACAGTGAAAAAGTGGAAGCCGTCCTCCATTGACCTCATTGAGTATTGTAAATGTTGGGCTAACGACTCTTACAGTCTCTGGTATCCCAAGACCGCGAGCTAGGCCTTGCACGAAAAGCGTCTTACCGGCCCCCAGATCGCCGATCAGACCGATTACTTGATTGGCCTGTACGAGCTCCCCTAAGCGCTGGGCCAGACTGTGGGTTGCCTCGGCACTGTGACTCGTTACCTGCACTGCCAATAACTATATAGTCACTGAGTATCGAACTGCTACCAGAAGAACGTGAAGTAAACCAACGCCGAGATAATCGCGGTTCCAAGAGCGAAGTCAAAGAGATCGCTCCGTGCCCCCTTGCTCTGTCCTTGCTGACGAGAGGAGTCAAGGCGGCGCCAAGTCCAACTGTACATTGGATGAGGCTCCTGCATTGGTAACCCACCTGAAGATTCGTTTTTATTTTCCGTCATTTTCTAATCCAATCCGCAACCTCTGTTTCCGTGAGAGGAAGGCAATAACTTCGGCCCTCTTCTCCTTCTACGGAAATTACTCCGCACACCCCAGGCATGCCGTCGAAAGTAATTTGTAATTCGTTTTCGCCGCCGAGAACGACAGTCCCGCTACGTTCGCCACCGGCGTATCCGCTAGTTCCCCGTATAGAACAAGTCCCCATCGAGTCGAACTGAGCAAAAGACCCAGATTGATACTCACAATCAGAGCCAATACACACTTGATCGACCGAGACCCTGCTCATCCCCAAACCAGGAGCGTCCACTGTCATGTCTGCGAAAGCGCGACGTGGTTCGGCCGTCGGCCATGCAAATTCTCCCCAAAGAATACCGTCAAAAGAAAAGTCATTCCCTTCGTAAACCATCACAAAGTCTTCGAAAAGTATTTCCGACGGTTCGTCTTTGACGACTTGAGGTCCTCCAGAAAAAACATCGGTGAAGAGCCATGCGTTGTCGATTGTCACCTGCCCGCGGTACACAACCCCTTCCGAAGTCTCACAATCCCCCGACAGAACGCGACGCCCTTTCGCAAGAGTCGAAAGCGACGGGCAGTTTTCTTCCTTTGAATCAGTGTGAGCTCGGCGGAGCGCGTAACGCGCCATCTCTAGCGTTTTTCCAGTAGCGATTGAGACTACTTTTTCCGTGTCATTGGTGGACAACGATGCAAACGGAATACTCTCTTCGCTCGTTTGTTTGCCCATCGCGCAACTGCACAAAGCTGCAAGCAGGAGCATGGGAAAAACGCGTGACATTACACACATGTAGGTGCAATTTCGCGACCAAGGTGTTTTTTAATACAATTCGAGCAGTTAGCGGCCCCTGACAGTTCGAATATCGAATAAGCGCGGTGAATCACACAAGCCGTACCCTAGCCCCGACAGTGCGAACTTCTGCGCCTTGCAGTCGATGAAAGCGGCTTGATAACCATTCTTTTTCAAATCTAGCTAAGGAGTCCTCATGAAATCTAACTTCCCTCTTTTCTTTCTTTTCCCTCTTCTTGTCCTTGCCTGCGATGCGGCAGACAAGGAAAAACTCACCCAAAAAGGAACGGTTAATGGATGCTCTGTTTCCGGGGTTCAGAGCGCTGCCGCATGCTTCGCTGGTAACACCGAACTAATCGCCGAAGGTGAGCCCTCGGTCGGGATTGCCCCCGCTTATGCTGCTAAAAACGCCTTCAAACAATTCTTAACGAAGTTGGAAAAGGCCTCTTTGGTAAGCACCGATGACGATTTCTTTTCAGTACTCCATACCATTGAGAACAGCGACTACATCGCAGTCGTAAACGTTCACGAAGACGAAGACCAGATTCTGTATTTCGCACTCTCAAACGGTGAAAACCAAACCCCAGTGAAAATTGAAGAATTCAATACGGTTGATATCTTTGATGAGTACCCAGCAGAGGTTGAAGTGCTCGAATGGACACTTGGCCTGGAAACCATAGACGGTTGGCACTACGAAGAGTTCGAAGAAGCCAGCGATCAGTAGATTGATTGCTGGATGCTGTTGCGGTGAAAAACCGCAACAGCGGCCGACCTACTACCTTGAATTGCGAGCGCCTCTGGTATTTGCTACAGGCCCCACCCACGTGCCACTTACCAGCTGAAGAGATTGGCTCTTTGAAGTTGTGCCGTCCTCATTGACACCAATGTCTTCAAACACGACCCCTGCTGCCGGCCCTCGCTTGGCCACCAGTGGGCCCTCGTAGGAAATTGCATCCCAGATTTCCGCTCTCGCGTTCACGAGCGCCAACCCGTCGGACGCGCCATTCTGAATTCCCACCATAGGTACGGCCAGAAAACCGCTTTTGGGCATCTTGCCCGACAATAATTTCTGCTGGTATGGCTTGCCCAAACTACTGTAGGCGATCACTCTGATTCCGGCTAGAGATGCGCCTGGTTCGCTGGAAACTTCCACAAACTCCTGTTGGTCTTTGCCTTCGTTTTCGTAGTGGAGTTCGGTGAAGTGAATGGGCGTGGACTGAAGTTCTGACCAGTCGGCACACATTCCTAGGTAAACACATTCAACCCACTCGGGATGATCGACAAAGGGATTGCGGTTTCCCTGGAACGAGAAGACCACCTCATTATGCTTGCGCTCAAATGCATCTGGCGGATCTTGCTGGTGCCATTCCAGAAGCGTGCTGAGATACCCCATATAGCCGACTTTCTCGTTCTCTTTGCTGGACTCGATTAGAGACGGGTTGTCGGTGAGGCGAAGATCGGGTTCGATACTTCCGTTATTGGCATTCTCGCCACCCTCATATCGCACGTCCATGTAGAACAGCGCGCGAGCTACATCACCTCGCCGTCCATCCCACGTTTCCCAAACATTTCCGCCGACAAAGTTTGGAGAACCGCCCCCAGTCGTAGGCTTGGCTGAGCAGTTTTCCGTGCAGGTGTCGTATGGTCGGTTGCCCCGCGACGAATTGTATCCACCATCTGCCAAAAACAAGGCATGGCAATCATTGTGGGGAAGGTTAGTGCTGCCTTCTTTTACGAACCCGTAGGATTTTGGCCAGCTGTGTTCCCTACTGTATTTTTTGAGAGCCTGGCTAACTTTGTATTTCTTGTTCTTGTAAATATCGCGAATAAAGTGCCCAGAGCCTCCCGAGACCCGTTGAGCCTCCTCAAGGACATCCCAGGTGTCCGTTGCCACGGACGAGTAGGGAAAGGAAACATGGTTTTCGATAAGCTGGTGCAGCTCTTTCCGGAGCTCTTTGCTGTCCTGCCCCTCGATGCCTTGGTAGTAGGACTCAAGCGGAAGCGATTCAAATCTTGTCTGAGGCTCGTCCTCGTAGACACACGAGCTAACAGCCACGACACCAACAAGCCACAGTTTCAAATAGTCACGCAATTGGCATTCCCCTTCTCCTCAACGCGGTTGTACGCCCTGGGCCGGACATCTCGGCTCGGACAAACCAACAGCTCCCTCTGCAAGTCACTCCCGTGATGCCCAGCATACTGCCACTATTTCGGACGGAAAGACGTGTCCGGATTGTGACGATTTGGGCAGGAAACACCTGAAATGTATACGTTTAACCTACATGCAAACCAAGGCATTGAATACTCTTCCGCAGTGTCAATTCTTGCTCTTATTCGGGCAGACACAGTCCGTGAACCCCATTCTCGTGTTTTGTTTTTTTCGATCTCCCTAAACAAAAAAACGACCCGGCACCAAAAGTGCCGAGCCGCCGAATCAATTACAACAGCAGTTTCCCACTGCCGCGAACTTCTGCTTACTCAGTGATTTTAATCTCAAGAGTTTCTGGAAGAGCCTTTAGGGCCTGAGTAGCAATGAGCTTGGCTGCCGCCGCGACTGCCTGTGTGCCCTTCTTTGCGTTCGACTTGCTGGCGTAAACCTCGCTTACACCAATCGTCTCGCCATTGGCTGCTTTCAGAGTAAAGAAATGGTCCTCTTTTGCTAGACCTTCTTCATTGCTCTCGGTTGGCTGAATATCGAACTGAGCTTTCTCGTCGGAATTCGTAATGACCGAAACCGCTCCACCGATAGCGCTCTGCTTAGAAGTGTAACCCTCAGAAGCGAGAATAATCTCACCGTTTGCGGCTCGAAGACGGAAGCGGAACTCCTCTGCTGAGTCTACAAAAATCTCGAAGTGAGCACCTTTAATCTGTCCTACATCTTCTTCTGCAC
>CAYPIX010000098.1:0-13270 GCA_964410875.1 uncultured Kofleriaceae bacterium
GTTCGAAAAACATGCACTACTTTACCTAGAAGCGTCTGAGCTAGAAGAAATCAAGACGAGTTTAAGAGATAGAATAAAACCCGAAAAGCTGGCCGCGAACCCGCTGTTCATTTCCCTCGATGATGGAGAAGAAATTAAGACCAGCAATCTTCGCAAACTTGAAGAGCTCGAAGAAAAATACGCCGCAACAGATTCCAAACGCTATTTCACCAACAAGGAGAAAACGATTCTTGTCATGAGCGTTTTCCCCGATGGTTTAAACAGTGACGTCGCTTTTGCGAGATCATTCTACAAAGAATTACAGCGGATCGTCGGTGAGACTCCTTACAAAGACCTCTCAGCCGACCTATTTGTTGAATATGGCGGTAACTACAAAAACAAACTCGATGAGTTTCAGGTAATCATTGATGACGTCAAGTCGACGGCTATTGTCGGCATGACTGCAGTTTTCCTTCTAATCGCTGTTTATTTCCGACGCCTCCAAGCAGCGGTTTTAGTCGCGCTGTCTTTAATTTTTGGTATAGCGTGGACTTTCGGAGTCACTTACTGGGCCATCGGCGAGCTCAATATTATGACCGTTTTCCTTTTCGTAGTGCTCTTCGGCCTCGGAATAGACTACGGAATTCACCTCTTAGCTCGCTATGCCGAAGAGAAACAGAAAGGAAAAGTTCCCGTTGAGGCGATGCGCGATACCCTACTCCACAGCGGTGGAGCGCTCGTAACAACCGCAGCAACAACTGCCTTGGCGTTTTTTGCTTTGACCGTAGCTGACTTTCGCGGTTTCTCTCACTTCGGTTTTATTGCTGGCACAGGCGTGATTATGTCGCTTCTTGCGGTATTAACTACCCTTCCAGCACTCGTACTAGTCGCGGAATTGGATCTAGGTATTGGCGTAGTTTCCAAGAAAAACTGGGCTAACAAAGCCACCTCCTCGAGATTTCCCAAAACAACGCTGATTCTTGCTTTGGGAGGCTGTCTGGCAATATTCGGCTGCTACGCGCTAACTAAGCTCGAACTAGAATACGATTTCACAGCTCTTCGCTCGCAGATCCCAGCTTCACAGGCTGTTAAGAAAAAACTCCGCAGCATTTTCACGGAATCCAACTCCCCCGCCATCGTGCTGGCCAAAGACCGCGCTGAGTTAGAAGAAGTTCGAAAAATTGTCGAACAAAAACAGAACACCGACACAACGCCAACTATCGACAAGTTCCGTTCGCTCTACTCGTTTTTACCGGCTAATCAGAATAGTAAGCTCCCACTCATCCGGCAGATTAGAAAGACGTTGGAAGATCCTGCCCTGGGTGACCTAAAAAATGATGACGCTGATCGAGTCGCAAAACTGCGCGAGATGGCGAAGATCAACAGTATAGTTGCAGCTAAGGACCTCCCAGCAGATATCCGACGGATGTTTCAAGGGAAACCGGGCGCCAAGATGGAGTTTGGCCTTGTGCTTCCAAGCGTGCAACTTCGCAACGGACGCAATGCGATTGCATTTGCTCAAGACGTCGGCACACTAAAAGGGGAAAATGGAAAAGAGTTTCACGGTTCGAATGCGTCCGTCATATTCGCGAATATGATGCTCGTCATCGTTGACGAAGGACGATGGGTGGTTCTGCTCACACTGCTGGCTGTCGTTCTGGTTGTCGCAGTGACCCTTCGGAACGCCTATGGGACCACCATGGCGCTGCTTCCCCTCGGCGTTGGTCTGCTTTGGCTCTTTGCCATCATGGTCACCGCGGGATTGAAATTGAACTTCTACAACTTGGTAGTTGTTCCAAGTATTCTCGGTATTGGCATTGATAGCGGCGTCCATATATTCCACCGTTACCGCGCGGAGGGTGTCGGGTCGGTACCACGCGTTCTATCTACAACCGGAATCGCTGTTGCCATCAGCTCTCTTACGACCATGGTCGGGTTCGGAGGGATGGTCGTTGCTCACCATCCCGGCCTCGAGTCAATTGGTACTCTGGCAATGATAGGGATTTTCCTCTGTATGCTGGCATCGCTGACCGTGCTTCCTGCAGCGTTGCAATTCTTCGAGGACAGGGCAAAGCCCTCCAGTAACCGTTCCGACTAACTCCTACCAGATCGGGCGAATGTCTTTTTTCTTGCCGAGAACACTCGCCATCTCATTCGCGAACGCGTCAAGGTGCTCTTTGGAAATGTGGAAAGCCTTGGTTTTTACCAGGCAACTGGGAAGCAAGAAGGTGTGCTCAGCTCCGTTTTTGCCCCTCACGGCGAACCCTTTTTCACCGAGCTTAATTGGCTTGACCAATGACGGTGTCCGTCGTTTGGAGTTTTTGAACGCAATCATGTACTTCGCTGACGCGTCCACGCAGTCAATTTCTGCCGACACGACCGGCCGCTTATCACCACCATCAGGCGATCCCCAGAAACAAACGGCCTTCCCTTTGTCCAAAAAAAGCTTCGGCCGCTCCTCATAGTCCATCTCTTCCTGAAAGAGCCTTCGCATTGCATCGACATCGGCGAGACCGCGACAATAACGATGATTTTCAAACTCGCGAAGTCGTCCGGTAATGGGACCGCTTATGGGTTTACGTTCGGGAAGAGTCGGCGCCATCCCAGAATGTGCGCCGGAATTCTCATCTTCTGTCTTCTGCACTGGTTCATCTTTACTGACGGGTGGGTCTGTCGGCTTACGTTCTGATCGCGCACTGCAACCAAACGTACCCAGGGCCCCGAGAAGGGCCCACCGAACCAAGCGCAGAGTCATTATTACGAGTACGCGTTTATGAGAGCCAAAGCATTGAACGCGATAACGAAGACCCAGACACCGAAGAAAACTGGAACATACTTCTTCCTTCGCTCGAGCATTTCCGGAAACTCTATCGGCTTCCCAGCGAACTTCCCTCTGGGGACATTGGGGAAGCAAAACGTTTTATACGTCTCAATACTGGCAATGCAGTAGCCGAGAGCGGGGAAGGTTATGAGCATCAAGCTGTCGGTATAGTGACTGAGCACAAACGCATAGAAGGCCGCGACAGAGGGGCTGCGGAAAAACTTAAATGTCTCAAAGCCCTCAATTGGCGCGTCTTTCCAGGCTCCGCCAAAAGCAGAGATCCAACCACCAATACTTCCGATCAGAACCACAACGACTGGATGGAGAGAGACGTCCATTAGATCGAGCGCCAGAACACCTCCGGCGATCGCGCAAACAACGGCAGCGTAGACGAAACCAATCGCCAGGCGCTTCTTGCGGTTTTTCACCACTTTCCCGTTCACTGCGAACTGCATCGGAATGAAGTACTTGGATTGATCTTCTTCTCGAACAAAGCCCTTGTAGAACTCAACAAGTGCGCGCTCTACGACATAGACCATGCCCCAAAGGAGGGCCATGTTCTTTGGCTGTGTCATGTCAAACCCGGTGAACGGATACATGAACAGAGCGACGCAAGTGGAAACAATGGTACTTCTAAAATATCGAAGTTGGCCAAATCCTTCGTGTGGAGCGTCTTTGTACATTCCCCAAGTTGAGGTGTGAAGACCGGCACTCATGCCGATTCCAAGTGCTATGAGCCACTGCATTGTTTCTCTCCTACTGGTTGTAAATACGACGAGTTGTTCAAAGGCCATTGGGCGCTGTCATAAGCCTGCTCGATATATTTATAGTCGTTGCGCGCCATTGTAAAAGTTAGTTCAGGTTCTACCCCGGTCCGTAGTGCTTTAAGGTAATCGCGAAACATTCCCTGATATCCGGCAATGTCCCGTACACCAGGAAAAAAGACGCGTTTCTTCTTGCCATTCACTGCACCCACCAAACCGTTACTCTCGAAAAAGATAGACCCCTCGGTACCGTAGATACGACTGACCCTCAACCCCTTTAGCAAGGAAGGGCACTCCCACGAGTAAAAGAGGGTGCCAGAAGCCCCATTTTCGTAGTCGAACGTTAATACACTCGAACGATCCTCTCGTTTTTTCGGATTCCCTGGAAAGCTTCCACGAACACGATCAACCTTGAAGCCTAGGTTGGCCATGAAATTCACCCAGTGGACACCGCCCTCGAAAAGAGCTCCCCCGCCAGCGAGCGCTGGGTCGTTGCGCCAGTCTGAGACTTCCTGCTGCTTCAATGCATTGACGTACATGCAAATGGGCTCACCGATAAGGCCTTCAGAAAGCACTTCTCTCAATTTCTTGAGCATTGGTTTGTAGAAATAGTTTTCAGCGATAAAGACTCGTCGATTGCGATCCGCTGCAAGAGCCTCAATCTCCTCAAAGTGTGAGCTCTTGATGAAGGCAGGCTTTTCTACAATGACATGTTTGCCTGCCGCTAGACTTTGCTGGCAAAGAGTAAAATGAAGATCCGGCGTCGTTGTAATTAGAACAACGTCGACATCTCTTTCCTCCAGAGCTTCGGCGTAGCTTCCAAAAGCTCCCGAGCCTCGCCACTTTGCATTGGCCGCTTCTGCCTTTTGCAAAGAACGGCTGGCGAAGTAAAAATCCACATTCCCGCCTACCTTTTTTAAGGTCTTCGCGTGTTTCGCTGCAACGTTTCCACAACCAAGAATTGCAATTCCAAGTCGCTCTGATCTGGGTGTACTCATCTCACTGCTCCTGATTCCACTAACAATGTGCCTGCACGAAGTGCGTTTGCGGAAATAGTCAAACTTGGGTTGAGACCCGCGGACGTTGGCATAACGCTCCCGTCAACAACAGACAAGTTTTCAACACCCCGAAAGCGGCAGTCTTTATCAACAGGTGAAGTCTCGGGACTGGTTCCCATCCGAAGGGTGCCAACCGCATGAGAGAACGTCTGGATCTTGTGAGTATATGAAAGCCAAGCCCCTGCGCGCCGCAGAATCTTTTTGGCGTGCCCGCGAAGTTGGTGACGAGCAGCAAGATCGCGCATCGTATACTTATGTCGAACTTCCAGCTGCGGTAGCCCGAACCCCGTAGTGCTGTTTCCCAAGGAAACGCCATTTTCTGGACGCGGTTGGTCTTCTGCCATCACTAACAAACCGGTCATTCGCCGGACAAAAGGTTTAACAAACGGGCTCAGAAACCCCGGCAAGTGTGATTGCACCAAAGCGAGCGGCGGGCTCGCGAGTTGCTGGATGCACCCCAATTTGCCTTCCGGTCCTTTTTTCGAACCATCACCAAAATAAAAGTCGTGAAACCCCACCTGTTTGTGAAACGCACTAACAGGCCCCGGCATTCTTGGGAACAAGCCAAAAACAATAGCGTTAACGTGTCGCATCAGATACTTGCCGACTGCATGCTCTGCGGGTGAAACCGTATCGAGTCCGGAAGCGAGCGCCAAATGTGGCGACGCGAGCGCCCCTGCTGCAAGGACGACCCATTTCGCCTTCACCACAAAATTCTCGCCGGTCTTCTTGTCTACGCATTGTACTCCCGACACCTGTTTTCCATCTCGCAGCATTTTTACTGCAATGGTACTGGGACGCAGTCGAAGCCCTTGCTTAGCAAGTTTCGGTAACAACACCGTTGCCAAGTCGTTTTTGGCTGATACGGCACAGGCAAAGGTGTCACAGGTTGAACAAAGCTGACATTTTCGCTTACCCGCTCGATGGTTAAACGCCAAGGGTAAAGGGAACGGCGACAACCCCAAAGACTTTCCTGCATTGGCTATCGCTGTTGAAATTTTCGATAATGGCGCTGCTTGCTGCGGGTAGGGCTGACTTCTCTGTGGTTCCGTTGGATCGCTTTCACCGTTGCCAGCTACGTCCAAGATCTTTTCAGCCTGACAGTAGAACGGCTCTAAGTCAGAATACCGAATCGGCCAAGACGCACCGCTCTCACCCGTCATTCCCGGGTTATCCTCAAAATCACTTTCTCGAAATCGGAGAGAGACCCCACCATAAAAAACAGACGGCCCCCCCACACAACTGTAGACACCCATCTCTGGGGTATGTCCCCCTTCCAATACTCGGTAGGGTGTTTCTAGGTTGTAAAACGGACCCAACTCCAATGACGCTTCGGGCCCCCATGCTTTCTCTCCGCGAGGAACCCAATCCCCTCTTTCCAGCATTACGACGTCATAGCCCGCTTCAACTAGAGGTTTCGCGGCCATCGCTCCACCAAAGCCGCTGCCGATAACGCAGACGTCTGCGTCTATTTTTTTTCCAGCCTCCACTAAACGTAAACCTCAGCGTCTACTGGAGCTGGCAACTCACCACGCTTGTTCAGCAGCCATTTGGTTACCGGATAGGTTAGCAAAGCAACTAACACACCCCCAACCGGATCAGAGGCATGGTGAAATCCCATGTAGACCGTACCAATCACTGTACCCACGCAAACTAGGCTGTACCAGTGACCGACTCTGCGACCCAAAAATCTGTAGGCCACCAAAGTAAACGCTACCGTCCCTGTTACATGGGCGGAAGGAAACGACGCTCCGGCGACAGCCCCCTGTTGACCTTGTATGGCGTGCTCAAGAGCAGCAAACAGATAACCCGAGTATTCTCTTGCATCAAGCGCGGCAATTTCTGGAACCATTCTTGGATTTACCGCGGGGAAAATGAAGAACAGTATGTAGTTTACCGTGTAGGCCAACATCACGATTGCTCCAGCCGCGAGCACCTCTCTTCGTTTGTCAGCTAAGAGCAAAGGCCCGAGAACCAGTATTGGGACTACGTAATAAAAGACTCTAAAAAAGCTTATGATTTCATCGAGCCATGGTTGATAAAATTGTTTGGCCCAAACAGTCGGATGGACCCCAAAGACAGCCAAATCTAGTGCGACAAGATGTGGGGTCGCCCACGAGCTTCCAGCAAACATATGTTGGAGTTTTCCAATTTCCAGGAAGGCGCCGATCATAACGACACCAGGGTGAAGCATTCGAATCCAGGCCGCTAGTCGGTTTCGGGGTTCGCGCTCACTCTTCCGAATCGACTCCAAGGCCAGGGTGATGTAGCCAACATGAACTAGTATATATACGTACCAACCCGGGATGCGTGACGCGAAAAATGGAATTAGTAACGCGAGAACAAACGCGTATCCAAGGGTGATGAAATCGACTAGATGAAAGCGGGTATTTCGGTAGCGACCAAACAGCCCCATTACGCGGCGTCCACTGCTTCTCGATCTTCTTCAGTACTCAAAGAAGTACTTGCTGCAGACTCCGGAACGCCAAGATATTTTTCCGGATCCTCCATCACCTTTTTTACAAGCGAAAGTCCATCGAACGACATAAAACCGTCTGCTATTCGCTCATCAAAAGTGAAGCGAGCTTGAAGGCCATCTCGAACTTCAACCTGTCCATGCCTGCCAACAAATGCAGTCTTTTGACACGAACCCATTACGCCAAAAATACTGGTATTTCCGTACTCGTATAGGTGGTGAAAGGTGTCATTCAAACCAACAGAGCCCAAATTTGCGACGAATAGACTCGCGTACATTGGATCGTTGTCGATGGCGCTTTTCGGCAGAAGATTCCAACTGTCAAGCAAGCCCATAAACCACAACGCGATGCGGATAACAAAAAGAGGCAAGTAAGAAGCAAACTTCAACTCTTTATCAATCACGCGGGCACCGTCGCTCCGACCGTCTCGAATGGCACCAGCAATTCGATCGGCGACATCCTCAAGAGGTTCTTCGTCCTTCGTTAAATCGACCTTGACCGTGACAAGTGGCGCAGTTCTCTCAAAAGACTTTTTGGCTGCAAAAGCAACCTCGACTTTTTTCCGTTGGTAAAGTCGACCACCCGAAACGAATCTGTTCATTGCCGGACGAGCGCGTAAACCATATGCACACGCCCACAAGAACAGGTGAAACATCGTGGCAGCTTGTTTCGGTTCAGATCGGTTGTAAGTACGGAGCCACTTACGAGCCTTGGTAACGTCGTAGAGCACCTCGTGATAGATGGCGCTCTCGTTTCTTCCCCTCATAATTAAGGGCATAATTCGCCGCTCGGGAGATACGGCTTTGATTATTTCTCCATCAGGGCGCTTGAATAACGGCAAAATAAAACTCCAATACGACTAGGCCGCCGCCCCTTTATGTCCCTGGTCCTCTGTGGGGGACGCTACGGCAGTTTTTTGTGCCTTTCCCGTGGTCCTAAAAACCCAATCCCACCAGGGACAACTAACTCCGAACCGGCTCTTCGGTTCCTTAAAATGATGAATCATGTGCTCTTTGCGTAAATGCTTTAGTAAACGATTCTGTGGAGCACCAACATGCGAATACCAATGAAGCATGTCGTAAACTAAATAGCCGGAAAGCAGTCCACCGAAAGCGGCGTGGGCTTCGCCACCGGGAAGTGTGGCTCGAAACAGTGAATAGAAAAGCACTGCAAGCGTTAAGCTGAGTGCTGGAGGCAAAACCAAACGCGATGTATCCCAAGGCCAATCGTGATGGACACCGTGGACGAAAAAATAAATCTTCTTCGTGAGTTCTCCACGTACAGGCAAGTGGAACAGAAGGCGATGAAGCCAATACTCTAGGAGAGTCCAACCAAAATAGCCAAGAACCACCGCCACAGCAATTCGCCCTAATGACAGGTCGAAATACAGGGCAGAGACAAAAAGGCAGGCAAGAATAATCGGGGCGTAAAGCACTAACGGAGTGACTGGGTGCACATGAGACAGGCGTTCTAGGAGAGGATTTTCGAACATCCGCGCGCTCCCCTTATTTAGAACGACTTTGTTCACAGCGCGCCACCTTGTCGAGTCTGTACTTGAGACGGCTGCTGATCCCACTTCGTAGCCTGCGTCTTTTTTCGGTCTAAATGCTTCGGGTTTATTTCCAGAAGTTTGTCGCGCACTAGCTTCGCCGTCTGTCTAATCTGCTCCTCGGTGTGGCTCGAGGTAACGAAGAAACGCAATCTAGCCAAATCCTCCTCAACGGCTGGATACATGATCGGCTGGACGTTGATTTTGCATTCCCTCAGTTTCTCGGCCAATTTTAGGCTGTCGAGAGAACTACCAACAATACAAGGTACGACTCCAGTCCCTTCGGCTAGCCCGACATCGATTCCGTATTTCTCAAACAAAGAGGTGAGAAGCTCCGCTCGGTCCCGCAAATCGTCGACGCGGTTGGGTTCTTCTTTTAGTTTTTCCACCGCCGCGATTGCTGCGGCAGCATTCGCCGGAGAAATGCCTACACTGTAGATAAAGCCGGGGTTCGTATACTTGAGAAATTCGATCAGCTGCTTGGAACCGGCGATGTAACCACCGCAACTCGCCAACGACTTCGAAAGCGTACCCATCCACATATCAACGTCTGATCGAACGACATCAAAATGCTCACCGATTCCTCGCCCGGTTTTTCCGAGGACACCGAGAGAATGGGCCTCGTCAACGAAGAGCAACGCGCCGTATTTTTTCTTTAACTCGATGATTTCAGGCAAAGAGGCAACATCACCGTCCATGCTGTAGACACCCTCTACTGCTATCAACACTCTACGAGCATTGGGGCGGACTTGCTTCAAGACGGTTTCAAGTGCCCCGAGGTCGTTATGCGCAAAAGGACGACGTCGAGCACCAGAGAGCTTCGCTCCTCCTAAAATGCTGTCATGCGCGAGACTGTCGTGAACAATCACGTCTTCCGGTCCAACGACATGACCAATCACACTCACGTTGGTCGAGTGCCCGCCAACCATCACGATGGAATCTTCGCATCCCAAGAAATCAGCAATTGTTAGTTCTAACTCTCGGTGGATAGGGCGCTCACCTGAGGCGACACGACTAGCTGACACCGACGTTCCGAACTTCTCGACAGCCGCAACTGTTCTTTCGTTGATATCGGGTTCCCCGGAAAGTCCAAGGTAATTGTAGCTTGCAAAGTTGATGTACTCGACCCCCTCGATCGTCGAGGTCTCTTTCCGTACTTCTTCTTGTACATTGAAGTACGGATTTTTGATTCCAAACGCATCCGCCATTTGGATTCTGGAGCCCAACTCTTTTACCTCGGGAAACTCGGCGATGGTAAATGTACTCGTATCCAGCGCAATTTCCGCTTCTGCTTGTTCTACTTCGCTATCAACTTCGCCACCATCGAGGTTTGCGAAGAAATCGGCCTCGATATCGCGAAGCACTGCGATTCGGCCATTCTCATCTGATACCTCGATATGTCCGAGCAAACTCTCATCTGTTACGGATACAAGAGTCGCTAGGCAGGTAAGACGGCTTCCTTTCGCTGGGATCCTCTCTATCAAGCATGCGCCTATTTTCCGCGGCAGCGCGTACTTTTGCTTTTGAGTGCGAGCCCAATACCCGCAGAGCTGAAACGCTGAGTCCAGAGCGAGAACGTCAACCAACTCGCCCCGAAGAGAGTCAGTTTCGGAAGCTCGAACGCTTCCCAAGACAAAGCTGGGCGCGATTTTCGCCACGCCATCCACGCCTCTTAGGGTTGGGCCATGAAAAGAGTACTTCTCGTAGAACTCGCGAACCGGCAAGTTAGGCACGGTTCCCTTCTCCGGCGCATGAAGTCCCTCAGGCGCAGTAGTCAGACTTTCTAACTGTCCTCGGTATGCGACAGAGAAGGATGAGCGGCGCGATTCTGCAAACTCAATTTTAACTGAGATACGTCCCGAAGCAACGTGTTCGGCCGAGACCCGCAGTACTCCGTGTCCGTTGTGAAGAATCACTCCTCGCAAAACCTCAAACCCGCGAAGAGCTAATGAACTACCTGGACCAGCTCCCCCGAGGCGTTTGCCTGCAGAGAGAGCCAAATCGACTGCCAATGCCATGGGCAAGACCGGCACACCGCCAATTTTGTGGTCACAAAGGAACGGGGAGTCACCCGAAATCTCAAAAACGGCAACGTCTGTAAGAGGCTCTGATGGAACGCTGTTGCCAAGCAGGACAGCGTTCGGTCGGTCAGATCTTGCTGCGAGCTCTGAGATCACACGAGGTAAAGCTTCATCGTCCTTCAAAAACGGAACAGCGGCCTTTAACTGTTTCTTTACAGGCTCAGCTAACCTGTCAACCATCCCGCCACCTTCCCAAGGCGGCAGTTCAAGGGCGACGACTCGAGTTTGGGGAGCTTCAATTTGAAAAAGAGTTGCTGTATCAGAAAGCGCACGGTTGCCGGCAGCGTAGGCAGTTTGATGGCTATTCCCAAAACGACCGGCCCACGAACTGTACATTGCGAATCCAGCAAGCTCGGCTCCCTTTGTTGCATTCCAAAGCGAGTGCGCACCATCAATCTTGGTGTCCAAAACAGCTTGGATCTTTTTCTGAGCTGCAGATTCAAAGAGTTCGTCATGTCCCACGCCTGCCGCATGGACCACATACTGAACGGGACCGTATTTCCCCTTAAATTTCTGTACTGCGACTCGAACGGCTGCTTCGTCAACAACGTCGCAGACCTCGTACATGGCAGACCCGCCGAGCTCCCCAATGGTCGATAAGAGCTCTGCGACTTGCTCCGAGCTCCTTTGTCCCAAGAGCAGCAACCGCGCGCTGTAGTTGCGAGCAACGTGTTTCGCCAACATTGCTCCTAAACCTGCCGACCCTCCGGCAATCACAACCCGTGCACCTAACGGCAGCGGATTACTGATCGCGTCTAACGGTACAAGTTCTTGAACGAACCGTCCCTCTTCCGTCCAAAGAGTTTCAACGGTCGTGTCGGTCGAGAAAATTTCTCGAACGAGGGCTCTTCCGAGCGAGTCCGCGTCCAGATTTTTACTGAACTCCAAACTCTTCACGACACGTCCATGCCACTCCTTAGCGAGTGACCGAACGAAACCCGTTCCGCCCCGAACCCCGCCCGAACGCCTTACCAAAACGTATCCCGCTTCGTAGTGGGCCGCGCGTCGCGCCCAATCCATAGAATCTGTGACCGCACCGTTAAGCGGCTCCCCATCCAAGAACTGCGCGTCGACAACTAGTCCTACGTCTTTTGCTTCTCCGTTGGGTCGTGCTTCCGGCGGAACCACAAGGACATCAACACCTGCGTGTTCAAATTCTAATTGGATGCGCTTCGCGGCGACACCTCCAGGCGTTACCAGTAAGACGCCTCCTTCAAAGGACGTGTTTGGGAGAAGCGTCGACGAAGTCGTCAGCCCATTTGGTTTCCAACGCGGAACAAATGTTTGCAGGGAAGAGTCTACTAATTCTTGCTCAGACTTCTCTTCGACCGAGTCGGGTCGCGCCTGAGTAGCGGCTTCCTCCAGTCGTTTGATCAGCGCTTTAATAGAAATGTCGTTTGTCAGCATAGACGCGGGTAAAGCGCCAAGATGTGGCATAGCGTCTGATAGAGACGCTGTAAATTCGACAGCCATAAGCGAATCGAAACCGAGATCCGCAACCAAGTGCGAGTTTAAATTGATATCGCTCTCTGGGATTGCAGTTACCTTGGAAAGACACGCAACAACAGTGTCTTTAACTTCGAACATGTCGGGAGTTAGAACCGGCGCAATTCGAAGAGGAGCATTAACTTCTGGCTTCGGAGCAGAGTCAGCGACGGTCACGGCGTCAGGAGAAACTCCTCTGTAAGATTCGCGTAGAGAAGAAATCTCGTTGGCGATTCGGTCCAACCGAGCTTCAAAATCTACCGGAGCAGCCCCCTGAACTACACCTCCGCCAAAATGCGGCAAATCCGCGGGACGAGATGGTGGCCGCAAGATCCAAAAGGGTCGTGTTGCAAGCGGCGTAGGAGGTAAGGAAACTACGCAGCCCTCGGCTACAAGTGATTCGGTGTGAACGCTTCTGCCTCGAACAAACAGCTCCCCGATTGTTGAAAGGAAGTCTTCAACCCCCTCATTTTTCCCTGAGTCGAAACTAGTAGTGAGGACGTCCGAGTTAGAAAGACCGGCAGAAAGAATAACTCGGGATGCCATAGTGGCGAGACGACGCCCGCCCGCCATCTGGACAAACTCTGTGGCACCGAGGTCTATGCAAGTTTGCACACCCGCGGAAAACTGAATTTTGGATGTTGCGTGGCGCGACCATAACGCCTTGATGTCGCCGACACTGGTTGGGTAGCTACCAGGTTCAACAGCAGAGATCACCGTCCTGCTTGGGGCACGCAATTCCGTCGACAAGAGGTACTTAGCCGCCCACTCGTCAATAGGTGCCATCTTTTCGGAATGAAAAGCGTGGGAGACTGAGAGTCGCGAGGTCGGTATATCAAGCTGCTTAAACGCTTCTTCCGCCTCAAGGACACTTGAGGTCTCGCCCGAAATAACGGTTTGTCGTGGATGGTTGATGTTAGCTACGCTTACACCAGAAATTCCCTCAATTCCCTTTGCTACAGAATCTGAGTCGGCTGCAACCGCAAGCATGGTCCCGTTATCCGCAAGGGGTAGCCCCGCCATCTGCTTGCCCCGGGTGGCAATAAATTGCAGCGC
>CAYPIX010000099.1:0-13084 GCA_964410875.1 uncultured Kofleriaceae bacterium
GATTCCAGCTTGGGGCCGAGAGCTTTCGCCATATTCATGAGAGCGTCACCTGATTCTTCGACGAAGGTAACAATATGAGGGTTGCCCATGGAGACTGCGGAGAACCTCAAGTCGGTACCGAGGGCAGGGACCTTCTGATCAAGTAGCGTACCGCTTCCCTCCATTGGGATCTCTGTTCTTTCGAAACGCGGTGCCCCCATATTCACGAGAACTGAGGAAACCGTTTTTTCCTTCGTGGTTAGTTCGCATGTCAATGGTCCGGCGCCCGTGTCAATGGTTAGCGATGGCTTCGCTAGGGAGTCATTCTCGAAAAGATACTTGGCAACGCAGCGGATACCGTTTCCACACATCTCAGCGCGACTGCCGTCTGCGTTTACGACGACCATCTCTGCCAATGCGCCAGATGATGTCGGCGGCAGAATCGCGAGGATTCCATCTGCGCCCACGCCGCGCCGTCTATCACAGACTTGGCTGGCCTTGCCAACGCTGGTGACGCCTGCGATTTCCGCGGCGCTAGCGTTACGCAGATCGACGACAATAAAATCGTTGCCGATGCCGTGATATTTGCCGAAGCGGTACAACGGCCGCCGTTTCTACTGTTCGCCTGGTACGTCGACGGCGGGTATTTCTTTGACCGCTTTAGTAGCAGCGTCTTTCACCGCGTCTACGGCGGCATCTACTTTGGCTTCGCCGGCGTCAACGCCTTCGGCGGGAGCCGCGGCAGCATCAGTTGTGTCTGAACTGCTCGCATCACTTTCTGTCGCCGGAGCGTTTGCTTTTTCTGCTGCGTCTGCGGCAGCCTTGGCGTCAGCATCGGCTTTAGCCCGCTGCTCTGCAGCAGCTCGCTGCTGGGGAATGACTCGATCGAAGTAATCTTTGCCCGTGGAGCTGGCAAGGTACGCCATTAAAATAGACGTCAGCATAAATACAGCTGCAGCGCCGCCGGTCAAAGACCGCAGGAAATTTCCGGCGCCGGAACCACCGAAAACACTGCCGGTGCTGCTGCCGCCACCGAAAGCTGACCCCATGCCTCCACCTTTGCCAGACTGTAGCAACACGGTGAGCATCAAAAAGATGCAAACGATGACGTGGACGACTGTGACGACAATTCCCATTTCGCCTGTTCTGTAGCGCGTTTAGGAGCCGTTGGCAACCCGAGCCGCTTTGACAATTGCTACAAAATCTTCAGCCTTTAGAGACGCCCCGCCGACCAAGGCGCCGTCAATATCGGGCTGGGAAAGCAGACTTTCGGCGTTGGCAGGCTTCACGGAGCCGCCATATTGAATTCGAACCTCAGCTGCCCCATCGCCGAGCAGGGAAACTAGGTGGGCCCTAATATGCTCGTGGACTTCCTGGGCTTGGGCTGGACTTGCGGTCCTTCCCGTACCGATGGCCCAGATGGGTTCGTATGCGATGACCAATTTATCCAAGTCGGTCGCGCGAGCTTGCTTGAGTCCCAAGGAGAGCTGGGAGCGGACTCTATCGGCGGTTTGCCCTGCATCACGTTCGGCGTCACTCTCGCCGACGCATAGGATGGCTTGAAGGCCCTCATCGATAGCAGCTCGAAGTTTGTTTGCAATATTGGCGTCGGTTTCGCCGAAGTGTTGCCGTCGTTCGCTGTGGCCAAGAATGACGCCTTTACATCCGGCGTCGGCTAGAAGCGGTGGACTGACTTCGCCAGTCCAAGCTCCTTTGGGTTCCCAGTGGCAATTTTGGCCATAGACCCTAATGCTGCTTTCCTCTAGGCGTTTGGCAACCGGTGCCAACGAAACAGATACCGGGGCGACCCCGACTTCAACATCGCGAATTGAACTGAGTTGATTTTTCAGTTCAGTCACCAGGGCGAGTCCCTGGGATTGCGTGTGGTTCAGCTTCCAGTTACCAACGATTATCGGTGTTCGACCCATAGGAACTGTGGTGTATCACACGCCCTGGGGAGGTGGGTTTTGCGATTGGCTCTCGGGTAAATTTTGGTGGTTTGCCAGAGCCACGACACCGGGGAGCTTTCGCCCCTGGACAAACTCGAGAGACGCACCGCCTCCGGTGGATATATGGCTAATCTTGTCGGCAACACCGGCCGCGTTGGCAGCTGCCACACTGTCTCCTCCGCCAACGACGGAGAATGCGTTGTTGTTGTCGGCAACCGCATTGGCCACGTGGATGGTTCCGGTCGCAAACGCTTCCTTTTCGAAGACGCCCATGGGCCCGTTCCAAAATATGGTCTTTGCGCCTGCTGCTAGGGCGGCAAATCGGCTGCGTGTTTCAGACCCAATGTCGAAAATTGAAACGCCGGCGCCGACATCGTCAACAGAGACGTTTTGCCCTTCGTTGGCATTTATGTCATCAGCGACGACCGCGTCGACTGGCAGGTGGATGGCAACCTTTCGCTCTTTTGCCTTGCGTAGGAAGTTTTTGGCTACCGCGACTTTTTCGGGCTCGGTAAGCGATGCACCAACCGGTTTGCCCAGCGCCAAAAGAAAGGTGTTCGCCATAGCGCCGCCGACGATGAGGTCACTTACACGCCCCAACAGCGCGTCTAGTACGTCGATTTTGCCAGAGACTTTAGCGCCCCCGACAATCGCAAGGTAGGGCGTTTCTACTTCTCCAAGCAGCCGAGACAGGGCGGCGATTTCTTTCTCCATTAGTAGCCCGGCGCAGGCATCCGAGACGAAAGGAACCATTCCAACTGTTGATGCATGGGCTCTGTGGGCGGCGCCAAATGCATCGTTGACGTATACGTCGGCGAAGCCCGCGAGCCCCTTTGCAAAACTCTCGTCGTTTGACTCTTCGCCCGGGTTAAATCGGAGGTTTTCTAGGAGTACAATTTGTCCTTCGCGAAGGTCTCCAACCAGCTTTCGCGCGCCGTCACCAAGGGGCTCATCCGATAAACGAATTTCGGTATCAAGTAGGCCGGCAAGATGGGCGCCGATAGGTTCAAGGGACATCTCAGGGACGGGTTTCCCTTTGGGGCGACCGAAGTGAGAGCCAAGAATGATTCGAGCGCCCGCCGCGCGCAGGTGTTCTATTGTTGGTAGGGCAGCTTCAATACGTGTGGCGTCAGTAACTTTACCGTCGCTTGTTGGGGCGTTGAGATCAACGCGTACAAAAACTCGCCGCCCTTCGAGGGAGATATCACCTAGACTGCGTATCGTGTTTGGCTCAGTCACTAGAGCTTGGACGCTACAAATTTAGCTAAGTCGAACAATCGATTCGAATAACCGGCTTCGTTGTCGTACCAGGCAAGCACCTTAACAAGATCGTCTTTTGCGCTGGTCACGCCTAGGTCCGCTGTGGCTGAGTTTGGATTGCCGTTGTAGTCAATTGAGACAAGAGGCTCGTCGGAGACTCCAAGAAATCCCTTTAGAGGGCCATTGGCTGCTTTTTTTAAGGCGTCGTTAACCGCTTCTGTTGTCGTCTTCTTGTTCACCTTGGCAACAAGGTCTACGAGAGAGACATTTGGCGTTGGAACCCTTATAGCCATGCCGTCGAGTTTGCCTTCTAGTTCGGGGATGACTTCCTTTAGAGCTCGGGCGGCCCCGGTCGTAGTAGGAATCATGGAAACGCCAGCGGCGCGGGCACGTCGGAGGTCTTTATGGGGCAAATCGAGAATTCGCTGATCGTTCGTGTAGGAGTGGATGGTTGTCATTACCCCGTACACGATTCCGAAGCTGTCGTTAAGGACCTTGGCCACTTGAGCGAGACAGTTCGTGGTGCAGGAGGCATTCGATATGATGTGGTGTTTTGCGGGATCGTAAAGTGTGTGATTGACCCCCATAGCAAACGTTGCGTCAGGGCTCTTGGCTGGAGCTGAAATGAGGACCTTCTTTGCGCCTCCGCTAAGGTGCTTCGAAGCATCGTCGCGGGCTACGAAACGGCCCGTGCATTCCAGCACGATATCCACCTTGTGGTCTTTCCAGGGGATGGCACCAGGATCTCGTTCCGCAGAGATTTTCACGGCATCTCCAGAAATTTTTAGGCCTTCACCGGTTACCTCAACTTCGCCTGGGTATCGCCCGTGGACCGAATCGTATTTTAGGAGGTGCCCTAGAGTGCCCGCATCAGTTAGGTCGTTGATGAGTGCGAGGTCAAACGCGTTTTTGTCCTTGGCCAAAGCGCGTGCTACGCCACGACCAATTCTTCCAAATCCATTAATTCCTATGCGGGCCTTTGCCATGGCGCGACATTAGACGAAAGCCCCTGTTTAGGAAAGAGCCACTAAAGACGGCAACTGCGTTGGAAAGCAATGACCGTTCAGGGGTACCAAGCGGTTATGCGCCGCGGATGCGATCCGTGACTTCACCGATGAGCTCACTGGCCAGAGCCAGGATCTCCTGTTCGCCGTATCCCTGAGTGTCAAGCTCCCGGTAAATGGACTTCGCCAAAATCTGAAGGGCACGCTTTCTATCGGCTTTCTGGATGTGCTCTGGTCGGGTTTGGATTTCCATGACTCGGTCTTTCTCTGAGGATCTTTCAGCCCACTACGATGAGCGTACTCCGGAAAGTTGCATAGGTTATGCCAGGGCGCTTATTCCCACAGCTATTGGGTTTGACGCAAGCAGTCGCGCACTGAGCAGCGCAATCAGGTGCGTAACCGTGAACTAGTTTGCGCACCAGGCATACGGAAACCGCGGCAACAAACACCTAGGCTGTGGATTACTTGGTTCAGCTTTCTTGAAAAACTACCGCATTCCACGCTGGCAAACTTGTTGACTTCGGTTTGTGAGAAGAGAAACCGCGCATGTGGGTAAAGGGGGTTCGCTGGTAGGAAGGGTTTGGCAAACTCCTCACTCAACCGTGTGATGTGTCATCTTCGGTCGAGATGAAACTCTTCTTTCCTGCCGCGATACTGATATTTCTCGGATATACCTACTACGTCTTCACGGAAGATGATCGCAAGATCGCGGAATACAAACGCGTCATTGAGGAGCTCGGTCAAACGTTGGATCGGGTCTGGGCGAAGGAATTGGTAGGCGACGTTCGGGTTGACGAGCTCACGAAGAATCCTGAGACCGGTGTGCAAGAGATTCACCTTACCTTTATCCAATACGGTGCGGATGGGGAGGTGCCCCTTTTTGAGAAACCATTGATAGTGAAGGGCAGCGAGTTCTATGTCGACGCGCTGGTGGCAAAGTCTGGTCGGAATTTCGTTGAGAACGGTGATCCGCTTCGTGGCAAGAGCGTGCTTTTGTTTAGGCGAATTTTCGGCGATGCACAGAAGCCCATCGATGGAGTGTCCCTTTTACGTAGTGGTGAAGACGTAGGAGGCTCCATTATTCCAGAGCTCGCTCAGGTCGACGACACTCCAAGTCGGTTTGAGCAGGAAATCTGGACAAGGTTCTGGGAGTTAGCAAACGATCGCGAACAAGCTACCTCGATGGGGCTTTCCGTTGTTCAGGGAGAAGCGCCTCATGTACGGCCGGTTCTGGGTCAGGTTTATAAGCTAAGCCTTCAAGCTTCTGGTGGGCTCGATATCACGCCACGGTTGCCGGCTGCCGTCCTTAAAAAACGAGTTAACAAGAATAAACCCACAAAATCTCCCAAAAGCACGCCGGTGGACAACCGAGCTCGCTAGCGAAAGCACATATCGCGCGGTACTCTGGGTGAAGTGCTAACCCCAATCGCTGAGCATGTGCTCGCCAGGCGTTATCTTCTGCGAGATAGAAAAGGGCGGGTTGTCGAAACGCCTTCGCAGCTATTCGCGAGGGTCGCTCGAGCCGTAGCAAAAGCTGATATTCGCTATGGGGCGACAGAGGAAGAGTGCGCCGACACAGAAAAGCGCTTTCTCGACGCGATGCAAAGTCTCAACTTTCTACCTAATTCGCCCACACTTATGAATGCAGGGCGCGAAAACGGCCAGCTAGCCGCTTGCTTCGTAGTTCCAGTTACCGACGATACGGATGGGATCTTTCAGGCGGTCTCATGGGCAGCCAGAATTCAGAAAACGGGCGGGGGAACCGGTTTTTCTTTTTCATCCATACGGCCAGGAGGGGACCTCATTGTTTCGACTGGCGGGCAGGCCAGCGGTCCCGTCTCTTTTATGCAGGTTTTCGATGTTGCCACTGAAGCCGTCAAGCAAGGCGGAACGCGGCGTGGGGCAAATATGGCGGTGCTGCGAGTTGATCATCCAGACATTCTGGAATTCATCGCGGTCAAACTCTCGGGCGAAAAGATGCAGAATTTCAATTTGTCGGTAGGGGTAACGGACGATTTCATGAGCGCGGTTGAAAAGGGCAGGGACTATCCTCTCAGGCACCCGGTTACCGGGAAAGAGGTCGGGCGACTGTCCGCTGCGCGAGTTTTCGAATCGATGGTCAACGCGGCATGGGCGACTGGCGATCCGGGGGTGGTTTTTCTAGATACAATGAACGCCAGCAACCCAACGCCTGAGTTGGGGGCATTCGAGGCGACCAACCCGTGCGGAGAGCAGCCGCTGCTTCCTTTTGAGTCGTGCACGCTGGGGAGTATTAATCTGGCCAAGTTTGTTGCCAAGGACAAACGCGATTTCGACTGGGAGCGTCTAGGAGAAATGGTCGCTCTTGGTGCGCATTTTCTCGATAATGTGTTGGATGAAAACGTATACCCGCTTGAGGAAATAGCCACCAAGACACGGGCGACACGGAAAATAGGCCTCGGGGTGATGGGCTGGGCTGATGCCCTTATAGATTTAGGTTTTGCCTACGGAAGCCAAACAGCGAGAGAGCTCGGAGATAAGGTCGCTGCATTTGTTACTGAAGAGTCGGTGCTTGCGTCTCAACACCTCGCGGAGACTCGTGGCGTGTTTCCCGCCTACGCAGGATCTGTTTGGGCGGAGAAGGGCACCCCTATGCGAAACGCGACCACGACGACCGTCGCTCCAACTGGTACCATCAGCATCATCGCCGGTTGTTCAAGCGGCATTGAGCCTCTGTTTGCGTTGGCGTTCGAGCGGCATGTGTTGGAGGGAGACGTGCTGGCTGAGTTTCACCCAGCTCTCGAGACTGTTGCGGAAGCCGAGGGTTGTTGGAGTTCCGAGCTAAAAGACTCTGTGCTCGCGGACGGGCATTTGGGTGGTCGGAGCGACGTCCCGGCAAAGATACGAGAGCTCTTTGCTACCTCTCACGAAATTTCCGTTGATGGACACGTCGGAATGCAGGCGGTGTTCCAGCGCCATGTTCATGCAGCGGTCTCAAAGACAATCAACCTTCCCAATAGCGCGCAGCCCAGCGATGTCGAAAGAGCATACAAATCTGCATACCAGTCCGGTTGCAAAGGCGTCACTGTTTACAGAGATGGCAGCAAAGCTACACAAGTACTCACGTCGGGCCAACAAACCACCCAAGCGATTTCTACTGCCGATTGCCCGGAGTGCTCTTCCACGCTCTCGACAGGCGAGGGCTGCAGTATGTGCCCCGCCTGCGGCTACTCCGTCTGCGGCTAGCGGAGCGTCTAGAATGAAAACTGAATCTGTGCGGAGCACCGAAACGAAAAGCGCCTGCGGCCCCATGCAGGCGCTCTGCGCCGAAATGCAAAAAAGCCGCTCCCCCCTAACTTCCTGGGAACGACTTTTTTAAGTCCTAAAATCGCTGCTGATTGACACGCGCTAGAAGCGCCCGCGGCTCAGCGTAGTTGCGTAGCAACGAAGCGATATTAGCGCCGTCGACGTCGTCGTTGCGGCTTGGGTGCGACAGCGGCTTGCTCGAGCTCCTCTAAATACTCAAGCATCCTAATCATGGACTGTCGCGTTGGAACGTGCGGTTCATTATTAATCGCACGAGCCATGGTCATTCGCAGCTCCGCTCGCAATTCCGACTCAGCAAGTCGGTACGTGCGCAGTGCATCCTCAGCGTCATATTGGGTCAGGTCAGCTTCGCATCCGGTTGCCGCAATCCATACCGCAGCAAGAGCTGCAGCTCGGCGCCCGGGTGACGAAACACCGAACTCTTTCACAGTCGATCGCAAACGCTGTCGAACTGTGTGAATCGGTGGTAGCGCTACCAGACCATCATTGTCTTCGTCTGAACGACGTAGAGCTGGACGAGTCATGTGTGTTCCATTCCTCTCATGGTGTGTTTCGGCCATGGGTGCTCGCATCCTCAAAAAAATCCCCTCGAGCACCCAACCAACGCACTCCCTAGTACGTTGGCTTACTAGTGCAGCATAGAACGTGTTGGCCTATACAAAAAGAAATAGTTTTAATCGATCTATGAACCGGTGCGTCATGAGCTGGCTTCGAGTAGACGAATAAAAGAGAAGAAGAAAAGATCATTTTTAAACGGGTAAAAAAGGCGATCTACTAACGTATGGAATACATCGTAGTCACTAAACACAGACGTGCGCGACTGTGTGCAACAAACTACCCGACCAATCAGAACGCACCTACTGTTTTAATTCTGGAGCGCAACGAGAGAGGAAACGCAGAATGATCTCATTGACAAAGTCGGGGCGTTCCAATGGTGCTGTGTGCGATCCGTCTTCTACAAGTAAGAGTTCAGAATCTGGAATCGCATCCGCTATCTTTTGGCTGAGCTCTGGCGGTGTGAACCCGTCGTCGCTTCCGCCTACGACAAGAACGGGAACAGAAATTGACGATAGAAGGTCTACTGCACTGTGTTCGCCAGCGGACTGAAGTAAAGCGATGAAGTCTTCAGGATCGATTCGCGACATTCCGTGCAAGTAAGGCATGAAGTCCGCGGGGTCGATAAGCGTTCCGTTTATCTCAAATTGTTTTGCAACTGAGTATGCGAGTTTCGTTGGTAACAGAGTTCGTCCCATACGGCGAAACAAATTTGGCGCTCGAGCAATCGTTTGCCTAATCAGGGGGAGGGCGTCTTCAAGCCCAGCCGTTCCGCGAAAAGTCTTGAGGGGGTTCTCTGCCATCCCGCAAAGCAGGACCATGGCGGAAACTCTTTCAGGTTGAAGGCGGTAAGCCTCGAGGGATACTTGAACCCCCATAGAGTGTCCGACCAGTACCACCTTATCTGTATCGCAGTCATCCACAACCGACCAGAGATCACGTCCGAACTGCTGAATCGTCAGATGCGATCTATCGCGGTTCGGGCTGCGGCCGTGGCCTCTGTACTGCCAGTGAAGGATGTCGAAATCTGAGGCTAGATCTCGTTTTAAATACTTCCATACGTACCCCTCACAGCCGATCCCGTCGCTTAGAACGACAGAGGCTTTAGGGGCCCCGGTGCGCGCCGAGAGTTTCTCGTAGAACAGCGGGTTTTCGTCACCGTCTGAGAGCGCGTATCCAGAGCGAGACATCCGAGTCCAATGGTGAGAAGAAAAGGGTGGGGAGCTCAAAATAAGAGATCCCCCACGAAAAAATCGGCCAATGGTTGCTCTCTAGTTGGTCTAGTGAGAACCGATGGCAGATTAGAAATCCACAAGGAAGAGGGCAGCGAGTACCGCCCGCAATTGACTAGCGAAGAATCAGGTGCGCAATTCGCGCGCGTCTTCTTCACCGGGATACTCATTCACAGAAGGATATTTAGTGATTTCCTTCCGCGCTATCTTCCAAGCTTTTTGCACGATCCACGATAGAGAACGGTCTTGACGCGCCGCCTCCTCTTGGATTTCTTTCAACATTTCCTCTGGGAAATAAAGACTCTGCTTCCGTTTATCTGAGCCGGCCATATGAGCTACAGTTTCGGTATTAGACCTACAAGGTGTCAACAAGCTAGGGGATCTTTCGGCGGCAAAGTGCCCGAAATTCCGCTCCCGAAGCCAAAATTAGGGAGATCGGCCCCGACCTGGGGCTTGTCAAACAGCATCTCTGGCTCTATGGTCTTTGGTCTTCACTGACGAAGGGGATCCCAGTGGCTAGTAAATCACTCAATAAGAAAGAACTTAAAAAATTTCGGGAACTTTTGGAGTCCAAGCGGGACGCGGTCGTGTCCAATGCCCAAAGAACCCTCACCGATAGTATGGTCCTGGACCCGAATGATCTTCCCGATGAGATGGACCTGGCTTCCAGCGAACAACTCCAATCCTTTGAGTTCCGCCTTCGTGGGCGCGAGAAATCTCACTTAGCCAAACTCGAGCTCGCCCTAAAGAAATTAGAGGACGGGGAATTCGGAGTTTGCCTGGACTGCGAAGAGCCGATCAACAAGAAGCGTCTCGAGGCGCGGCCTGAGACACAGCTCTGCATTCAATGTAAAGAGAATCAGGAGCGCGACGAGAAAGCCTACGGCTAAAACGCGAAAACACCTGAACCGTTTTTCTTTCTCACAGTCCGGTCATATGACCCGTTCTTTGCGCCAGTTTTCTTGGACATAGGCGGAACTCCAGGGCAGACTCGTCCCCCAAAAGGGAATACGGATATGTCTGACAAGACCAATAAGAGTCGAAGAAAATTTTTGGAACTCGCAACTGTGGGAATGGGAGCGGGGGTGGCTTTGGTCGTTTCCGTACCTGTTGGTAAGTTTCTCTTGTTTCCCGTAGGTAAGCGGGTTGTCACGAGTCCAACTGATCCAATTTATGTCATTGAATCTGGAAAACTTGTCGCCGGCGGCGCTCCGGTCAAAGTCCAGCTGGTAGGAGAGGGGGTCCGCAACGCTTGGCTTGTTAGTGACAAGGTCGCGTTAGGGTCCGCGTGGTTGCGAAGGCAAGAAGACGGAAAACTCGTAGCCATGTCTTCGGTTTGCCCGCACCTCGGCTGCGCTATTGGTTACCAGGGGAGTAACAACAAATTTCTCTGCCCATGTCACAATAGCGAATTTGCTGTTGACGGCAAAAAACTCTCGGGACCTGCAAAGCGCGGGCTGGATTCGCTACCTACCGAGGAAAAAGACGGAGGGGTGTGGATTACGTTTAAGCGTTTTCGTCAGGATATTGCAGAAAAGGTGGAAGCGTAACTATGCGCAAAGCACTCGATTGGCTCGATGAAAGAAGCGGGTTTCGTGATTTAACCAAAAAGGCCTTGGAGGAGTCGGTGCCTGGGGGCGCATCGTTCGCGTACGTGTTCGGCTCCATCTTGTCTTTCCTCTTAGTGCAGCAAATGGTTACCGGCATCTTGTTGGCGATGTATTACAGTCCATCGGCCAACTCGGCATGGGCATCTGTCGCCTACATCCAGGATTCAGTTGCCGGCGGGTGGTTTGTCCGAGGGCTCCACAGTCACGGTGCATCGGCGATGGTTATAGTTGCCGGCCTCCATATGTTTCAAACCGCCGTGTACGGCGCCTACAAGAAACCGAGGGAGCTAAATTGGATCGTAGGTGTCGCAATGATGGGAATCATCATGGCGTTTGCTCTGACCGGTTATTTGCTTCCATGGGACCAGACCGGTTATTGGGCGACAAAGGTAGCAACAGGTATCGCGGGCACAACGCCAGTTATTGGCGCCGAAGTGCAACAGGCAGTTCAAAGTGGTAACGAGTATGGAAACCTGACTATCACCCGGTTCTTTGCGATTCACGTTTTCGTATTGCCGGCCATCATGATTGGTCTCACAGTTGCTCACGTAGCACTTTTTAGGCGTCATGGCGTTACGCCTCATTGGTTTTTCTCTAAAGAAAAACTTAAAGAAAAAGTGCAGATGTTTTGGCCCGATCAAATGTTTAAGGACATGGTCGCGATTGTCTTCTGTTTTGGCATCCTGGTCGTTGTCAACATCTATACCCACGGCGCACACCTAGGGGCTCCCGCGGATCCGGGGTCCAACTTTGACGCACGGCCGGAATGGTATTTTCGACCACTATTTCAGGCTTTAAAGTACTTTCATGGAATTTGGGAGCAAATAGTCGCTCTCGGCATGCCCGCAGTGCTGGGCGGAATTTTCCTCTCCGTACCGTTCTTAGATCGAGGTGAGTCGAGAAATCCTGCACGCCGAATCCCTTACTTGATGCCACTGGCGGTCGTTGGGCTCGGCGCAGTACTGCTCACGTGGATCAGTTTTTCTGAGGATGCCAGCGATGCGGACTTGCAAAGCCGATTGGAGAATTCCCACGAACGGGCCACCATCGCTCGGACCATTGCCAAAGAAAAAGGGGTCCCTGCATCTGGTCCTCTGGCCCTTTTTGATCCCCCCGACACGCCCGTTGCCAGAGGGGAAACCCTCTGGAAGAAAGACTGCGCAGGATGCCATGAGGGTAGCGATCTTAGTGGACCCGCAATAGGTGCCGGCTACAACTCACGAACGTGGATTCGCGCATTTTTGAAAAATCCAAGCGGGGATCGTTTCTTTGGTGCAACTAGTATCTCGGGAATGGAACCGGTCGAGCTCGAGGGTTCCGATCTGGACGCGATTGTTGAAATGGTCTACCGGGAGACCGGTGCGGAAGACGCAAAGAAAGAGTTGGCGGATACCGGTGCTGCATTATTTGAAGATGGGGATTGCAGCGGATGCCATCCTTCCTTGGGTGACTACGGCGAGGACGCCAGTGGTGGGCCAAACCTTACAAGTCGGGGATCCGTAAAGATGCTAGCGGAGTTTATTGGCCGCCCAAGCCATCCGAGGTGGTTTGGCAGCGACAACGAAATGCCGGAATTTTACGACAAGTATAATCTTGCTCAGAGAAAAGACATTGCCGCCTACCTTGTGTGGTTAAGGTCACAAAAGGCAGAAGGAAGCTCGAACGCGCCGGGAGCTGTTGGAGAATAGAATCGGTAGCTTAGTTACATAGCTCCCGTCATTGACAGAGGGGCAAGCGAATTAGAGAATTATTTCCATTCTGGTCCGTCTTTCCATGAGACGCCATAAGGAGAGAACATGCTACGTCACACACTGATTCCATTCGCATTGTCAGCAGCACTGGTGATTCCGTCGGCAGGTTGTTTAGTTGCCTCGGGCCCGAGACCACAATATGTCTCTAACCAAGAGCCGCCACCACCCCAATACGAGAACCCTGGACGGGCTCGTCCTGGAAAGATCTGGGTACAGGGGCACTGGGAGTGGCGGGGAAACCAGTGGCGCTGGAGACGTGGACGTTGGAAACGAGTTCGTCAAAACCAAACCTGGCAAGCTGGTCGCTGGGAGCGAAGAAACAATAGATATCATTGGGTCGAAGGGCGTTGGGCGGGGAACAACAAAGGGCAGCCTTATCAAAACCGAGGGCCTGTGGTTCGCGATAATCGCGGGGGCTTCAACAACCCGCCCATAAAT
>CAYPIX010000100.1:0-13077 GCA_964410875.1 uncultured Kofleriaceae bacterium
AAGAGCCAAAAACAGGTAACCGTAATAAAAGACATTGGGCAACTCTTAACGGCCAATGGTCCATCCAAGACCGACGTCGATGCACTTGGGCTGCTTCACGACGCAGCCGTCGTACTGGAAGGAAGGACCATCAAATGGGTTGGGCTTGAAAAAGATCTTCCCTCGGCAAACGTACCAAGAGACTCAAACACCGTGTCGGCCCAAGGAAGGTTGGTCACTCCGGGGCTCGTGGACTGTCACAGCCATCCAGTATTTGCGGGCGAGCGCTCTCTCGAATTTTCTCAAAGAGCAACAGGGCTTAGTTACCAAGAAATCGCGGCAAACGGTGGTGGCATTCAAGCCTCCACCCGTCCCACCAGAGCAGCCACGACTGAAGAACTGGTCGAGAGCTCTTGCCGCCGTTTGGAAAACAGCCTCGCGTCCGGAACCACGACAACAGAGGCAAAGTCTGGGTACGACTTAACAGCGGAAGGGGAAATACGACTACTCCTCTGCTCTCTCATGATTGATGCGGTTTCGCAAATCGATGTCAGCCCCACACTGTTGGGGGCCCACGTGGTTCCAAGTGAATATGCGAACGATCGGGCCGCCTACATTGCCGAGGTGGTCGAAAAAATGATTCCAAACGCGTCTGACCTGGCCGACGCGGTCGATGTCTACTGCGACCAAGGAGCTTTTTCTCTTGAAGAGAGCCGCCTTATTCTAGAGGCAGCGGCAAAGCATGGGTTTCTTCTTCGCGCTCATGTTGGCCAGTTCAAGGACATCGGTGCAGCTGAGATGGTTGCAGAGATGGGGGGCACATCCTGCGACCACTTAGAGCAAATCTCGGCCCAGGGAATTCAAGCAATGGCCCAGAACGACGTAGTTGCTGTCATGCTTCCAGGAGCGTGTGTACAGCTTGGAATGACGCCTCCGCCAGTGTCAAAACTTCGTGATGCTAAGGTGTCGATGGCCATAGCCACGGACCATAACCCCGGAACCAGCATGGGCGCCACCCTACCCATCCAAATGTGGTTGGCATGCTGTCACTACAATATGACCGTAGCGGAAGCTTGGCTTGGCGTTACGAGAAACGCGGCAAAAGCCCTCGGTCGAAACACAATCGGTCGCATCGCCCCAGGCTTTCAGGCGGACCTGGTGTTCTGGGGCGCAGAGCACTATGCTGAAATCCCGTACCGTTATGACGCAAATCTTACTACTCGCGTCATCAAGCGGGGGCTGGTTTTATAAGGTCTGACAACTATTCCGTGAGCCCGATGGCCGCATCTCTTTCTGCTTCTCCAGCATCGGCATCGTATTCATTGGCGCGTTTCAACTCATTCGAGGCGCGGCCGAGTTCTTCCTTACCCACCATGCCAATTCCGGTTGCAACAAGACCAGCTAGGGCAGCAAAACTTCCCGCCATACCCCACTCAGGACTAAATTCAAAACCGCTGATATTCCTAAGAATGGCGGTACCAACGAATGCGTACACGGTTCCAGAGAACGCCAGGAACTTCAAAGCCCTTGCCCTATCTTGACGTGCGTCCTTTCGTCTCCTGGCAGCGGCACCGCGAAGGTTCGCTGCCAAATCGAGTCTTTTCGCTCGATAGGCCCTGTCCTTTGCCACACTCTTCCGCAGAGCCGTCAACTGCGACGAAACATGAGCGGTTTGATGCGACAGTCTACGGTTTCGTTTGGCCGCCCCTATCGCAGTCTTGGCAGCAGGAGCAATCTTGCGCTTTCCGCGCGCGCTCCGAACATTCGCGGAAGCGGGTACCACGAACGAAAACGAGAGCAGAAGCGCCATAGAAACTTGGATGATTCGGTTGGATGCGATCATGTTCTCGTTTAGAGCAACAAGCGTTCCGAAGGCCTTAGAGCGGTAACCCCTTGAAAATCTGAAGTAACAAAAGCACAAGTAAACTAGTCAGCACCGTGAATTCGAAGTGGGACCCATAGTGGCCCTCGTCACAACTATTCGATATCCGAGCAACCTCCTCCGCCAAGCGTATTTCTTTTCAACAGCTTACCTGCTGGCAGATATTTTGCTGTTTATAGCCGATGTGTTTATTCGTTCTATGTTGCTGTTGATGCTCTCACTGGCATTGACGGGCATTGCGAGCCTCCCAGAGGCCTACGCAATGCGAAGTGGGGCTAGAAGCACCGCGCCAAGCAAAAGGGCGACGGCACAACGTCGTTACTCAAAACGCAAACGCCGGGCGCACAGATTTAACCGCCGGATTGTTCCTGGCAACATCAGAAAAAGAGGAAACATTTTCCGCTTTCGCGGCGTTTCCAAGCCTAAAAAAACAACCGAGAAAAACATATCAACCGCCGGCCAAAAAGCCATAGACGCAAGGCTTAAGGAACGCGCGATCAGCAAGGGTCGTCAACGAAGAGCTATCAGTGGCGTCGTTAAATTTTTGAGCAGGAAAGCCCGCGGACTCTCGCGTCCAAAGGGGCGATCGAGTTTTGTCGAGATTGAAAAAGAACAACCGAATGCCAAGGCGCCCACGCATGTAACCGACATTTTGGAGTTTGCTGATGAAGAGGCAATGTGGGACTTCGAGGATATTGAAATCACTTTTGATGCTGACCCGAACGTTTACGCGATCGACCATCCAATGATGGAGAAAGGGATCATCGATGTCTGGGTACGAGCTCGCGCGAAAAAAAATGCGCCTTGGAGAACGCGGCTTAAACTAGCGTTTAATTCCGAGTTCAACTCCAGGTATACAGTGACGTTCCGAGGTGGGGGAGACCCGGTCGTGGTCGAACGCGCAAGCAACTCCGCAGGCGCACGCCTCATACGTGCGATGGCTCGCGTCCTTCCCATACGCGCCGTAATTTCCGACATATCTACCAGCCGAAGCAGTAGGCAGGGTGTATTGGCTGGTATCTTAGGTATAGCTTCCATGCAGCCGACCACAGCGATTCTCGGAGTTGGCGTGATGGTATCCACCTTACGACTGCAGGCCGAAAAGCGAGAATCGAAACAAAAAGCAGCCGTCACAAAAGCCGCTGAGTACATCGCAAAACGTTACAAAGACCGTGGCAAATTCCCTTCTTTGGTATCTGCCTATAACCACTATAAACGCATCATCCAAACCCCTTCAACCGACGGTTCAGCCGTACCAAAGTCCCTTTCAATACGCGAATTCACAACCCGGCTTGGTACGTCAGAAAAGCTCCCATTTCCGTCGAAATCACCCAAGCCGACAAAACGACGCATCGGGTTCTAGTCGAAGACTATTTGACTGAAACAGGAGCGTCAGTTGCGGCAATCACCTGCTCTGGCGTGACACCTGGCGCGCATTCTTCGAGGCGGAATCCATCTGCCGTGACATCTAAAACGGCGAGATCCGTAATGACTCGAGATACCACCCCGCGAGCTGTTAGAGGATAGCTGCAGGAAGAGACAAGCTTAGGCTCGTCTTTCTTGGTTCGATGCTTCGTGAGTACCAGGACCCGACGGCAGCCGGAAGACAGGTCCATAGCGCCACCAATTCCCATGGTTCGCCCCCCCGGCACTGCCCAGTTTGCCAAGTCGCCCGAGGCGGAGACCTGCATAGCCCCAAGGACTGCCAAGTCCAGATGACCACCACGGATCATGGCAAAGGAAAGCGCAGAGTCGAAGGCCGAACCACCAGGAAGAACTGTAACGGTTTGCTTGCCCGCATTGATGAGCTGCGGATCTTCATCACCTTCATAGGGGAAAGGCCCCATGCCGAGCAGCCCGTTTTCACTATGCAAGGTAACTTGTGCTTCTGCGGGGATGTAGTCGGCGACAAGTGTCGGCAGGCCAATTCCCAGGTTCACAACGCTACCAGGCAACACCTCTTTGGCCGCACGCTCCGCTATCTGATCGCGACTAAACGGCACTTTCGACTCCCTCGGGACGTTCGCGCACCCTTCTATACTCAAACGGATCTTCGTGCTCTGTTACTTCTACTACCCGCTGAACGAAAACCCCTGGAAGATGAACATCGTCAGGATCAAGACCGCCCAGTGGAACCAATTCGTCAACCTCGGCAACAGTGACTTTCGCCGCCGTTGCCATGATGGGGTGAAAATTTCTGGCGGTTCGCCAAAAACGCAAATTGCCGTAGGCGTCCCCCTTTGCTGCACGCACTAACGCAAAATCAGCAGAGAGAGCTCGCTCCATCAAATACGTGACACCATCAAATTCTTTGGCCTCTTTGCCCTCTGCCACCACGGTACCCACTCCAGTCGGCGTGTAAAAAGCCGGGATACCCGCGCCCGCGGCACGCATCCGTTCAACCAGCGTTCCCTGGGGAACCACCTCCACGGCAAGAGACCCATTGGCCATTCGCTCGTGCAGGTCTTCGTTGTTGCCGAGATAGCTACAGATCACTTTCTTTACAATTCCGGCCCGCAGCCAAATGGCCAATCCTTTGCCAAGGTTGCCGGCGTTGTTGCTGATGATAGTGAGATCTTTTTTTCCACTTCGAACCACTTCCTCAATCAAAGCCTCCGGGTTTCCGCATAAACCGAACCCGCCCACCATGATCTGCGCGCCATCGAAAAGACCACTCAAGGCTTGTTCTGTGTTTTTAGCTACTTTATCGGCCATTAATTTTTCTTTCCAAATACTGCGCCAAGAGCGGCTTCAAACTTTTCAAAGCCCAGAGCTAACTCCGCGGCAGAAATAATTAAAGGGGGTGCAATTACAACGGTACCTCGATTTGGATACGCATGAATGAATAGACGCTGTTTGGCAAATTCGTCTAACAACAGGTTCCATTCGGCCTCCGTCGCTTCGACATCAACAGCTCCCAGTAGCCCCACATGACGAGGTCGAGAAATAGAATGAAAAGCATCTGCCAAACCTTCCAGGCCAGCCCTCATTAGCACTCCCAATTTAGCGCCTCGTTCGTAGAGTCCTTCAGTCCGATAAATAGAAAGCGCCGACGCTGCAGCCGCGCAACCAAGCGGCGGAGCATAGAGGGTTAATCCAGCGTATAAGTAGTCACGCTCAAACGCCTCCGCGATCTTTTCATGAATCAAAACCGCCCCCAACGGAGCATGCCCAGCGGTAAGTCCCTTGGAGACCGTAATCATATCGGGCAAGGCGTCAAAGTGCTCAAAGCCGAAAACTTTACCGGTCCTGCCAAAGCCATTTAACACTTCATCGAAGACCAAGTAGATTCCGTGCTGAGTACAGAGCTCTCGAACCCGCTCAAAGTATCCCGGGGTAGGCATATCAACCCCGTTAGCTCCGGGTATGGGTTCCATAAAAACCGCCGCAAAGGACTTCGGTCCTTCTCGGTTAATTGTCTCTTCAAAGTCGGCAACATTGTCGTTGTCCACCCGGAACACCCCAGCAAGGCCGGGCTCCAAAGGAGGTCGCCGATAGTCTCCCGTAAGAGAAAGAGCGCCAAATGTGGCCCCGTGATAGGAGCGTTTTCGGCTCACGAACTGTTTCCGGCCACTCACCATGCGCGCGATCTTCATGGCATTCTCGACCGCCTCTGCCCCTCCAAGAGTGAAGAAGACTTTTGAAAATCCTTTGGGCGCCAAACGAAGAAGCTCTTCTGCTACTTGAGTTTTGGTTTCATAAACAGCCGAAGCTAGGGTTAAGCAGAGCGAGTCGGCCTGTTTCTTTATTGCGTCTATGACTTTTGGGTGGTTATGACCGAGATGCGCGTTATATCCGAGACTGCCAAAGTCGAGCCATTTTCCACCGTCCTTGGTTTCGAAAAAACAGCCCTGTCCGCCCACCACTTCAATGGGGCGAGCCTTCCCTTGCGATGTCCAAGTAAACAAAAATGGGTGGGTCACCGATTAGCCCCAATCACAATCTTCTTAGGCGCAACATTATGAGGGAACCCTGCAACACAGAGCATCTCTCTTTTTTTGAGATCAAGAGAAATCGCACCACAAGTAGCTGGGGCATGAGGAGTTTCAGGCGTTGTTTGGTTCGTACAAATACTACCTGGAAAGCCCTCCTGCGAACCCATTCGTTCATATGCATCCATCGCACTCTCTACTGGCCGATCTGATGTACTTTTTTCTATGGCAGTGAGCCGCGAATAGGTAGTTGACACGGGAGAAACCCGACTTTTTTCACCCACACGTTTGTTTAAGCAGTGATTGGTGTGACAGAACACTTTCTCTGTTCCGCTGTACACCTCTTCCGACTCAGTGCCCGACGTTTCAAGAGCAAACACATCTTGTGCGTCGGCAACCAAATAGTGATGTCCTGAGCCGATGTTTTCTTTCGCGAAAACCGGCCTCGCCTCTTTCGATGTTCGCGCCAACAATGCCTTGCGAACCAACGCCGACCACACCACGCCGACCCGCGCATCGTTAGAAGCCAAGTTATTAATGGCGACTCCTACGCCATGGTCGTTTAACCCAGCCATCCCGAGGCACCCAGTCAAGGATAGTAGCGAGGCGCCGGGCGCTCCCTCGACTCCTGGCGTGTGGAGCAACATGACGTAAGGAATCGCACTGGCATGCATATCCCAAGTCTGTGCCAACACCGGGCCATTCTTGGTTTTCGCGTAAAGGACGGTGCAACCCCCGTCTTGGGCAGTGACTGCGGGCCCTAGGTCGCGCAAATCAGTGTAGTGATTTAATACCACGACTTTTTCTGCCGAAATGTTAGCGCCCTCTGCAATGCCCAAAAGCTCACCGTGCAAGTCACCACTAAACGCCTTCAGTGGCGCGATGTGTTCTCCCGCCACCGACAGCACTGCTTCGTCATTGGCAAAGCCGCCAATGGTCCGAGCCAGGTACACTCGCAGGTCCGCGAGCATCTGAATTTCTTCCCGGTAGGTTTCCCCGTGAATCTGTCCCCATTGACGATGAGACTTTCCTTTTGGGTAGAACAGCTCTCTCATAAGGACTCAATCGCTTTCTTTATGCGTTTCGCGCTTTCCTCTGCCCTGTCAAGAGGTGGCGCAATGGCAAACCGACCACCAGGGAATCGCCTTGTAAGAAGCCCCTGTTTTGCAAACGCAGTTTCGACTTCGTCGGCCTTGTCGCCCGCTTGGAGTACACGATAAAGACCCCGTCCTCGTGCGACAAATGGTTTCCCAAGCTTTGATAATGCACCGTCCATCTTGCTAGCCAGTGATGGGACATCCAAACGACGAAGGGCACGAAGCTGGTGATGCTCGCGCACCAGGGATAGCTCGTCTCCGTCCCATGTCGACACCATCATCAGCGGCCCGGCAACTCGGTAGCGTGTATTGACATGGATGTAACCGGTCTGGCCCCCACCCCACCACATCATGACATCAGGCACCATAGACAACCCGTTTATTCCGAAAGGCCCGTTGCCGCTTCGATAGCAAGCACTGGCAGTTTCAATCACGATAATTGGGACGTCTAGCTCTGCGCGTATCCGCTGGAGGCGTTGCCAAAACTCGTCTGGCACCTCCCTGCCTGTTCTCTCCTGGATAAATTCGAGATAGATCCCGAAAACTCGTTTTGGACCGCCGGCCTCGGCAATGGCTTTGCGAAGGGCCTTTTCTGACGCTTCAACACCAACGTCTCCTGGATGCGGTACTCGCGGCCAATCAAAGTGAGTAGGACCTTGGCGATGGACGGCAGGATCGCTAAGCGAGCGGGCAGCAGCTGTCGTATGGCCAACATATCCCCCAGCAAAACCAATCGCGACTTGTGACTCTGGTCGTCCAACCCGCATCAGCCGGATCGACTTGTCGACCAGTTCGTCTCGGCAGCTGGTCAAGTACATATGTGGGAGCCGTGGCGCGAGAGCACTCACCCATTCGAGAGCGCGAACCATCGCTGGAGTCGCGTAATTCATAATGGTGAGTTTGTTTACCGCAGGACCGTAAAGGAGGCCGCTCTTCTCTGCTTGTACAAGCGACGCGGGCGGTGCCGCCAGGGGCTTGGAAACTGCCTGGCCAAGATCGATGTCGACGGTTTCTTCTGCTTCTGCTGGTTCCAGCGGCGCCAAGGGAGCAAGGGGAATACGGTAGTAAACCGCTTGGCCTTCAGGATCTTCGTACTGCCCTGTGAGCACGCAGACCTGGTGCGCTCCATAGACATCATTTAGATGACGCATGGCGGGAGTGTGTCCAATACGATTCCGGCCCGTCACGTAGCGGAAGCGTTGCTCCCCAGAATTGGTTTTACGGGTTGCTGCTTCTCGAAGCTGTTCCAGTTTTAGATCTCGACCAATTCCAAGCCCCTGCACGTCTCCGGCAACAGTTATAGAAATGGAATAGAGAGTATTGTTTTTGCCGAGCATCACATCTCGGTCGGGCCCTTCTTCTCCGGTGACCCTCTCGAGAGGCTGACCGATGGCAAAACCGACAAAGTGCCATTCGCCGTCACGCTTGATTTCGGCCACGTTGGTAATACCCTCAGGATCCTCAAGTGCCGCGCGAATCTCTGCCGGGGGAGTCCGGCGTGCGGGCTCATACACCCGGTATTCGATATCTAAAATGGGCGGCAGAAGCGCCACAGCCTCTTTAGGACTAACCAACCGAATTCGCATTTCTGGACGCTCACGACGTTTTCTCGTTGGCGTAGGAAGGTCCTCCCAGGTCGGCGGCAATTTTCCGGGATGAGCCTCCAGCCAACAAAGCGATCGCCGCACGCTGTCGAACAGCATATCGATTTCTCGAAGTAGAAAACCTTCTGAAAGCCGGTAACGAACCGTGTGCGTTCCAGCGCCAAACACAATTGTACCCCGCCAAAAGCGCTGTCCCAGATACGCTTTCAAGTGCTCCGGTGAGGGCAAGTCGAAAGCGAAAGCGTAGCCAACTGCCCGCGGATTTCTCACAAGGCCTGGAAAAGCGCCAGCAACGGCGCGGAGTCTTGTTCTCACGAGTTTTTCAATTCGTTCTGCGGAATGTGCCGTGGAAACCATCTCCGCGTGAATTCGTCCTCGTACCAGGGAGGCCGTATGTGCACTGGTAGGTTCGGGATCTTCGAAGCGGCTCATGCAAACGCCGACCTGCGCTCGTTTTGCAAATGTAACAGCATCTGGATAATCAGGCTCCCCACGAAAATTGACCAGTCGAAATTTGCTATGCCAAGCAAATGCCCCACTCAGAGCGAACCCAGTTTGGACTTCATCAAAAACTAGAGGGATTTCATGGTGCCGAGTTAATAAACGAAGGGCTTTGAAGAAGCGAGCCGTTCCGTACCGGTCCCCGCCTTCGCTCTGCATTGGCTCTACAATGCAGGCAAAGAACTCGCCCGACTCAAGTGCGCGATGAACCGCTACCAGAGACGCGACCTCTTTCGCCAATAGAGCATCTTCAGACTCGTCTCCGTAACGACTAACAAGGTTTTCTACTTCACCTAGTCCGGCCGCAGCGTAAAACCCCGAGGGTGCATTTGGTTCCTCACTGGAAGGAACAGTCCAAACAGGGAACGGCGCAAACGCGGCTTGGTAGCCTTCAATCTCAAAGGGTTCACGCTTCTTGGGGCTATGAGTCGCGTGCAGCGAGAGAAGTGTACGCCCGTGAAAGCCACCCTCGAAAGCGAGCACTCGGCTTGCTCCTCTGTTCTTGGCGTTTAGCCGGCAAAGTGCAAGTGCTTTTTCGTTGGCCTCTGCACCGCTATTGGCAAAAGCAACATGAGGCACACCGGGCACAAGGTGCCGCAATGTTGTGGCGTACTCGGTCTCTGCATCGCTCGCGCGACATGATGTGTCTATTGACGAAAGCAAGTAGTCCTTGAAGGCGCCTTCGATATACCCTCGAACCACCGCGGGCTCGGCGAAGCCAGCACAGAGAGTTGCTGTTTGGCTCATGCCATCGAGAATGGAAAGCGGATTGTCATCGACCGACACAAACCACGGCCCAGCGGAGCGCAGATGGTCGAAGACAGCTGGTTTTTTCTCTCTGACGACGCGTTCTCCCGCGTAAAGCCGCGTGAGCCAATGCTCGGACTCAGGCATCTTTCCGCCTCTGGGAATATTCATCGCCAAAGGCCGCGGCGTGTCGACTAGGTTGCGCGAAGCCTCAACGCATTCTTCCTTTTCATGGCGCTCCTCTAAAGGATCCAATTCTGGTGCCGGCAGACCGTTGATAAGCTTCGGATGAATCGTCACCCGACCAATGACATTTTCCTGCACCGCTACAGCAAAGACAGAACTTCGCGCGACGTGCGCTCCTCCAGGACGGTAATTTCCACTTTTGCCAACACCGCCAAAGGGCAAAAACGGACTTGCCTGGTTCGTGCTTCGATTTCGGTTGATGATGCCTGACCTCGTGCGACGATAGAACTCCTCAAAGACCTTGTCGTTGGCGGTAAAAACGCTATTAGCTAAACCGTAAGGGCTATCGTTGAGAACGCTTATCGCTTCTTCAGAATCTTCGATGACTTCAATGTGAATGTCGGGGCCAAAGAGCTCGCGATCTGTGTAGCCTTCGATGTGGTGGCAGCCATCCGGTAATTTATGCAAAGTGGGTGAAACGAAATCCTTGCCGTGGACGTCTCCGGCTTTCAGCAGACATTCGGCGCCGCCCGCAGCCGCGCTTTTCCTTGCCGCCAAGAGAGATTTCACTCCGCCCAGGGTGGTGACAGGGCCCGCAAAACTCTCCGGCGACGTGGGATCGCCAAAGGACAGTTCTTTCACTAGCGGTTTCAGTGCCTCTATTAGTTCTCCCACTCGGTCTCGCGACACCAGTACGCGATCTGTGGCAGTACAACGTTGCCCCGAGGATAGGTATCCGCCCAGAACAATTTCGTGGGCCGCCTGGCGAATTTCCGCATCGGAAAGCACAACACAGGTGTTTTTCCCTCCCATCTCGAGGGCAACAAGAAGTTCTGGCCTATCCAAAGCAACTTCGAGGATCTTTTTTCCTGTCGCGTATGAGCCGGTAAAATAGAGCCCACGCACATCGGGATGCGACACAAGCGCTCGCCCAGAAGCGCCCCCACCAATCACCATATTGAAAACACCAGGAGGAAACCCAACCTCGTGCGCAGCTTCAGCGTAGCGTTCGGCGCAGAGCGGAGTAATTTCGCTCGGCTTTACTACCACGGTGTTTCCCGCCAATAACGCCGGCAACACATAGGCATGACATAGGTGAAGCGGATAGTTATATGGGCCGATGACTCCCACCACGCCGAGAGCGTGATAGCGAAGGGATTCGCCAGGGCGACCAGGAACCGGCCCTTCGACCAAGTCCCGATCGACAATGGAGTGGACAAGGTCGAACCGGCTCACCAACGCCCGTGCTTCCGCGACAGCTTCGGCTCGGATCTTTCCGGTCTCGAGCAAAATCGCTTCGGCTAAAGCCGACTCCCGCGCGTGAAGCGCTTCACGAAACCGAGCTAGATAATGGAATCTTTCATCCCTAGAGAGGCGAGCCCACGCATTTTGGGCCGCACCGGCAGCAGAAGCTGCCAATCCTACTCTCGCCTCGGTCCAGGCTGTGGAAAAGACCCGCTCACCTTCTTTAGCTGGGTTCACTGAATGGAGCGCTTCCCCTTCCGGGGCGTGAAACTCCTGCGAAATGTAGTCACCTAGTGGCGTCATAAACCGCCGCCGAACATATCATCGGCACGTACATCATGGCTGCTTCATGGTCACGTGATGTATATTCGGAAGGCAGTGTCCTCTCTGTTTTTCACCGCCGGGCCAAATGCGGGCCGCAAATACGAGCTCGGAAGAGGAGAATACCTCGTTGGGCGCCGTTCTGATTGCGAGATTTTCGTTCCTGATATGCGGGTTTCGAGGCGGCACGCCCGAATAGCCAAGATAGATGGGCACTGGACCATCAAAGACTTGGGCTCCAATAACGGCACCTACGTAAATTCCGAAAGGATCAAAACCAAGGTCCTGGTCCATGGGGACGAGATCCGCATTGCACACAATACGATGACCGTCGAGATCCCAGTGACAACCCGGTCGTCACAAATCGCGAATGTAACGATTGTGGATTTGGCCAACCCTGAGATCATCCACAGCCGAGACGAGGCCACATCAACCAGTGTGCTCTCTGAGATCTTACGCCAGAGCGGGCCAAACCGAGAGCAATTGCTTGAGCGCAAACTGATTGCCCTATCGTCCATCCTGGATATTTCCAGCAAGAGCAACGACCCCAAAGAAATGCTCGACAGTCTTTGCAGCCAACTTCTTGAAGTATTCCCTCAAGCTGACTCAGTCGGCGTTCTCGTCGAGGATGAAAAGACCAAACAACTAAAAGTGCAAACCCAGAGGATGCGCGACCGGTCCATCCCTCCCGAAGAGGAAGTCCGCGTTCCGGGAACCATTGTCAGCCACGTTATCTCTGACCAGCGCGGGATCCTGCTTCAGTCTGCCGGCGAAATGTCACCAGTATCGGATGTAGCGGATTTGGAAGGATCCCGAATGGGCGCTCCAATCCGCGTCCAATCTCACAACTACGGCGTTATCTATGTGCAGGCTACATTGAAAGAGTTTTCTCAAGAAGATGTGGATCTCTTGACGAGTATTGCAGCCCAGGCAGGTCTAACCATTCACAACGCACGGATGCAGCAAGATTTACAGTTGCAGCAACGTATCGAGCGAGATCTCAGAGTCGCTCGCCAAATCCAGCGTTCGTTGTTGCCTCCGAAGCCACCCTCCGTAGACGGAATGCGTTTTGCTGTCCATTATGAACCCGCCTATCAAATTGGTGGCGACTTCTACGATTTCATTTGGCACGACAAAGACAATCTCGCTCTCGTTGTCGGTGATGTGTCGGGGAAAGCGATCAGTGCCGCCTTGTATATGGCACGTCTTACTTCCGAGCTTCGTACTCGTGCTAGTACATCGAAAAACCCAGCCCAACTCTTGGCGCAGGTCAATCATGAGATGATGCGCCTCGGCGATGACGGTATGTTCGCCACACTGATTTACGCTGTCTACAATTTACAAAAGCGGAGTCTTCTTTTCACCAACGCTGGGCATATGGTGCCACTCCTAAAACGCAAGGGTCGTGTGTTTCCCCTCGAGGCAGAAACCGCGCATGTTGCACCAATGGGTGTATTGCCTGATCTCGAAATCGCTGAGGCGCGCGTACAGATGCAGGCTGATGACCTGCTTGTGCTCACAACCGATGGGGTTCACGAAGCCAAGGATGCGGAGGGAAATGAATACGGCGCCGACCGGTTGAA
>CAYPIX010000101.1:0-13048 GCA_964410875.1 uncultured Kofleriaceae bacterium
AACCTGAGCAGGCCCTTGCGGCTAAACTGGTGGATTCTGTCACCACATTCTCCTCGTTTCGAGACCAAGTACGAGGAGAGCTACCTTGGACTGAAGGAAAAATTGGTAGCGATATCAAAGACTCTTTGGGCCAACTAAACACACTCCTCGGCCTTACTCCTCCGAAAAGAAGTTCTGCTCCGCATATCGCGCTCGTATATGCGGTCGGCTCGGTCGTTGATGGTCCTGGCCGGGGCACCATTGGCGCCAGAGATGAAATTGCATCTCGGCCTCTTGCCAGTGCATTACGAATACTCGGCGATGACGAAGCCGTTAAAGCAATTGTCCTGAGGGTTAATTCTCCGGGCGGTAGTGCGCTCGCCTCTGAAATGATCTGGCGTGAGGTAGATGCGGCGGTAAAGAAAAAACCAGTCATTGTATCTATGAGTACCTACGCCGCGTCAGGTGGTTACTATATTAGCTCAGGTGCAACGAAGATCTTTGCACTTGGGAATACGCTAACGGGATCCATAGGCGTCGTAGGCGGAAAACTCGCTTACGGAGACGCTTTATCAAAATTTGGCGTGAACTCATATCCGATAACGCGAGGGAAGCGAGCTGCCATGTGGTCTCCACTCGTCACCTGGAGCAAGGATGACCTTGAGGTCATACGCGACATAATGGGTGGCGTTTATACAATTTTTACTAAACGAGTTTCAGAAGGCAGAAAGATTTCACCAGAGAAGGTTGAGGAAATCGCACAGGGACGAGTGTGGACGGGGGTTACTGCAGAAACGATAAAGCTAGTAGATGAAATTGGGGGCCTACACGACGCAATAGCCCACGCGCGAACTCTCACCGATTTGCCTGAAGCTGAGTTAGAAGTGTATCCGCCGGCCCCCACCCTTCCAGATATCCTAAAGAGTTTCGGAGGAATTCGGGCTCCACAAATTACCATTCCACTTTTTGAAAACCCGTCGGCCATCCAAGCGCTTGGGAACAACCTCTTCACCTGGATCGGGACGTTTGAAAAAACCAATATTCAAACTCGTTCTCTTCTCCCATTGTTTTTTGATCTGTAATGCACAAAAACCTGGATCATAGTCGACTCACCATCGTCCCTAAGGGACATAGTTTGATACTGTGATGTCGAGGGGCAGAAGAGTGACCAAGAAAAACGTAGCGAGTCTCGTCGTTTGTTTCTTATTTCTATTTCTCAATGATTACGCGTACGCGGATCAGAACGATTTTGACTTCTCTGGTGGGGTTTTCGTTGGTGGAAACGTTTTCACCCGAGACATCGAACTTGGAAATTCCTTTCATCGTGACCAGGTGCCCGAGTCTGGATTCTTGCTTGGCGGGCGTTTCTCTTACGTCCTTGTTTCCCACCTCGCGGAAGGCACGAACTGGGATCCGAGGTTGAGTGCCGAAGTAGAAGGGAAAATTTTGTTTTCCAGCACAGAAGGAATGGGTACGCGCCCCTCAGAGTTCGCGCCCATTTTTGGATGGCGAGCGAATTTGGTCGTCGACTTTTGGCGCTATCGCACTCTCGCGCCATTTGCGATTCTTGGTTTCGGAGGCGAAACGTTATTTTCCGACTCGCGATACATGGAATCGCCTGACACGGATGCTATCGGATACATTGGGTTTGGCGGGCAATATCGCCTCTCCCCAAAATACGGAATCCGAATGGATTTTCGTACAGGCATAACCGCCGGACGGGACCAATTGGCCGCGCCTGTTATCGAGGCTCACGCAGGACTGTTCTATCGCTTTGGAACCGGTAGCGTACCGATGGCGACAAAGATTGGAAAACCCGCGACAGAATTACCGGCCGATTCCGATGAAGACGGCATTGTCGACGTGGAAGACAGTTGTCTCACGGAACCAGGAATTCCTGAGAACAATGGATGCCCCGAAAAAGATATCGATGGAGATGGACTGATAGGAAGCAATGATGGCTGCCCCTCCGAGGCAGAGGATATCGATTCCTTTCAAGATGGCGACGGCTGCCCAGACCTAGACAACGATGGCGACGCCATAGCTGATTCCGAAGACAAATGCCCAAATAAAGCTGAGAGCATCAACAACTTCTATGATGAGGATGGCTGCCCAGACGAAGTGCCTGTTCAACTGGCGAAACTAAATGGACCCGTAAGAGGCGTTACGTTTGAGACCGGCAGCACTCGCTTTCACAGAAGAAGCCGCCCTCGCCTAAACCGAGCTGCTGCCATTTTGGTGGCATATCCAGAGGTCCGTGTTTCAATTAGCGGACATACGGACAGTCGCGAGAGACCAAAACGAAAAATTTCGAAACGCAGAGCGGATTTTGTAAGGACGTATTTGATTAGACAGGGCGTGCGCTCAACTCAGCTTACAACGGTAGGGTCCGGTTCCAAGGTCAACGTTGCGGGGAACCGAACTGTTCGACAGCGAGCAAAGAACAGACGCGTTGAGTTTAAATTGACACTGCCAAACGGGACCGCACCTCAATACAACTAGAAAGAGCTACTCATGGCAACTCATGCCGATGTCGGAGACGTCCATTCCTTTTCCTAAAACGAATGGGTTGGCTCCTTTTGGCCCCGTGACCTTGATTTCATGAACCCCCGCACCGCCAGGCCGACCAAGCCATAGGGAAGCGATTTTCCCGCTTGGAAGCACGCAAGGTGAGTTGTCATTGTCATGTTTTTCACTCAACTTCTTCGTTTGCTTTCCACTACCTACCCACAAGACTTCACCTTCTTTGTCTCCTTCGTAGACGAAACCTTTCCCTTTCAAGTAGTCGGCGTGATGAACGGAGTGTTTGGGCCCTTGGCTCGCTACAACCGTCTGATCTCTACTATCGAGATCAATCTCACAAATATGCGAGTCGTTCTGAGAATACGGATCATTGGTACAGTCGAAAACCACCCGACTTCCTTTGTGATTCAAAACAGGTAAGCGGTGATATGCGTACTTGCTACTCTGGGTCAAAAGACTCGGTCTTGACCAACCTTCTCTTTCTCGAGTGACGATAAAAAGATCGGTGTCATGGGGCCCGCCTTCATTTTCGTAAACGAGCTTGGTGCCTTCATTGCTTACCGCGACTCTTCCTTTCGCTCGCAAAGGCTCTCCTTCAACATTTATAGTCTCCACGCTTGCGAACTTATTAGAAAACAAGAAAACACAGGACCAACTTTCACAGGGTGAGAAACGGTTCGTAGTTATCGTTACATAGCGTCCATTCCGAGATACGGCCGGGGTTTCCTCTTCACCGTGACCTGGTAAACGGGCGCTTAAATTGACGGGAGATTCCCCAACCTTGGCTTCTACCCGATACAACGAGTCTTCTACTAAGTAGGTTATGAAATCGCCCTTCCCTGCCAAAGAAGATGGAAGTACGCCCTCGAGTGTGATTTGAGTTTGCGTAGGTTTTTTCTTCGAACAGCCAGAAATTGGAATGCCTACAAGGGCGACGATGAGAACTGCATATCGCATACCTACTGGACGATCTCGTGACAACTCATGCCGACGTCTTCGATATCGACAAAAGGAGTAACGACTGAGAACTCTGAGGCGTCTGGTGCCATTACTTTCAGTTCATGATCTCCATTACCAGCGTCTCGTTGAAGCCACAGAGACGCGATGTAGCCACCAGGGAGAACACATGACGTATTGTCATTGGAGAACTGAGGAGCAACGACCGTCGGCGTTGCCGCGCCAGGTCGAAGAACCCAAATTTGCTCTCCACCATCATCCCAGTCAGCCTCAAACGCAATTGTTCCATCGGCAAAATAGTCTCCGTGATGGGCGAGAAACTCACCGGAGAAATTCAACGGATTGTTTACGGAGTCAATCTCTTTGACGAAACCAGTGCCGTTAACTGCGACTGAACAAATGCTAGTTCCTCCTTGTGAGAACGGATCATCACCACAATCGAACAAGACCCTTTGGGAGTCTGGACTCAAAACCGGCAAAAGATTGTAAGTCTCGGTTGATCCACCGGTTAAGACAATTGGAGTACTCCAGGTATTTCCCTGCCTTGTGATGGCGAACAGATCGACCTCACGGTCCGGCGAGCTACTTTCTTCTGAGAAGACTATCAAGTTTCCTGAGTTCGAAATTGCGGCACGGTCATCCGGTTGCACCTGGTTAGCACCACCAATTAGAACTCGCTCACCAACGGAAATATCTTGATTCAATACGACCAAGCAGTCGTCCTCGCAACCGAAACGATTTGTCGTGATGGTTGTCCACAAACCATTTCTCGACACCGCCGGCGACTCATCGTCTGGACTTCCTACCGGCGACAAAGAGTCCAAGCGATCCGTAACATTCACGATGTCCAGCGGGTTACTCGCATCAAGTCTAAAAATTACCCCATCAACCAAAAAGGTAACACCGCCGCCCGGGTCGCCGACCAAATCGCCGATAGGAGGATTCGTTCCTGGCTGTTCGGAATCACTGCCGCCACAAGCGGTACAAATAAAAAGAAGTAAAAGGCTTTTTTTCAAGAGATCTCCTTATAGGTTGTAACGCAAATCTGAAGATGGTCGACCTGTGTTCGCTAAATAAACCGTTCAAATAGTCAGGTTATCGGGCCACGATTTTCTTTATCCGATCTTTTAGATCAAAACGTTCTAGTAAATCCGACACGCTACGTAACGACCCATCTACGAGAGCATGAGCCCCAATTTTCGCAGCGTTTCCAGCGTTCTTCTTGAAGAAAAAGACGTCAGCGCACTGACTTTCATGTGTAGCGAATCTTTTCTTGTGATCTCCCTCACCTTCGGTGAAGTCAAACACACGTACAGATGGATCTCCGAACGCATCCTGCAGCACTTTGTAAAGTAGTACCGCCCCTGGTGATAATTTATCGTACTCGGGGTCATGCCCAACGTGATCGTAAATCATGGCGCCGCCTTCAGAAATCGGACAGGCCAGAAAAGCTATCGCCTTATCCTTGCTACCATCGAAAAGAAGATAGCCTCTAAACCTACCTTTTTCTGCTTTCTCAACGATCTCATCTAGGAATTCGCTCTCCTCTGGCAATCCACGCTTTAGAAGTTTTTCTTGGTAGGTAAGCTCCGAGACCGAGCGAGCGATGGGATACCATTCCCGAACTTCCGCGGCACTCGAATAACTTCGCAGATCGATTTCACCATCCTCTGCACCGAGATGCTTCGCGAGTTTCTTTACTTTACGCCGGAGGGTGCTCCGAGATTTGCTATTAAACCGGTCACTAAAATAAGTATCGAACTCTCCCTCGGTATTTGTGTAGTACCGAGGGTAATGGCAAGGAACATATCGGATTCCCCCTTCCATAGAAGTCACCCTCGGCAACTCGCTTTCGACGGGGCACGAATGAATCACCGCCACTCCCACACCTAGTGAGTCGAGTGTTGCAGAAGGAAACGACAAGGACTCAGAGGAAGAAATTTGTGAAAAGTGTCGAGAACTGACCGCTGCATCAAGGTCGAATTCAAAAAGCGAACGCGCTCCCACGCGAACGGGCAGTGTCAGATTTTTTCGAGTCCATCCGGTTTCCACAGAGTCTCCCACCCTTAACGCGTCCGGCTTAGGTAGGGAACTGCCATGATGCCTCTGAACATTTCATCGCTCATATCGATGTCCATAGCGCAACGACGTACATCGAGAGGATCAATTGTCCCTGTCGTCAAATTCACTCCACTCTGATTCGTAAAGCCGATGTGATAGCCAGCAGATTCCACAGCTCCTCGGATCGCATCATTCCCTGCTATGGAATAGCCAACAGGGTAAGCCACCGCTTCTACTTTACCGTCTAGATAAGAGGAAAGGTCTTTTCGAGAACCAGTTAACTCCGAATCAAGCTCTTCTTCATTCAATGTCCCAAGCACTCTGTGCGTCCTCGTGTGCGAATGAACATCCATACCGGCCTTCTCAAGCTCAGAGATCTGGTCCCATGTCATGATTAATTCATTAGCCAACGACTTTTCAATCGCCGGGCTCCACTCTATATCCGCTTCAGCAAATAGCTCTTGCAAGAACCTTTCTAAATCTAAACCGCTCTCGCTTTTGACGAGCTTAAAGAGCCCATTCTTCGCGACATCTACGTCCCCAGTAAGGTCTACGGATTGTTTTCTTGGATAAGAGAGCTCAAGCGAACTCTTCGAGGTGTGTCGCAAAGCATAGGCGATGCGATCCCACCAATAGAGTCGACGTTTTTCTGCATAATCAGTCGCTATGAAGAAGACACCTTTAACTCCGTGCTTCTGCATTATGGGCAGAGCATTTTCCAGGCAATCTAAATACCCATCGTCGAAAGTAATAAGAATAGCCTTCTTCGGGAGTGTTCCTCCGGACAAGAAGTGAAGTACCTCCTCGATACCAATTACGTTGAAATTTCTCGCCAAGAAATCAATCTGTCTTTCAAACTGCTCGGGAGTTGCGTCAATTACCCCGGTATCGAAACGCTTCTCCTCGGCTGGCCACGCAACTCGGTGATACGTAATCACGGTCAACCAGGGAGAGGGCAGAACAGATCGTGCACGAATTACGCCTTTCCAAAGGCCGACCCGATCAAGGAGTCGTACGAGCTGCTCGCGTTTACCCGACATACCTTATAGAATAAGCTTTCCAAGGTCTCTGGGGAAACATGTTCGCTCTATTTTGTCTTTCTCTCTTTTTATTGTTCTACACCTATGTAGGATATCCAGTCCTAATCTCGGTGCTGGCAAAGATGTTTCCTTACTCTGTTAAGGCAAATCACGAGTATTTGCCAAAAGTCACCGCAATTATACCCGCGTATAACGCCGAAGAATATGTGGATGCGAAAATTGAGAGTCTACTCAATCAGGACTATCCCAAAGACAAATTGGAGATTCTGATTTGTTCAGATGCTTCCACAGACGGGACGGACGACGCGCTCAAACGGTTCTCGCAGAAAGACAAGAGGGTCAAGCATTTCAGGGCAAAGGAACGTTCGGGAAAGCCTTCAGCTGTAAATCTAATGAAAGGCATGGCAACCGGCGAGATTTTGCTAATGACAGATATTAGACAACCGCTTTCAAGTGACGCGGTTCGTTCTCTTGTTGCCCCTCTTGCCGACCCGGAAGTCGCCTGTGCGTCAGGCAACCTAATCTTACGTGGCCCGGCCGGCGCAGGTATGTACTGGAAATACGAGAACTGGATTAGGCATAGTGAAGGAAAATTTCGCAGTATGGTCGGAGTCACCGGCCCAATTTACGCAATTAGAAAAGACGACATGGAAGACCTTCCAGCAGACATCATCCTAGATGATATGTGGGTACCTATGCGGCTTCGCCTTGATGGCCGGCGAATTATTTTCGTTCCTGAAGCGGAAGCCTATGACGACGCCTTTGGTGATCAGCGTGAACTAGGCAGAAAAGTCCGTACCCTTGCTGGAAACTACCAACTCTTTCAAAAACTACCTGGCTTGCTGTTTCCGCTCATCAACCCCTCGTGGTTCGAGGTCATGTCCCATAAAATATTTCGGCTTCTATGCCCATGGGCTCTTATTGTTTTGCTTCTGTCATCCTTCGCGTTGTCGTTCGGCGACTGCGGCGTGGCGCGACTCATGTTTATCGGGCAAATCGGATTTTATGGAGCAGCATATGCAGGCGGCAAGATCGGCTCTATGGGCCGGTTCGCAAGGACTTTTGTGGTTCTTCACTACGCTGCAGTTGCTGGTCTCTTCCGGCACATAAGAGGCGCTCAAAAAGTCACTTGGTAGTCAGCTATTTCTTCGCCACGGGTGGAGGCGGGATTTCGTAGTCATAAAATTCGCGGGGATTCCCAGATTCCCCGTTCATTGCAGCTTTCGAAACGTTGAACATTTCTCTTGCAGTCACGTAGTGCAAAGTCCAATCAGGCCTGTCTCGGTATTGGCGAATTAACTCAGCGTGAAAAGTGCTGGTTGGTTCACCAAGCATAGCTCCAGCATTTTTCTCCGGCGCACCATGAGTGTGAACTTTGACGAAAATCCAATCTGGACGTTCTTTAACGGACACCCCTTGACGAACCCAATGCTTGAGGCGATGAGCGGTCGGTGGATCGCCCCCATGCAGATCTCCGTTTTCAATTCTTACCGATCGTTTGCCGGGACGAAGCTCCATTGATAACGGGCCTTGAATGAAAAGTAATCTGTCATCGTAGGTCTTTCCAACACGCGCTGTCTCACCGTGCTCGTATGCTCGACGTCGACGTCTGTCCCCGGTTGGCCAATAAATCTCATTAACCCGCCCTGGCTGGCTTTCATTAGGCGCGGCCGGAAAAGTAAAATCTGCATAGCAACCCGTGTCCCAAAGAAGCTGGACTTCATCGTCAACTCCACACCATCGGCCGTCTTTACGAGCATTGGCCAAACACCAATTACCGTGGATAAATGCATAACGAAGATCTCCTGTTTGGGGATCGCGACTAAAATGCCCGTGCTCAGCCAGTTCCTTGGTGTAACGAGCTATATCCTCACGAAGCCTTTCGCTGGTGTCTTGGTCATGGTGCAAGTGGAGTTCAACTTCGCCGAAACCTGCTCTTGCTAACGAAGCGAGAGCATTTCCATAATCCGGATGATACTGCTCTCCAGGAAAGAAAAAGCTATGTCGTGGATGCCGACCTTGAGAGTCGACAAACTGTTTGGCCATTGCAGGGTATTCATTTTCCCAGCGAGACATTCTCTCAAGCCCATGCTCATGCGAAACGCCGCCCCAAAGCGGTTCATAGTGATCGCATATTGCGAAGAGCAGGTGTTTGGGCCCTTTGGGTTCGCGCGTTACCCCTCGCTTCATTTTTTGTCGGAGATAGGCTGGCAGCCAATTTTGTAGATTCTTATCGCGGATTCTGGCCGCCAACCTCGAAAGCTTCATCGTCTCCCAGTATAGTACTGTGGTTTATGACTTTGAAGATCCTCTGTGTAGCGGGAGCACGACCTAACTTCATCAAAATTGGGCCGCTGATGCGTGCGCTGCGGCAGGATTCAGACTTTGACGCCAAACTCATCCATACAGGTCAGCATTACGACGCAAATCTCTCTAAGATTTTCTTTGAGGACCTTGAGATCCCCCGTCCCGACGTAGAGCTAGAAGTAGGCTCTGGTACCCACGCCGGGCAAACCGCGCAAATCATGACCAAGTTCGAGGAGGTCGTGCTACGAGAAAAGCCGCACGCGGTTCTCGTCGTTGGCGACGTAAATTCCACCATCGCATGCGCCATGGTTGCCGCCAAGCAACACCTACCGAACGAATTTGGCACGAAAGCTGGAGTACGAACCAGACCCGTCGTGATCCACGTAGAAGCTGGTCTCCGCAGCTTTGACGACGATATGCCGGAAGAAATCAATCGAATTCTGACCGACAGGATTTCAGACCTACTCTTCGTGACCGAACCGACGGGTATGGAAAACCTTCAGAACGAGGGGACAGATCCTAACCGGATGCATTTTGTTGGAAATGTCATGATCGACAGTCTTCTGGTGGCCAAAGCGAAATCTGAATCTTCCAAGATTCTTGAGACTCTTGGAGTAAAACCCAAAGAGTATGGATTGGTCACCCTCCACAGACCCAGCAACGTAGACGATGTTGAAAACCTTCGTGACCGACTCGCAACGCTCGATACGATTTCCGAAGATATGCACCTAGTTTTTCCTGTTCACCCTCGGACCCGAGCACGGATTGCCGATAACAATATTAAACTCGACCCAAAACGCTGGACACTTGCCGATCCCGCTGGTTACCTAGATTTCGTTCGGCTTATGGCTAACGCTCGGATCGTTCTTTCCGACTCTGGCGGAATTCAAGAGGAAACCACAATCCTAAAAGTTCCTTGTGTAACGCTTCGTGAAAACACTGAGAGACCAGTCACCATACACGAAGGTACAAACTTGCTCGCGGGAACGACTCGAGATGGAATTCTGTCAAAGTACAAAGAGGCGATGGCCAAAGGACCTTCTGACCGAGCCCCAGCGCTTTGGGATGGGAAGACCGCGTCACGTATCGTCTCGATTCTTAGAGAGTATTTCTTGTTGGCAGCAAAATGAGTGGCCCCGGGCCAAAGACAAAAGTCTTCCTAACGGTCGACGTAGAATGTGCTGAAGAAAGAGAAATTGGCTCGGGCCAGGTACAGCCTGCGCTAGATACAGATCTCCGAATCAACGGCATTCTGTCAAATCAAAACTCGCCTCTTGGAATCCCTTGGATCATGGGAACCCTCGAGAAAAACCAGCTGCCAGGCGTGTTCTTTGTTGAATCACTAAGTAGCGACCACTTCGGTATAGAGCCCCTGCGAGGGGTTTGCGAGAGCATTCGGAAGCGTGGTCATGATGTCCAACTTCACCTCCATCCAATCTTACGCCATCCCAATTGGCTGACTGAGAAACGAGAAGAAGTAGAAGATGATATTGGTGCGTACTCAGAAGAAGAGCAGACAAAGCTTCTACGTGAAGGTATTCAAAAACTCGTCGATGCCGGTGTACCCAGAAAAGAAATCGTTGGTTTCCGAGCAGGAAACTACGGTGCAGACAATCGAACATGGAAAGCCATGGCCACGAACGGCCTGACTATTTCCAGCAACTACAACCCCTCTTACCTGGGTAAGTCTTGCCACATTAACTGGCCAACAAAAGAGCCTGGCCTGTTCGATACCGGAGAAAAAGTGTTCGAACTTCCTATATCGAACCTCGAGGAAGGCAACGGGTACCGCCACCTTCAGATAACGGCGGTCACCGCATCCGAGACACAAGATTTTTTACTCGAAGCACATAAAAATAATATTTCCCATGTCACAATAGTCACTCATTCCTTTGAATTTTTTCATCTAGATGACGCGAACGCCCGTACAGGCCGCCCGAATCGACTTAACCAACACCGCTGGCGAAGCCTCTGTCGTTTTCTTGGCGATAACAGAGACAGATTCTCAACAGAGACGATCCAATCCTTAGCGAAGGATGCAATCCCAAACAATCTTAGCCTTCCCAAAACGCGGACCTTTCCGCGATCCACAAGCGTAAGTAGGGCTCGACGCTTGGTGGAACAGGCGTACAAACGACTCGAAGCCCGAATTCCAATCTAACCCAAGGATTGAACATTGCTAAAAAACGAAAACATCGTCTGCTTCGCCAAAGATTGGACAGAGGATCCAACCAGCAACAACCATGTCATGAGGCTTCTTGCCAAAAACAATAAGGTTCTCTGGATAAATTCTATCAGCACTAGAACGCCATCGCTTGGAAGTAGTAGCGACATCAAAAAAATGGGGCGTAAAGCGAAACAGTTTGCTCAGAACACTGTACGTGGCGCAGAAAAGGTCGACGAAAACCTTTGGGTTTTCACCCCACTCGTTCTGCCTTTTCCACATAGTTCCGTTGCTCAGGCTGCAAACAAACAAATTCTTAGAGCGACGATTGCGAGACTTCGCCGACAATTGAAAATGGACGACTTCCAGCTTTGGTCTTTCCTACCAACCGCTGTCAACTATGCGGGCTCAATGGGAGAGGACCTGGTGGTTTACTACATCACCGACGAATTTTCTCAATTCAGCAATATCGACACAGAAAAAGTGATTGAGATGGAACGCGAACTCTGTAAACGCGCCGACGTTGTGTTCTGCACAGCCAACTCCCTATTGGAGTCAAAATCCGTCTACAATAAGTCGAGTTTTCTTGCTTCTCACGGCGTAGATCATGCCCACTTTTCCCAAGCTCTAGATGACTCTGTTGAGATCGCTCCCGAGCTACGCGACGTTGAAGGACCGGTCATCGGCTTTTTTGGGCTTATCCATGACTGGATCGATATCAAAATGCTTGCAGAAATGGCTCGGCGGCATCCGGAGTGGACATTGGCTATTGTTGGTGAGTGGAAGATTGATGTAAGCGAACTACAGGCTATGCCCAACGTGCGCATGCTTGGTAGAAAACCCTATGAGAGTCTGCCTTCCTACTGTCGTGCGTTCTCAGTCGCAACCATCCCGTTCGTAATCAACGATCTAACCAAGCACGTCAACCCAATCAAACTACGAGAATATCTCTCTGCTGGGCTTCCAGTCGTCTCTACGCCGCTTCCAGAAGTCGTTTTTTATAAAGAGCACTGTGAAATAGCCGATAATCCGGATGATTTTATCGCGGCAACAGAACGAGTGCTAAAAACTGACACCGCTGCGAAACGAAAATCCCGCAGTAAGCTTATGGAAGCCGAGACTTGGGAGCGAAAAGTAGAGGATCTCGGGGAGCACGTAAGGCAAGCCAAGCTCCGCAAAGGTTGTTAGGAAAGCCATGTCGAAGTACGCTATTGGTAACAATGCGAAATCGATACATAGCGATTAGCTTATCCGGACTTCTTTTAGCTCTTGCTGGCGGGTGTGGAGGTTCTATACCGCCGTACGCGTATGACAAAGAGCCCAATCCTACTAAACGAGAAATCGTCATTGGTATTGCGGATCGGATCCGTGTGGAGGTTCGAAACAACCAAGACTTAACAAGTGAAGGCACTGTTCGTCCCGACGGTGCGATCACTCTTAAGCTCATTGGCACTATTCGCGCCGATGGAAAGACTCCCACTCAACTAAAAACAGAAATCGCAGAGCGGTACGCGCAATTCATTAAAGATCCGCGCGCAGTCGTAACGATTTCGGTGGTTGAGTACAACTCGTACAGGTTTACGGTCTCCGGTGAAGTAGTGACGCCAGGTATATTTCCGTCGAAGCGATTTGTTCGAGTATTGGAAGCAATACAACTTGCAGGTGGTCCGACCCGTTTTGCAAAGCGAGAAAAAGTACAAATTCTTCGCTGCTGCACTCCAAAAGGCGAGCCAAAGAAAATCCCTATCGACTACAACGAGCTACTCACTGGCAATGCGAAAATGAATATCTACATTATGCCGGATGACCAGGTTCTAGTCCCATAGAACGAACACCCAACTATGATCCGGCTTGAGGTCCCAGCAGAGCTTCGTTACCGCGCCGTTGTCATCCGTACTGTGGCAGCAGCGTGTAAAGTCGCACGAGAGCAAAAAGTTGGTGAAAACCCCGAGCTTGATCTTTCAAATGAGTTCGACGCGCAAATGGTTTCTGCGCTCTCAGAAGCCTTCAATAACAT
>CAYPIX010000102.1:0-12779 GCA_964410875.1 uncultured Kofleriaceae bacterium
GCTTAAGGCCATCCTCGAGGACCCAGATACGATGTGGTACGATCGGCTTTCAATTATCCCGGGGTATCAAGACTCCTTTGGCGATAACGTGATTACCCCGATTGGGATGCGTCCCAATACGATAGATAGCAATCTAATCGACCTGGCCGTCCCAGGCGGGCACGACTGGATTTTCCAGAAAGACGGGCTGTTCCATTTTCCCTTCGGGCGAACCGGGGACCTTACTGGCGACTCGTTCCTAGTGAATTTCTGGCGTTTACCTCGAAACTCACAAGGGGACCTTGCCCCTGTCGCCTGGTGGCAGCGTGATCCCAATGAAGTAACTCACCGCGTCGAATGGATGTTTCCAGCCGACACCATCCTCGGCGAGATTCAATTTATTATAGACGACGATGGAAACTGGTTTCCGTTTGAGATTCGTACCAGAAAACGAACGACTACCTCTTGGACCATTGATGTATTTCGGCCATTCCCGACCGCTAATGATTTTGCGTTATCACTTGAAGCGAAACGGTCTGAGAACTCACAGTGGCAGAACAGCGGGGAAATAGAGGCTCTAGTCTCACACCTCCGAGACCAAAGAACTCTTCGGGCGGCTAGCTTGGGATCGCCAGAATTCCCTGGGACGTTCCCGACTATTGATGGGGCTGAAGATGTACTTCCTCCCGTCTCCGATACCAGAATTCTCAAAGAGCTACTCCTCGAGACTCCCTTCAGGAGTGCAAAGGGAAAAGTGTGGAAGCAAGACGGCGCTCTGATTGCCCACGCAGCCACCACGAACGCAGATTTCCAAATCGTTCCCAAAGGGTATGACGGAGGCTTTATGGAAGTTTCTGACGAGGCATGCAGCACTTGTCACCGAGACGCTGGCCGACCTTTCCGGGATTGGTACCGACCAATTCTCGCCTACGGTGAACTTTGGGGAGAAGACGAGTCGTTTACTTGGCACCCTTTTGAAACCTCTAATTTCGTAAATTCGAATGGTGATGTCGTAGATTTCAACTACGACAATCGAGAAATGCGCAGTGACTTTGTCAATGCTGGCGTTCTTGAGCGTTACAACCCAAGCACTCACACATCCAACCGTTACAAAACTCTTCCAGGCGAATGGAAGAACTACTCATATTAAGGTGCTAATGATGAACAGACGTAAATTTTTACGGATCACTGCGAGTGTGGGAATTGTCGCAGCCGGCGCCGGATGCGACATGTCATCCGAAGAACCGTTGATCTCAACAGACGAAGGTGATGTCACTGACGATCTACCCAACAATGACGATTCCATTTTGGATGACGGTGAGGGCGACGAGCCAATCGACTACGTGACCATGTTCGACACCTACGCCATCGCTCTTTATTTTGATGGAACCCAGGGGCCTACAACTGGCGAAATATCCGTTGACCTCATTCTTCAAGATGAAGACGTTGACCTTCCTTTCTGGCATGGCCACGGTGGGCTCCTGCACGGATTCACCCTTTCCAGGGAACATATTGCGCAACTAAAACAGGGTTTACGGGTAGAGATTCAAACTTCAGAAGTGGATTCCCACTCTCATACCCTTTTCATTGATCCCGTCGACGTTCGCTACCGGGTTCCCGGTGCAACGCCGGTCCAAGTCCCAGTTTGAAAAGACAACAGATCTCCATTAGACGACCGCTACAGTTGCCAGCCCGCTTCGAAGCGAACTAACGCTTAGGCAGAATTCACCGTCGTCTTGGCTACTTAGAAGCCGAAGGAGTGAGGGCGAAATGGTACCTGCCTTGCAGCCTTCCACGGGGTGATTCCGCGCCCTCTAGTTTGTTTTCCTTTCCTAGTCTTAACTGGCTGTCTAAGCCAAGACGACGGAGGTTTGTCTTTGTCGCCGGACCAACAAGTCGAAAGCAGCTCAGCGGATACGGTCGCAACGACGGAAAAAAGCTCAGCGCGACCGCAAGTTTTCCAAGAAACCATACAAGACCGGCAAGATCCTATAGCGGCTTTTTTCCGTGAGAACGCTGAAGATGACGGAACGACAAACTCAACCTACGAAGATATCCTTTTGGGTGTTTCGAAACTGCAAGGTTGTGATTCCGATGAAATCAGGACGTTTGCGATTTCCGACAACCTTCTTGGCGGCGACAAGGAAGGTCCTTTTCCCCGTATCGTCTCCGTAGCATGCAATGAAACGACCAGCAAAGCAGCAGATTTTTTCATTGCGGCTTCATTCCCTTATCTAGACGAAGCAGGTCAGTTGACGGGCGAGCTTGATCTCCAAAACCTCGAACTCTTCGCTTGGGACAAAAAACGCAAAGCGTACCAATTCTACGAAACGATCCTTGAAGAGAATGGCGACGTCGTTGTGGATCCTAGTCCAAAGCGCTGTGAGGCCTGTCATCTGACTCCAGCAGACCAAAACCCAACAGCGATGCACATGACGCCAATCATGAATGAGCTGACCCAACCCTGGACTCACTGGAGCGCCAACCCTGCATTCCCATCACATAAATTCGTAATTCCAGCCATAGCGAAGGACTCCACTGCCCTGGCTTCTTTGTTCGAAAATTTCAAAGGAACAGCTCCAGAACTCGAACGAATTATTCGCAAGGGTCACAAAAAAGTGGCGAGCGCCCGAGTGGCCAACCGTAAAGTTCTGCACAAAGATCAAAATGCCTTCGATACAGCTTTCGGAATGCTGCGACCCCTATTCTGTGCGGAACAAGTCAATTACGTAAGTGAGGACCATCACAGTGCTCGCGTACTCAGCCAAGTAGTAATTGACCCTGGAGTGCGAAACGCATTTCGTGAGTTGGGCAAGACTTGGACTTGGCAGTGGCTTCACGACGACATCGTACAATTGCATGCAGACGAATCTGTGGAAGCACTCGACCAAATTCCGGTAAGAGGGAATGCCGATGTGGAGCTCGAGAGTCGACTAATCAGTCGAAGAATCCTCAATGACAATCGGGCTCTCGCAGCTGTCGATGTACTTCGCGCTCGTGCCTACGATTGGAAACACCCTGTTTTTTCCAAAGCAAGATGTGAGCTCTTCACAACAGTTGAGGCCAATCGAACGACAATTGAGACCGAGATGCTTGCAGAAATAGTCCCAGAAGAACGTACTGCTACTAATTTCGTCCGAGGGCTCTATCGACGAATGATGCGATTAGGCGGCCACTCTCTGATCCTTGATGGCGAAGAGGCGGCTGGCAATACCCGGATCATCGCCGTCGACCTGGGTTCGGAAATTTTGGACGAGGATGCAACGACAACAGTAACCGGCGCCGAGAGAGTCGCACGCTTAGTAAAGGCTCTCGCTAATAAGAACCTTGAAACCGGCGACTGCCAGACCGACGGGTTTTGCCAGGTAACACTTGAGAAGCTCGGCGACCTCATTCAAGGCTCTATCGACGAAGTCGGGGGCACAGAAAGTGGGCGCTCACTTCTTTCCGAGCACCGAGAGCGCCGCATTTGTTTTCTAACCGAGAAGGTCAAGCCAGTACCTGGAGATAGAAGGTTCGACAATGGCCGGGTACAGGTTGAATGCGCAGAAGAATGCTGCGAGGAAAGCGAACTCGATGCGTGTTTTGTTGAAGCAAAACGGGCCGCAAGAGAGCTTCACATTGGCGGAGAGTTAAAAGAACACGAACAATGTGCTGTCGACTGCGCTGCGCCCGCACGTATATCGGCACACCCTGCTTTGCCTAAAGTGAACGATGACTGTTCCGACACCAATCGCTTCTGGCAGTAGAGTCCTCTCGCTTTAAGGGATGACGCAAAACAAAACCTGTAGTACGCACATGCCGTGTTAGAGACAAAACGGGTTTCCTTCTTTCTTCTCGCGATTTCCACAATCGGACTAACAAGCTGTGGCAGTTCCCCAAAAACCGTCGCACCAACCGCAAAAGAAGGCCCGGCGGTCTTGGAGCGCAAACTAGCGCAATTTACGCCCGCCGTTCTCACAACGGATATCTCGCACCTTCCTGCGAGCGAACAAAAAGCCCTGGCGAAACTCATAGAAGCGTCGAGACTCCTTGACGAGATTTTCGACAGACAAGCGTACGAAAAGAACCCACAATTACGCGAGCGCTTGCGGAAAGATGGCTCCGTAATAGGTAAAGCGCGGTTTGCCTACTTCAACGTCATGCGAAGTCCCTGGGATCGCCAAGACCACTTCGAACCATTTGCGATCAGCTCGGCCCGTCCACCCGGTGGAGGTATGTACCCAGAGGACCTCACAGAAAAAGAATTTCGAAACTATTTGAAAGACCACGGCGAACAAAAAGAGGCGCTGACAAGCCTCTTCAGTATCGTAAGGAGGGACAACAAGGGCCTAAGAGCTGTTCGCTATAGCGAAGCCTACGCAGAGTGGCTAAAGCCGGCTGCCCAAAAACTCAACGAGGCCGCAAACCTCACGAAGAACAAGAGCCTGTCCCGGTTTTTAAAACTCCGAGCCAAGGCATTCTTGGATGATGACTACTACGAATCAGATAAAGCCTGGATGGACGTCGACAGCCAAGTCGAGGTCACCATTGGCCCTTACGAGACGTACGAAGACAAACTCATGGGAATGAAAGCTGCGTTCGAATCATTTGTTACTGTCGCCGACAGTAAAGCCTCTAAGGAGCTTGCTCGCTATAAAGCCCTTCTCCCCTCCATGGAAAAAAACCTTCCGATCCCCCGTCGAATGCGTACGGTTCGTGGTTCGGAGAGTCCCATACGAGTTGCCGATGTCGTTTTCACATCGGGCGACGCACGAAAATCCGTTCAAACGATTGCGTTCAACCTTCCCAACGACGAGCGCGTTAGAAAGGAGAAAGGTGCAAAGAAGGTGCTCCTACGAAATCTGATCGAGACCAAATTTGAACGTATTATGAAACCTATTGCGGAAAAGATTATGGTTCCCGCTCAACAAAAAGATCTTTCTGCCAAGGCATTCTTCTATGAGGTGCTCTTCCATGAGCTATCACACAGTCTCGGCCCTGCCTTCACTAGGGTAGACGGGAAAAAAGCAGAAGTTCGAATAGCTCTCGGTGCTAGTCACACGCCTCTAGAGGAAGCGAAAGCAGATGTGATGGGCGCTTACAACATTCTCTTCCTGATCGACAAAGGTGATTTCGACAAACGGTTTCGTGACGAGCTGTTGGTTTCGTATTTCGCAGGACTGTTCCGCAGTGTTCGTTTTGGCGTATCTGAGTCACACGGGAAGGGAGCCGCTCTTCAAATCAATAGGTTCCTCGAAGAAGGCGCGGCGGTTTTTGATGCCACTACGAACACATTTGCCGTCAACAAAGAGAAACTCGTCGAATCAATAACTGACCTAGTGCGAGACATTTGTATTCTTCAGCATAACGGCGACAAAACAGCAGCAGACGCCTTACTGACAACGTATGGAGTTATGTCGCTACCGATGAAAAAAGCGCTTAGTCAGGTAGAGTCGGTTCCGGTTGATATACGTCCCCAATACCCGCTCGCCGGTGAGTAACTAACTTGCGAGTTTCATGGCCATTGTCGCCAGCCTGAGCAGATAACAGCCTCGTTATCCTCGCGTATTTCAGCGCACTTAGACCGGCCTTTCCTTTGCAAGGGGTTGGGTAGTGACCCGAGTAGCAGCGACAACCATCTTCGCAACAACCGTTCTATTTCTCCAGCCTTTCATGTTGCATGAGGCGAATGCTTCTTCCAAGTCGCACCGCAGCGCAGGAACAAAGGCTGCCAAGAAAAAACTACTAGCCGCAAAAGCGCTTCCTTCCAATTATCGCTTCTCATCAGCAAGAGAGAAACGAGGAATACTCTTTGAGCGAGTCATCAGGACCAAATACGACCAGAACATCCCTTCACACGTAAGAAGTGGTGCGTTGCGGACTCTTGCAAGAATGACGAAAAAACTCGCCCCCTGGAATCTCAGAAGATCTTTTGATCATAAAGGGGATACCCGTCCGCGAGGGGACGAGGGTCCCAAAATCGTCCATCAGTTTGGAACCGTAGCAAAAGCAACTCTGGTATTGAACGGGGTTGAATTCCCGACACTGCTAAGATTTTCCTTAGCAAGGCCGGAAAACCGGGGTTACATCCCTGGCATCGCGATCAAAGTTCTAAGATCCAACAAGGACTCTTTGAACCTTCACCTTATGGATTCACCAATCGGACAGGGCAACGATAGAAATTTTTTCGCGCGCGATTTCGCCAACGAATTCAAAGCGCCAAGGTTCTTTGAATCCCCCGTTACATGGGCCGCCGGAGTGATTTTCAGTCTGGTAAAGAAAAACCCTAATTTCCTTCCCCTCCCCAAAGCCCTTCTAGATGAGGCAGGAATCACCAGCGATGTTCGCAATTTCGTGCTCGATCACACCGCCGAGACACGAACCCTCATCCTCTCCAATACAAAGATACCTTTTCAACAAGAACTCGGACAAAAGCTTAAACCGGGATTGAAGCTGTCTACAGTTCGCCTCGATGGCGCCCCAATTGGATCACTACGACTCGAAACCGCTCCCATTGCGAGCGAGTTCGGGGATAATAATCTGTTCTTCAGTCATCACCGCGATTAATTCGCGAGTTTCATCAAGACTCGAGTTCCGGTAACTTCTAGGCCGTGTCCCTTCATAAAGTCATATGTCCGCTTTGCGAAGCAACATGTGGCCTGGAGGTAGAACTGCGTGACGGGGTCATCGAGAAGATTGGCGGTAACAAAGAGGACAGTTTCAGCCAAGGATACCTTTGCCCAAAGGCCGTCGCCTTAAAGGACCTCCACGAAGATCCAGATCGTTTGCGCACACCCGTTCGGCGAACATCCTCCGGGTGGGAGCAAATAAGCTGGGATCAAGCCTACGCTGAAATTGGCGAAAAATTAACCGCGATTCGAAAGCAGTATGGGCGTAATGCAATCGGGACCTACTTTGGCAATCCAACCGTACACAGCTTCGGAGCTATGACGTTTGGCCAACTCTTCTTTCGAGCGGTCCGGACCAAAAACAAATTCTCCGCAACCAGCACAGACCAACTTCCCCACATGTTGGCCTCGCTCCTCATGTTTGGACATCAACTGATGATTCCAGTGCCAGACATCGACAGGACTGATTACATGCTCATTTTGGGTGCGAACCCAATGGTTTCCAACGGAAGTATTATGACAGCGCCGAATTTTCCAACGCGAATGGCGTCGATCCAGGAAAAAGGCGGAAAGGTCATCGTTGTTGACCCTCGACGTACAAGAACAGCTCAAAAATCCGACCAACATGTACAGATTCGCCCGGGAACTGACGCGTTTTTCTTACTGGGCGTCCTCCAAATTCTTTTTCAAATTGGTGCCCAACCTAAGCGCCTTGCCGAACACATAGAAGGACTAGAAGAGCTTCGCTCGATAACCCAATCATTCTCGCTTGAAGACATCGAAAACATCACTAAAATTCCAGTAGCCACTATAGCCGAGTTAGCTAATGGCTTCGCGAATGCCGACCGTGCAGTTTGCTACGGTCGCTTGGGTGTATGCGCCCAAGAGTTCGGCGGTTTATCTGCTTGGCTTGTCAACTGCGTGAATATTGTATCTGGGAACTTCGATAAGCAAGGTGGGGCGATGTTTCCAAAGCCTGCGGTGGACCTGCGGGCTGTCACGGCTCGGCTTGGCAATGTCGGAAGTTTCGACCGTTATAGAAGTCGCGTGCGGAATTTGCCTGAGTTCGGCGGCGAATTTCCAGTATCCACTATGGCCGATGAAATAGAAAAAGAGGGCGATGGGCAAATCCGTGCGCTAATTACTCACGCAGGGAATCCAGTCCTCTCTATACCCAATGGCAAGAGACTAGAGAAATCCCTCGCAAACCTCGATTACATGGTTTCTATCGACATCTACTGCAATGAAACCACACGCCATGCCAATATAATTCTACCGCCTACCACAGGTCTCGAACGCGACCACTACGACCTGATATTTTCTCTTTTTGCGGTCAGGGATTTCGCGCGTTGGTCTCCTGCTATTTTCTCCCGTACGGAAACTCAGAGACACGATTGGGAGATTTTCGCGGAACTAAGCAAAAGACTCCAACCAAAAGGCAAAGGGGTAAAGGGAAAAGCATACGGCGCCATTTTGCGACTGACTACCGCAGCTGGCCCAAGACGGCTCCTAGATTTTCTCTTGCGATTCGGACCAGAGACTTTGAGTTTAAGGAAACTCGCGAAACAGCCCAATGGAATAGATTTGGGTGCGCTTAAACCCTGCCTTCCAGAGGGACTATTTCATAAGTCTAAGAAAATCGTTCTGTGCCCGAAGCCGTTCACCGATGATCTCCAGCGACTACAAAAACGTTTGGGGCGACCTAGTAAGGGGCTCCTGTTGATTGGAAGGCGCGATATTCGCAGCAACAACTCTTGGATGCACAACAGTGTACGGCTGACAAAAGGCAAAGAACGCTGCACACTCCAAATTAACCCCGCAGATGCTCAACCGTTGTCACTGGTGACGGGCGACCAAGTTCGTATCTCATCGAAGACTGGCAACTTGACTGCCCAGGTCGTCGTCACTGATGACTTAATGCCAGGGGTCGTAAGTCTTCCCCACGGTTGGGGACATCATCGTAATGGGACGGGACAAGCCAATGCCGCTAAGAAACCCGGTATTAGTCTCAACGATATTTCCGATGAAACTTTTCTGGATCTAATGTCTGGAAACGCAGGGCTGAACGGGATCGAGGTCGAACTCCACAAAGTCGCCCCCTGAACCAACAATCAATAATTACAGCAGCTTATGCTCTATCTTTGCGTTCTATTTGCGTAGACACCAAGTGCGAGTCGGGGGTAGTGTTAGGGTAAAAGTCGTAAAAGTCGTAAAAGTCGTAAAGACGACAATTCGTCAAATTTACCCGTAACGATATGGTTTCCTACACAAAATTAGCAATCGAATCAGTCCCCTTCTCACTCGTCGATCGAATCGGGAAAATCGCTTCATCAGAGCTAAACGTACTGATTTGCGGCGAAGTTGGAACCGGCATTGAAGCCGTCGCAAGAGAGCTTCACTGTCGGAGTTCTCAGTCCGAAGGCCCGACTGTCAGACTCAATTGTGCATCGATCTCCAATGACTGGGAGAAGGCTTTTTCCATCAGCGAAGGCACGATTTTTCTAAACAACATCAATGAGATTCCGGCGGATAGGCGAGCAGGCCTACTCAGCCGCCTCCAAGAAACAAAAGCGCGAGTGATATCCACTTCAAACGATGACCTAAGCCAATCTGTCGCGACAGATCAGTTTCCTAGAAATCTCTTCTGCCAAATAGGTGAAGTAAACCTAACGCTTCTGCCGCTTAGAGAGCGAGTGTCAGAAATACCATCTCTTAGCGAGCTCATCCTAAAGAAACTAAACACCCGGGAAACCATTTCTATATCTGATGAAGCGATGAACGCTCTCTGTCGTTACGGCTGGCCCGGAAACGACCGCCAGCTTGAAACTACTCTTGCCGGCGCGATCGCGATAGCTACCAACGCAAAACTAGGCGTCAAAGATCTTCCAGCGAGAGTTCTCGAGAATTCTAAAAAATCTCTGAATAACGAATTTTCGAACGAACTAGCCAAAATAGACCCATACGCATGGGCGGAAGGGTTGGGTTACACAGACGCTAGACTTCGAGCAAAGCGGGACTTTGAGCGCACCTACTTGGTTCGTCTTATGCAGAAGCACACGGGCAACGTGTCCCAGGCTGCTCGATCAGCCAAGCTTGATCGCTCCAATTTGAGGAAACTCCTTACCCGTCACGCCATACGTCCTCAGGACTTTAGGCCCAAGGCCGGACTTAATCGCAGAACCGCTTTAGCTATATCCGGGCAGTGATCGAATACTTCCCAACGGATACTAAGGGCCAAAGCCAAGGTAGTCCTCTGTAGGGAAATGTTACCTAGTTGCGCAGTCCATCCGGATCGTGCATGATCTTTATGTGGGGCGAGTTTTTGCAAGTGGATCTTGTTTTCTTCTGCTGTTGGCTGCCGGTTGCACGGATGCCGGTAGCGCCGATCCGCCAACCATCAATTTTGAATGTTCGGATGGCGACGCCCAACTGAACCTAGGCGAAGCCGGGTGTCTTTTTGCTGTGGCGACTCCAGCCAGCTGGGGCGACGCTAGAGTCGACTGCCAAGCTTCCGGCGCCGAACTAATACAAATCGATTCGGCAGAAAAAAACCAACGAGTCTTCGATTTGGCTGGGGAAGTACTCGATCCTGAATTACCTGACTTCTGGCTGCTCGGCAATGACATCATTACCGAGGGGAATTGGGTTTGGGGCGGCGAAACCACGCCTTTCGAGTTTGATGTCTGGCGAATGGGCGAGCCCAATAACGGAGCAGGCATTGAAGACTGTATGGTTTTCGAGGCAGACAACCCAGCCCAAGAATGGGACGACCGGAGCTGCATTAGACTGCAACCTTATTTGTGTGAGCGCGACGCCATTCCGGTAATGGAGTAACCTCTCAAACGAGGATACTCACCGCGCCCTCTTGTTGACCGGGGAACCTATTGCAGAAAAATCTTCTGGGAGTAGGGTTCCCGGATGCAAAGAATCGCCGTCGTTGTCTTTTTCGCCTCCATTGGTTTAATGACAGGTTGCGCCGGTCCCAAGCCACAGGCTGCTACAGCAAAGCCTGTCAAGGCTAACGAATCTGTATCCCCTAAAGAAAACGAAGTCTCCTCTTCTCCCAAAGTATCGTCAACTGCAACGTCAACGCTACACGGCTCTACATTCGAGCTGCCCCCGAATTGGCGACTTGAAAAAACCGACCATTTTCTTCTTATCCAAGACCCCGATGCACAGCTCAAAATGTGGCTGGTCGATGTCAAGGGACTCAGTGGCAAGAAAGCTGTAGATGCCGCCTGGAAGAAAGTCGATTCCGAATTTTCGAGGAATGTAGCAAGCGCTGTGTCGCCGCCCGACACGCAAGGCTGGGATTCTCTGTTCCAAGCCAACTACGAAGTGGCAGCGAAAGATAGTCGAGCAATAATTGGCATCGCTCGAGAAAAAGGCGGAATCGCTTTCGTGGTTCTTATTGATGGGCCAATACCCACTTTACAGAAACGAGGCGCTCAACTTGGGCAATTGATAACAAGTCAAAAGGCACCAGGCGTAAGAGGTGAGTCTTTTGCCGGTAAGACAACTACCCCCTTAAACAGCAGTGCAGCAAAACAACTTAGTGCATTTGTCACAAAAGCCCTTAAGAGCAGGGGGGTACCTGGGGCAGCTCTTGCCGTCATCCAAAACGGAAACATCGTCTATCGCAAAGGTTTTGGCGTTAAACGCAAAGGACGAAACAAAGCGGTCACACCAGAAACGACCTTTATGATCGGTTCGACAACAAAAAGTTTGACCACCTTAATGATGGCCGTAATGGTAGATAAAGGGCTTCTCTCCTGGGAAACGCCCATGCGAAAAATTCTTCCAAGTTTCGGCCTTGGAGATAAAGCCACTGCGGATCGTGTTGAACTCCAGCACAGTGTTTGCGCATGTACGGGACTCCCTCGGCAAGACCTAGAGTTTATTTTCGAATTTGAGGGCACCACCCCCGAGATGCGTTTATCCGAGCTGAGCAAGATGAAACCGACAACCGGTTTCGGAGAGACGTTTCAATATTCCAACGCTCTCGTATCGGCAGGGGGGTTCGCAGCAGCGTATGCGAAGTATCCCAAACTCTCCCTTACGGATGCCTATGAAAAGTCAATGAACGAATTTGTTTTCGAACCGCTAAAAATGGAGGCGACCGGGTTTTCGCCAAACAGAAAGAACTTCGCGTTTCCACATGGGTCCCGCATGGATGGAACCTACAAAGAACTCCCTTTGAGCATTGAAAATGCTGTTAAAAGCGTCGGCCCTGCAGGTGGTGCGTGGTCAAACGTCGATGATCTAGCCCAGTATGCCCTGCTCGAACTCGGCAGGAAAAAGGGTACCCTGCTCTCTCAGGAAAACCTGCTTGAGCGAAGGAAGCCTCGAATTCGTATGGGCGAGAAGAGCCACTACGGCTTAGGACTAATGGTCTCGAACGAATCAGACCTGAAATCCGTTGGTCACAACGGAAACACCATGGGTTTTACAGCTCTCTTGAAAGTTTGGCCCGAACACGATCTCGGTCTGGTGATTTTAGCCAATGCCCAGGGGACAAATGGTTTTACTGCCGTAATTGAGAGACGCCTTCTGGAACTAGTATTGGGCGCAGAAGCCAAGGCCTCCAAGAGGCTTGAATTTATTAGGTCTCAACGAGAGAAAAACGTAAAGAGAGCTCTAAGCAAAATTGCCTCTTCCAACTCGGCCAAGTGGTTCGCACCCTACATTGGCGACTACGAAAACGAGGCTCTTGGTTCACTGTCTATTCGCAAGAAAGGGCGTCGGCACATCCTCGACGTCGGAGAATGGAAGAGCGAAGTCGTTCGGTATAAAGAGGCAAACCAATCTCTTCTGATGCTCACGGATGCCCCTGTTGCCAGCCTGCCTTTCCAAACGGTCGACGGCAACTTGCTGCTGGACGTGGGCCAACAGCAGTACCTGTTTGTTAAGAAGTAACGCCCCAACGGTGCTCGGTGCGGAAGGTCCAATGCAGCCTCTCTGGGGCGGTCTCCCTGTGGGGGTAATTGACCTACATTGTCAGTCATTTTGCCGGGTCTAAAAGACTCCAGAACGCACGCTAACTTACTGTTATCACTACGCCTACGCTCGCCTACACCACGGCACAAAGGTTGCTGATGTAAGGGGTATGGAAAACGCGTCCCGACTCGCCACGCTCCTCTCCGCTTCGATAGCGTTTGGAGCAGGGTCGGCGGCCGCGGCCGCGGCCGC
>CAYPIX010000103.1:0-12552 GCA_964410875.1 uncultured Kofleriaceae bacterium
TCGCGAAGTCGCGAAAGAGTTTCCTGAGATTACCTGTGACGATATGATCGTGGATGCAACAGCTATGAATATGGTGACGCGCCCTGAAAAATTTGACGTCATTGTAACGATGAACTTGTTCGGCGATATCCTTTCAGACTTAGCAGCTGGGCTAATTGGCGGTCTAGGTGTCGCCCCCGGAGCGAATATTGGTCTGGATGGTCTCGCTATTTTTGAAGCGGTTCACGGTACTGCACCGGATATTGCCGGTAAGGGAATTGCCAATCCATGTGGACTTCTAATGTCTGCGGGACTTTTGCTCGATCATATTGGCCAGACCGAAGCAGCTAGCCGTCTTCGAAAGGGTGTTTTCGCCGCTCTCGGTAATGAAGCTTCAAGGACCGGCGACCTTGGTGGCAAAGCCAACACCAAGGCTTTCACCGAAGCGGTTTGTAAAGCAATCTAATGGAGGAGCGACTGCGAACTCTGGAAGAACGGCTGAGTCACCAGCAGGTTCTTCTAGAAGATCTCGACTCGGCTCTGCAATTGTTTTTGAAACGGTTAAACAAGGCCGAGGCACGTATCGAGCAGCTGGCCTCTCAAGCTACTTCTGGCGGCGAGAGTTTTGGCCCACAGAACGATCCGCCTCCGCACTTCTAAGGGGTTACGCTTCGCAGTGCTTTTTGAGGCCTTCCGTAAAGAGCAGAGTCCAACCTTCCTGAAGGCTGGTTAGGTGTTGCTCTGTGACTAGCCCAAAATGGTGATCGCTTACCTTTAGCTTGCACCCGTTGCCGTTGTCTTCAAGGTTGAAAATGAGCATGCTCGTGCCTGGTCCGCCCCAGGCCGGGAAGGAATGGCCAACGAAATGGATGGAATTTCCCGGGTCAACTGCATGCACGGTGCACCAAAGCAGACCGGCTCCGTTTTCTTTTTTCTCTAGCAGTTGTCCACCGGCCTCTGCCCGCATATTGATAATTGAGCCTTCTCCGACCATGTGGAACGAGGGCAACCACCATGCATTGGTTTCTTTCGTAAGGGCTTTCCAAACGTTTTCTCGTGAACTGTTGATGTCAATTTCTAATTCATAGCTGCCAACTTGGGCGGGTTCGAAACGGGGCATACAATTTTCTCCTTTTTGGGGGCGTTGTTACTGATTTTCAGATAGGTCTTTGAGTCGCGACATGGCAGATGCCATTCGGCTCACATACTTTGAGATCCAGCGATCGCATACGCGTTGAATGGGGACAGGGTTTAGGTGGTTCCAACGAACACGGCCCTCCCTACGCGGTACGACGAGGTTGGCGGATTCGAGAATTCCCAGATGCTTCATGACACCCGTTCGACAAATACTGTCGAATTCCAAGACGATTTCGCCTGTAGTTTTTGGTCCAGCGGAGAGAAAGTCGAGAACCCCTCGACGCGTAGGATCTGCAAGAGCTCGCCAGACCAAATCCGTGTCCACTGACTTCATGTCACCTGTAGGTGACATGTTGGGCTACAAAACACAAGCCCCTTTTCATTATGATCGGGGAAGCTTTGCCCTAGAGCTTTTTCCAGGCGCCGAGAAGCGCGTCTATCTCTGGCGTTGCTAGGAAACCAAGCGCCGTAATGCACTGTCCTATTTTGAAGTCCGGCCGCCTATCTTGCAGTTGCAACGCTTGAAGCAGCTGGAACCGGGAAATTAATTTCCGCTCGACTAAAAACTCACCAAAACCGATTTCCTTCAGTCCGTCTTCGAGAACTTCAACACCAACTCGTTCGTACTCAAGGTACTGATCGATTTCCAATTGGGTGGTCGCTCGCGAGGACTTTTTGTGAGCCGCAGTCACATTCTAGTGGTAGCAGAAATACATACATTGTCACGAGATAGCTAATGGGGCGGTGTGAAGCCCTCGGAATTTCAAGCCTAAGTTTCCGAACTGTCCGTAAGCCACTGGCCTCCGAGGGAGGTCTGGGCCATTCTGCCCTCCTATTGAGGATCCTGGTCGCCATAAGCCTAGCCGTTTGGCTCGCTGCCTGTGGAAGTGAGCCGACGAAGCTTTGCGATGGTGTCCGCTTTTCATGGGCACTCGATGACACCTCCTATTCATCCGCTGACGATGTTAGTGACGAGGCCGGATTGCAAATCGGATTGCGTATACGCGTTGCTTTGGACGAAGGTGAGCCGGTTCGTCTTCTTGTTGCCACCGATGAAGAAGACAGTGTGGCGACGGAGTACGAGGGCGAAGTTGGCGTTGACGGCATCGTTGAGATCGAACCAACGCTTCCCGAAGGGCGAGTCACCCTGACGCTAGTCGGCGATAACGGTTGTCGCGAAGTGCGCTCTTCTCGCGCGATCTTTGTTTTTGACGGTGAGGGGGACCTGTCCTGTTCTTTGTCATCCGAAACCGCTGTTGTTGGAGATGGGGGTAGTTGGACTTTCACAACGGGTGACGACGAAGACGTAGCTACTGCGGGTATTCAGGTGTCTGTGGTTGTTTCGACGGGAAGAGCAGAAGCAGATATTTCTTTAGTTGAAGTCGACACCGCAAGCGGTGAGACCGCAACCCAGAAGGCGACCAGCCCCGAGAACGGCGAGGTTGCTTTTGTCGTAACCGTCCCTGAGTCAGGGAAGGCTGTTCGAGCCCGGTGCACCTGGCCTGAAGAAGAAATTACTCGTATCTCTGTGACTAGAAGCCTCCTGGACGTAACGGCTCCTTAATACTGAGTTAACCAAGCTTCGGCGCGGGAAGTCGCTGCTGCTAGTTGCCCACGAAAAGGGTCTTGGGGAGACATACCAAGGCCCCTATGAGTTTTCAGGAAGGGTCTTGAGGAACGCTTTCAGTTGCTTTTTCGACTCGCTACTGAGCTTCTTAGGGATTTTTATTTGCACTGTGACGAAGTGGTCTCCAGCGCTTCCACGCTGTTTGGCACCTTGCCCGCGTAAACGTAGTTTTACTCCGCTATTGGTACCCGCAGGGATTTTTACAGACGCTCGCCCGTAAAGAGTCGGCACTTCGATGTTTGCGCCAAGGAGAGCCTGCTCGAGAGAAAGCTTCGCGTCGCCATAGGTGTTGGTACCTTTTTGAAGAAGCGTAGACCCGTCGATTGCCTTTACTTTTTTTTCCGTCGACTTAGGTTTAGCTGCGCGCTGCCTTCGTTGTTGCGGAGGGGCGCCAAAAGGATCGGAAAAGCCTCCGCCTCCGAAGGGGGAGCGTCCTCCTTGTGGGTAGGACTGATAGGTCGCTCGACCTCCGCCGAAGAACTGAGAGAATAAATCTCCGAAGTCAAACTGTTGCCCGTCCATACCGGGGGGGAAACCGCCACGCCTCATCGAGTCATACTTTGCGCGCTTGTCAGCGTCTCCCAGTACTTCGTAGGCTGCAGTGATTTCCTTGAAGCGGTTTTCGCTACGCTTATCGGCGCCCGAACGGTCGGGGTGATATTTCTTAGCAAGATCTCGGTACGAACGCTTTATGTCAGCCTGGCTGGCGGTCTCGGAGACGCCGAGAGTCTTGTAAGGATCTTTACCGTTCGGGTTCATGCTGCGTTCGCGAGGGCTTCGGTCGGTGCGGCATTAAAGAGAAGTCCGCTTTCAGAAACACTCGCGATAATCGTATCACCGCTTTTGAACTTGCCGGCAAGAATCTGGTCAGCGAGTGGGTCCAAAAGGTGTTTTTGGATACTTCTCTTGATAGGGCGAGCTCCGTATTCTGGATTGTAGCCTTTCTCTGCAATCCAGTCGGCAGCGGTTTCGCTGAGCTTTAGAGCCAGCCCCTGGGCCTCTAGAAGTCCGCGCATACGTTCCAATTGGATATCGACAATCTTCCGAAGTTCCGGTTTTCCGAGAGTGGAAAACGTGACTGTTTCGTCGATTCGGTTCAAAAACTCTGGCCGGAAGGTCGAACGAAGAGCTTGCTCTACCATCTTTTCAGTTTGAGCTTGGTCAGTGTTTGCCGCGATAGCAGAGGAGCCAACATTTGATGTCATGACAATGACCGTGTTCCTAAAGTCGACATTGCGACCTGCGGAATCCGTTAACCTTCCATCATCAAGCACCTGTAGGAGGATGTTCCAGGTATCCGGGTGCGCTTTTTCCATCTCGTCAAGCAGGACTACACTGTAGGGCTTACGGCGAACGGCCTCGGTAAGTTGGCCTCCCTCTTCGTGCCCCACGTATCCCGGAGGAGCTCCCACAAGTCGTGATACCGAGTGCTTCTCCTGATATTCGGACATATCGATTCGCACCAAGGCGGATTCGTCATCGAAAAGAAAATCCGCAAGGGTGCGCGCGATTTCGGTTTTTCCAACGCCGGTAGGCCCTAGGAAAAGAAAGGAGCCGATGGGGCGATTGGGATCTTGCAGACCTGCTCTCGCACGCTTTACCGCAGAAGCGATAGCCGTCACTGCTTTATCTTGTCCCACGACCCGTTTTCGCAGGGCATCTTCCATATAAGTCAGTTTCTTTGCTTCACTGCTCACCATGCGCTCGACTGGGATACCAGTCCAACTCGCGACAATAGCGGCAATATCTTCTGTCGTTACTTCTTCGCGAAGAAACCCACCGTCTTTTTGAGCTTGTTCGAGGGCGACTGCACTCTCACTCTGTTGCCTTTCGAGTTCGGGTATCTTGCCAAAGCGAATTTCCGACGCTGTTCCAAATTCTCCAGCTTTCTGGGCTCTTTCTGCCTCTATCCGAGCTGTTTCTAGTTCGGCTTGGCTGTTTCGAAGACTTTCAATTCGGTTGCGCTCTTCTTGCCACTGGGCTCGCATCGATTTTGACTTCTCTTTTAGTTCGGCTATTTCTTTGGCGACGTCCGGGAGCCTCTTTTTTGATCTCTCGTCCTTTTCGATTTCAAGTGCTGCCTTCTCGACCTCAAGCGTCGCGATCCGTCTTTCGAGTGTATCGATAGGAGTAGGTACGGATTCAATTTCCATTTTTAGGCGAGAAGCTGCTTCGTCGATCAGATCGATAGCTTTATCAGGCAATTGTCTTTCGCCGATGTACCTATCGGAAAGTCGTGCTGCGGCGACAAGGGCGCTGTCCTGAATCCGAATGCCGTGATGCACTTCGTACCGCTCTTTAAGGCCACGGAGAATCGCAACGGACGCTTCCACACTCGGCTCATCCACCAGTACCGGCTGAAAACGCCGTTCGAGTGCTTTGTCTTTTTCGATGTATTGCCGGTACTCATCGAGAGTGGTTGCGCCGATACAGCGAAGTTCTCCACGTGCCAGCGCTGGTTTTAATAGGTTGGCGGCGTCCATTGCCCCCGACGTGGCGCCTGCACCAACCATGGTGTGGAGTTCGTCTATAAATAGGATGATGTGGCCGTCTGCGTTGTTGATCTCCTTGAGCAAAGCCTTGAGCCGGTCTTCAAATTCGCCTCGGTACTTAGTCCCAGCTAGCAATTGGCCCAGATCGAGGGCAGCAATTCGCTTTTCTCGAAGCGACTCTGGGGCATCACCATTGGCAATCCGCTGGGCAATTCCTTCCGCGACAGCGGTTTTTCCAACGCCTGCCTCACCAATCAGAATCGGGTTGTTCTTGCTGCGACGACTGAGAATTTGGATGGTTCGGCGGATTTCCGCATCACGGCCAATCACCGGGTCGAGCTTGTTGTTCTCCGCCTCTCCAGTTAGGTCGCGAGTGTACAGTTTAAGGGTTTCGTACTTCGATTCTGGGGCTTCATCTTTGATTCGCTGTCCGCCACGAACAGACTCCAGTGCTTCAAGAAAGCGTTTTCTGTCGGTACCCAGGTTAGTCAAAATAGTGCGCGACTCGTCGCCTTTTTCTAGGATGGCCAAGAGAAAGTGTTCTGAAGAGATAAATTCATCGGTAAACGTTCGCGCTTCGGATTCCGCTTGGCTGAAAACTCGTGCAAGGGAATTGGAAATCGACAGGCTCATTCCTGCACCTTCGACGGAAGGTAATTTTTTCAGAGCAGCCTCGGTATCGGCGAAGACAGAATCAGCCGACACCCCAAGTCGCACGAGAAGTCGGCGTACTAGTCCATCGCTTGGTTCGACAAGTGCCAGCAATAGATGCTCCGGACGCACTTCTGGATGGGAGCGTTCCGAAGCAATATCATAGGCTTGTACAACAGCCTCACGGGCCTTTATGGTGAGTTTCTCCATTCGCATAGCCCACACAACCTAAGCACGGATTTTCGGCCGTCAAGGGGGGTAAAGGCGAGGCGCGCCTAACAAGCTCAGGGCGTTAGCCGTTCCGGTAAGCGCTGCTAGAACTGCGAACGTTGCTGCAACAACATTTGGCAAGGGGCGTACGTAACGCCGCCCGTCGCGTTGGGATCCGCCGCTAGATACCGCGGGTAGATGGCAACGTCTTTGTTGGTTGCCAACGCTTTACATTTTTCTTGCACCCATGCTTTTGCGTTATTCGCGCCGTTTCGGAGTCGAAGGTCGTCAACGAGATCTTGCTGGTCCTTCTTAAAAGCTTCCATGTCTGCACTCTGTCGGTCGGTGACTCGAGCGAGAGCGTACGCAATGGGCTTACCGTCTGGGTCAGTAATTTCGTACTTTTTGCCAGAAATTTTGCCGAGAGGTGCCGAATCGAACAAGTCGTTTACAAGCTCCTTCGAGGTTCCAACGCCCGCAATATAATCGGAACGTTCGATTGGGCCTGCAGTTTCCATATTTGGGAAGTCGACCTTCTTTGTGAGCTTGATCGTTGGTAGTTCGACTGCCGCGTTCTCAGTCGGAGCTGCTTTTTCTGCTGGGGTAGGCGTTGCTTCTGCTTCGCCACCATCTTGAACTGGAATTTCAGGTCCGACTTTCCAAAGCGACCCAGATATGGGTGGCTTAGCGCCGTCCTGCATCTGCTGCTGAAGCTGTTGTTTAATTTTTTCAATCTGCTCAGGGGTGAGATTCCCACCCGGCGGTATGTTGATTTGTGGCCGTACGGGTGTGGCGCCCTTTTCAAAAACGGAGTCCATCGTTCTAGCCTGCGCCATGGCTAGTGCTCGGTCTGCCTCCATTCCTGCAGCCTGTAGGCTCGCTTTTTTGGCAGCTTCTTCCCAGGCGAGGTCTAGACGTTTTTGGTCGAAAGAGAGTGTGCCTTCGTGCCGCTCCTCTATCTTTGCAATGTAAAAGCCTCGTGGTGTCTCTACAACATCGGTAAGCGTTGCATCGCCCATCTTCTCAACGGCCTCTACTAGTTCTTTTCCGTGCCCTAACGAGTCGGAGGCTCGCCAACCTAAATCTCCGCCGCGTGATTTACTTGCGCTATCTTCGGAGTGTTTCCTTGCCAAAACCTCGAAGGGGGTGCCTGATTCGATTTGCTTGCGAAAAGAGCTAAGCCGTTCCTTGGCTCCGTCGTTTTTCTTCAGGAACAGAATTCTTGCGCGAGTCCACTTCCTTTCCGCGCTCCAACGATCTTTCTCAGTTTCCCATTTCTCTTTAAGCGTACCTGTAAGCGCATTTGCATACTGGCTAACAGTTGCGTCGTCCAAGGACACAGCATCACGGTAACGGGCGGCACCGAAACGAACATAGTCCAGAGAAATCTTTGTGTTCGAAGCCACGTACCGTGCTTTTGCTTCGTCGGGCGATGCTTGGCCCTGAGCAAAGAGGGCTCCGCGTTGAAACTGGGCAAGATGTTCGCGCGCTTGTTCATTGATTAGGTGGTCAACCGACGACAGTCCCAGGTTTCTGGCTATTTGGCCCATCCGTTCGACATCTAAGACACCGTTATCGTCAAACCAAGGCGCCGGTTGCTTCTGCCCGAGAAGTAAGAAGTCGCCGTTGGCCATGTGCTCGGCTGCCTTTTCGGGAGGAACGCGGAAGCCACTGTCTTCGGCAGCTTGCGCCAAGAGTTCACGCTCAACTAGCGCGTCGACTGCGAGGTGCCGCTCTTCGAAACTTGCATCTGAGCCGAAGCCAAGAGTTTGCATTGCGTAACGCCAGGAACTCTCAGGGATGCTCTTTCCCTGTACGCTGCCGATTTGACCGGAACCGGCGCAAGAAAACATCTCGGGGCCTGCCTGGGGACCGAAGAAGAGGACGAACGCCAAAATGATGATCGCGAACAGCATCCAGATGATGAAAGACGACGATTGTTTCCGCAGTTGCTCAAGCATTGCCGGCGCATACTAATACCTGGAGACCGCTAAGAGCGAGGTTTGTGGTGGGCTGATAAGGGAGTCTTGGTGGTCCGTTGGTGTGGCGTAGACATTCGGAACTCCCCGACTTCGGCTCACTTGGGCCTTGCCGGAATCGCAAAAGCGAACTTGGGCGCGCTCGGGCGGGGACTTCCGGTGTTGCCATCCCCGGTAACAGCATGTTAACCAGCGTACTTCTGGAATTAACCTCACTTTTTTACTTGGCTAGTAAAACCAGAAAGTTAACGCCAAGTACCACCCCAGATATCCACAGGCGGGCATATGTTATTCGATTGGGTTTACGGTCTCTTCTCTAACGACCTAGCGATCGATCTCGGGACAGCAACAACTCTGACGTTTGTTAAAGGCCGAGGCATTGTCGCTAATGAACCATCCGTGGTTGCCGTGCAACGTGGTGCTTCGGGGGTGAAACGAGTTCTGGCCGTTGGCGGAGAAGCCAAGGAAATGCTGGGGCGTACTCCAGGGAACATTGTTGCAATACGGCCCATGAAGGACGGCGTCATCGCTGACTTTGAGGTTACCGAGGCCATGCTTCGTTACTTTATTAAGAAAGCGCATCAGCGAAGGACCCTGGTTAGACCTAGAGTTATCGTATGCGTTCCCTCGGGAATCACAGAGGTTGAAAAACGCGCCGTTCGTGACAGCGCGCTTGCCGCCAGCGCGCGCGAAGTTTATTTGATCGAAGAGCCCATGGCAGCGGCAATTGGTGGAGGCCTCCCGATTACGGAACCCTCCGGCAATATGATCGTCGACATTGGCGGCGGGACCACAGAGGTCGCAGTGATTTCTCTAGCGGGAATTGTCCTTAGTAAGTCTATTCGCGTTGCGGGTGACAAGATGGACGAGGCAATCGTTCAGTACATCAAGCGGAAATACAATCTGCTTATCGGCGAGCGCACTGCAGAAGTTATCAAGAAAGAAATCGGTTCCGCTTACCCGCTGCCAGAAGCATTAACCGTTGAAGTAAAGGGACGCGATCTTGTCGCCGGCGTTCCTAAAACGCTGGTTGTAAACTCCGATGAAATTCGAGAGGCCCTACAAGAACCGGTCAACGCTTTGGTCGACTGTGTTCGCACGGTCCTGGAGCGAACTCCGCCAGAACTTTCGGCAGATATCGTTGATAAAGGCATCGTTCTTTCCGGTGGCGGAGCGCTCTTAAAGAATCTGGACGTTCTCCTCCGCGAGGAAACAGGGCTTCCGGTCATGGTTTGCGAGAATCCTCAGCTTTCTGTCGTGCTGGGAACCGGGCGGGCACTCGATGAGCTCAAATTGCTCAAGGATATTGCTCTTCACTAGCTAGGGTAGCATGCGTCGGAAGCTTCTCCAGTACGGGCTAGCAACGATTTTGCTCTCGGTTCCCTTTTTCCTTCTTCGCGCCAATTTAAAGGAGCCGGCCCAGCACAATATTGTAGAGCGAATTGTCGTTCGGGTTCTTTCTCCAGTTCAGTCGGTGGTCTCGTGGACTGTCGACGGAATCGGAGGCGTTTGGTCTCGTTACATTTGGCTTGTGGACGTTGAAGAAGAAAACAATGAGCTGCGTGCGAAGGTGGAGAAGCTACAACTTGAAAATGCCCAGCTTGGACAGCGCGGTAAGAACACTGAAGAGCTAGAGAAGCTCGTTCGTCTAAGACGACAAAATTTTGGGGACACAGTTGGCGCTAGAGTGGTGTCGTCGAGCGTAAATCCGTTCTTCCGCGTACAACGGATCAAAGTTCTACAAGAGAACGCATTGTTACAGGATGGTATGCCCGTTGTAAGCCATGCTGGATTGGTGGGACGAATTCAGTCGACCAACGGTCCCTATGCAGAAGTCCTTTTGCTGTCGGATCCGCAATCGTCTATCGACGTTAAAGTGGTGCGAACCGGTGGACGCGGTGTTCTCACTGGTACGTCGGATGATAATTCGTACCAGAGTCACATAGAGTACCTTGAAAAAGATCAAGACATTCGAGAGGGTGATGAAATTGTAACCAGCGGGTTGGGCGGGGCGTTTCCGCCAGGAATTCGTATTGGGTTCGTGGAAACAATTTCTAAAATAGAATTCGGCCTCTACCAGAAAGTCGCGGTAACACCATCTGTAGACATCGGACGGTTATCTAACGTTTTGGTTCTGATGGCGCCGCCACCGCCGCCTGATCCGGACGGAGGCACGCTTTTGAAGTCGAAGCTGGCCCATACCTTGGACCCCTTCTAGTGAGAACTTTCGCGTACGTACTAGTATTCGGTTTGATTGTTGCCGCGATAGCAACAATTTCGAGGTGGCTTCCATTTTCCTCTATCCCGTTGATGTCGAGTCTTGTCGGCGTCCACCTCGGGCTATCGACGAAACGAAAACCGGTCCGGGCGATTCTGGCGGCAGTTGTCGTTGGCTATGTGTCAGATTTGATTCAAGGTAACCCCGCTGGGCTTTGTGCTCTTTCCTCCGGCCTGGTTGCCCTCATTTTTTACTCAGTCCAGAGTCGTCTACTGGTTCGCGGATGGTTGTTTTCTAGCTCTCTTGGTTTTCTAGGAGCTTCCATCGCCGGAGTCGTTATGGCGCTTTTTCGACATGGTATTGGGGCGGGGCCGCCAAGCAGTGGTTATGTGCTGACGATCTTTTGGGTCGCTTTAAGCTCTGCCGTTATCGCTCCGATGGTATTTGCCATCTGTCGCCAAATTGATGCGAAGTTCGTGCGCACGCAACGAGAGAGACAATTGGCTCTCGGAGGAGTGCTACCGCTGTGAAACTGGAGGGGGCTGTCGACGAGGCACCTGTTGCAACGTTGGTAGCCCAGCGACTTGGATGGGGACTGTGGGTTCTCGGGTTTGCTTTCCTGGTTTTGATTGGTCGCTTGTGGCAGCTGCAAGTGCTCAACGGGGAGGAGCACAATCGCACCGCCATGGCCAATGTGGTCGATCAAAGGCGCTTGCCTTCCGTGCGCGGTGCCATTATGGACAAACACCGAACCAAGCTGGCTACCAACCGTCCTGCATTTAACGTCTACGCAGCGCCCACAATTCTCCCAATACGCCGGTTTCAAGAGTTCGCACGTTTATTGTCTCTGACAAACGATGAGCAGGAAAAAGTGAAAGAGCGCTTGTCGAAGGGGAGGGGGGGGAGACGTCAGGTTTTGGTCTTAGAGGACCAGGGTCTAGATCGAGCCTCTCTTCTAGCTCAATCGCGGGGAGGTTTCCCCGACGTTGCCGTTCGCGACGAGCCATGGCGGAATTACCCGGCTGGAAAAAGCGCAGCTCACCTCCTTGGTTATATGAACAAAATAACCAAGCGCGAATTGGCCAGCTATCAAGACGACGGTTATTTGCCAACCGACACTTTGGGGCGCTACGGATTAGAAAAACAATGGGAAACCTACCTACGTGGGCGCCATGGTGTTGAAAGATATGTTCACGATGTAGCGAACCGACGAGTGGACAACGCGAACGAGCTAATCGATGCTCCATTGCACGTTTCCCCGGTCGCTGGACATAACTTGATCCTGAGTCTCGATTTCGAATTACAGAAAATTGTCGAAGACGCAGTTGCAGAGCAGTCGGCTGCTGCCGTTGCCGTGGTTGAGATCGATACCGGCCGAATTTTGGCGCTGGTGTCTCGGCCGACATTTGATTCAAACGTAATGACCGGAAAGCTGAGCAAAGAAGAACTCAGTTTGCTCATAAATGATCCGCGTAAGCCTTTCATAGATAAGACAGTCCAGCAGCACTACCCACCGGGTTCAACGTTTAAGTTCATTGCTGCCTTGGCAGGACTTCGCAAGGGAGTGGTCGACCCAAACGAGAAGCTGTTTTGTGGTGGAGTGCACGAACAAGGCCGCAGGAAATTTCGATGTACCAGTCGACACGGGCACCTAAACCTCGAGGGTGCGATTCAACATTCCTGTAATGTGTATTTTTGGCAAATCGCTGAGCGTATTGGAATCGACGAGATGGCTGAGACTGCAGTTAGTTTCGGCTTTGGGGTCCCTAGTGGTCTTGGCTTAAACGGGGATGTACGCGGTCGCATTCCCACTCGCGCTTGGTATGAGCAGCGAGAGAATTATAAGATTGGGCACACTCTAAATTTTGCCGTAGGACAGGGCGACGTAGAAGTGACCGTCTTGCAGTTGGCTATTGCCTATGCTGCGCTTGCCAATGGTGGCAGTGTCTTTGTGCCTCAGGTTGTACACTCTGTGGAAACGTCTCTTGGTGACCAAATTGCCGAGTACAAACCGATTTTGCGCGGAAAAGTAGAACTCCCTGAAGAGCACCTCGCCCTTATCCAACGAGGTATGTGGAACGCGGTGAATGCTTCAGGGGGGACGGCTTTTTCTAGAGGTCGAAGCGAAATCGTCGAGATCGTCGGAAAAACTGGCACCGCCCAAGTGCGCAGCCGGATAGCGCAGCCCGATGTCGTAGATGGCTGGCATCCTCATCGAGATCACGCCTGGTTTGCGGGTTATGCGCCCGCGTCTGAGCC
>CAYPIX010000104.1:0-12393 GCA_964410875.1 uncultured Kofleriaceae bacterium
GTAAATGACCAATGCGTTTCCCTTCGCGTGAAGTTCATCAATTTTGTCTTTGCTTCGCTTTGCGATGAGGGGGTGCACAATAGAATTAAGCTTTTGCCGTGCGCTGTCGTCTGAAAAAACGACATTGGACAAGCGCTCGCGATCGAGCTCTCCGCTTTTTAGGATGACCTTTTCTCCGAAAGTGGTCCGGATTTTTGCTAACCCCTCACTGCCAATCTCTACGACTTCTCTCGCAACAATGTCGGCGTCTACGACTGATGCACCCAGTTCTGCGAGAATGTCGGAAACCAGAGTCTTACCTGTAGCGATACCGCCAGTTAGACCGAACAATCGCGACATAAAGGCTGCTTAACACGCTTCGTTGACGGTGGGCGAGTGCTGTGTTACCCGACCCTATGCGTTCGGTATTCTGTGGTTATTTCGCGGTTCTAGGAGTAGCGCTCTGCCTCCTTAGCGGAGCCACAGAAATGGATTACGTCGGGGTTTCTGATTGTGAATCGTGTCATCAAGAACAAGCGAAGAAATGGCGGGACTCACCACACGCCAAAGCGACACTCACCTTAGGGGAACGAGCTACAGAAACAGCTTGCCGAACTTGCCATGCAACAGGGTTAGCCCCGCTTGGCCAAAGCCCATTACCAGGGGTCCAATGTGAGGCGTGCCATGGAGCTGGCCGGGGTTACCGTGATGAAGACATCATGAGAAATCCCTTACTTGCAGAAATCCTAGGTTTGGTTGACCTCTCGTCTAAAGAAGCTCGAAAAAAACTATGCCTCGGCTGTCATCAGGCGGGAGCAAAAATAACGCCCTTTGAGGTAGAGGCGAAGTGGCAGGAGATCGCTCACTAAGATGAAGTTTCATTCGCCGGTCTTTTCGACATCGGCAGCCAAACCGAGCGACTTTCCCGAGTCCAAACAAAGCGAAGTGGCATTTGTTGGCCGCTCCAATGTTGGCAAGTCGTCACTGATCAATTCTTTGTTAAACGTCAACAATTTGGCCAGAACGTCAAATTCGCCTGGACGAACGCGACTTATCAACTGGTTCGAGGTCAAATCCCCGGTCGGACCTATTTCCTTTGTTGACCTACCTGGATTTGGTTTTGCGAAGGTCTCTAGGGCGACTCGAGATGGATGGCAACCGATGGTGGAAGCTTATCTCCAGCGTCCTAATCTGAAGATAGTAACCCTTTTAATAGATATTCGGCGCGGGCCTGCCACCGAAGAAGACGATTTGTTGGCGTGGTTTCGCGAGATGAAAGTACCCGTAGTGGTTGCGCTGACTAAAGTTGACAAGCTTGCGAAGTCGAAGCGGAAGCCCGTTGTTGCTCGTATGACGCCGGAACTTGGTGTTGCCCCGGTACTTTGCTCGTCCCTAACAGGAGATGGCATCTCTCAGCTCAGTTCCGCTATAGGCAAGCACCTCTGACTGAGAGGCTCAGTCAGGGCCGAATCATTGACCCTAGAGCCCTGCTTCAGGAAAAATCGCACCAGGATGGGTGTCGAGAGCCAGGAGAGAGTCCTACTTGGGCCAATGCGCGAATCTGACGTCTCAGGAGTCTGTGACGTGGAGCGAAGCGCCCACGGGCGGCCATGGACTAAAGACGTCTTTTTGGGAGAACTATCGCGGGACTGGGCGCATGTTTGTGTACTTCGAAAGGCCAGTGCACCCGAGTCGATTCTCGGGTATTGCAACTATTGGATCGTTCAGGACGAGATTCACCTCCTGAATATCGCAGTTCTTGAGAGTGAACGCGGCAAGGGCTATGGGCGAATGATGGTAGAGAATCTTCTTTCTGTAGCGAGGGACCAACAAATCCGTTGCATCACACTCGAGGTAAGGGAGTCGAACTCTCCTGCACGCAGGCTCTACGAAAGCGTGGGTTTTTCAACCGTTCGTACTCGTCATCGCTACTACGTTGAAGACAACGAGGATGCGATCGTAATGCATCTGGAACTGTTCCAAGAGAGAAGCGAGCTAGTCGCTTCCTAGAGGTCTGACGTTGGGCGGAGAAACTCAGGAGTTCGGCCATTTTATTCTTCGTAAACGGATCGCTACCGGCGGGATGGGGGAGCTTTTTCTGGCTCATACGGCATCTTCGGGGCGGCCCGTTGTTGTGAAACGAATTGGGGAGAAGTACCTAGACAGCAGCTCTGTCAATGCGCAGTTCCTGGAGGAAGCGTCCCTCGGAAATTCCCTCCAACATAAAAACATTGTGCGAGTACTAGGAACGGGTGCCTCTTTTGGAACTCGCTATATAGAAATGGAGTACATCGAAGGTGTTGACGGCAGGGCTCTTCGTAAACTCACGAGGAAAAAACTACTTTCTACCAAACACGTTTTGTTCATTGTTTCTGAGGTGTGTTCTGCCTTGGAATACGTTCACAATGCTCGGGATAGTTTTGGTGTTCCCTTGCGGTTAGTTCACTGCGACCTGTCCCCCGGAAACGTGATGGTCTCAACCCAAGGGGAAGTCAAACTGCTGGATTTTGGTATCGCGGTGAAAGCAGAGGAAACCCAACATAAGAAGCCCCTGTTTGGTAAGCCTGGCTATAGCGCACCAGAACTTCTTCTCGCCCGAAAGATCGATGGAAGGGCTGACGTGTTTTCTGTCGGTGTGGTCTTGTTCGAACTGCTTACTGGCCACCGGTTGTTCCCGAAAATACGTCCAGCCGGGTTTGCGGAGCACGTGGACAGAATCTCAAAGGGAGAATTTTCCGCTTCCCTCCGAAATAAATAGTGACCTTGAGCCCTTGGACTTTCTGGTCGAGAAATCTGTTCAAGCCGAACCGAGTAAGAGGTTTCAAAGTGCGGAGGCGCTTGGTCGCGCTGTTTTGGCCGCTCTCGAGAAAGAGTCACCTGGGTATACTCCAGCGGATTTGGGACAAGTTATCGCCACAGTAGCACCATTGTTCGATGGGGAGCCAACCTGGCGTTACGCCGATTCTCAGCCATCGTAGTCTCGATTGCCTGTGGTATGACCCGTTCGCGTTGCTCTACCGCACGGCTACATTGGCGGAGAAAATTGACCTCGGTCCCAAGACATTTGTTCTGCGGTTGACTGGAGCCGACTTCCTGTTGCGAGCAACTCCTGGGCAATTCGTGATGCTTCGGTGTTCGGTCTGGGGCGCTGATCCACTACTGCCGAGGGCATTCTCTCTCTTAAAAGTAACAGAAGATTTTGCCGATATTTTGGTAAAGGCGAACGGCAAAGCAAGTTCGCTCTTAGAAGATGTTCACCCTGGTACAGAATTCCAACTCTTGGGACCGTTGGGTAATCGCTTCCCGGTTCCTGACGTCGATTGTGAAGATTGGCTTGTTGCTGGTGGAGTTGGCTTAGCCCCGCTTTTGATGCAAGCAAAGTTTTCCTCGGAGGAATTTCCGGAGACGACAAGTCGTCTTTTTTACGGTGGTCGGACCAGTACGGACCTGGTTTTGCGTTCCGATATTAAGAAGACAGGCGCCAAGGTTACTCTGGTGACTGAAGACGGAAGCGAAGGTGAAAAGGGGTACGTAACCGATGCTGTGTCCAAGCAGTTAGAGGAGGCCTTGCGACTAGGTGAAAAGCCAAGGATTCTAGCCTGTGGTCCCGATCCTATGCTCCATGCGGTTAGCCGACTTGCTCGACGTCACTCGCTTACCGCCTTCCTCAGTCTCGAGGGTGAAATGGCGTGCGGCATAGGAGCCTGCCTGGTTTGCGCAGTTCCCTGCAAAAGCAAACCGTTTCGTTATGCATGCGTTGATGGCCCGGTGTTCGACTTAGCCGATATGGATGATGGCTATGGAAGGGGCTCAACTTGATAGATCTGATGACCGACTTTGGCGGTCTTACCCTTCGAAACCCGGTCTTAACCGCGTCAGGTACGTTCGGTTACGCTTCGGAGTTCAAATCCTTGACCTCGTTATCGGATTTGGGCGGCGTTGTGACGAAGGGGATAAGTCCAAAACCTCGGTATGGCAATCCGGTGCCTAGGATGTGTGAGACAGCGTCGGGGATGATCAACTCCATTGGTTTGGAGAATGTCGGTGTCGAGAGATTTGCCACGGAGAAAGCACCCTTTCTCAGCGAAATTGATACACGGGTGGTCGTAAATTTTTTCGGCTCTACTTTCGACGAATACGTGAAGTGCGCTGAAGGGTTAGATCGTGTTGCCAAAGAAACGAATGGGATTGATGCGTTAGAGATGAATATCTCTTGCCCTAATATCCGCAAAGGTGGGTTAGAGTTCGGCACCGATCCTAAGATCGCCGGTGACCTCGTTCGTCAGTGCAAAGCGGTCACTTCACTTCCCATTTGGGTAAAACTCACGCCTAATGTAACCGATATTGTCAAACCAGCCCGGGCCATTGCGGAAGCCGGCGCCGATGCCCTAAGCATCATCAACACCATCTCTGCCATGGGAGTGGATATACGCACGCGGAGGCCACGTATCGCGACAGTATTCGGCGGCTTGTCGGGGCCAGCGATTAAGCCGATTGCCTTGCGTATGGTCTACCAGGTCGCGCGAGAGAACCTTGGAATTCCAATATGCGGAATGGGTGGTATCGCAACCGCAGAGGACGTCTTGGAGTTCCTTATCGCCGGAGCGTCGACAATCCAAATCGGCACTCAGAATTTTGTTGAACCGAATTGTGCTGCTCGGTTGGTCGGGGAGATCTCCGAGCTGGCTGCTGAGCTGGGCGTGAATAAAATTGGTGATTTAGTAGGTACTCTCAGGACAGACTTTGTTCCGATTCAAGCAAAATAGTTCCTTTTTTCGAGATTCTTGTCTTCTGAAATACACGGGAAACAAGATACGAGATATCCATCGCGTATGAAGAAGGTCGAGGCCATCATCAAGCCGTTCAAACTTGACGAGGTCAAGGAGGCCCTCTCTGAGATCGGAGTGCACGGCATGACCGTCACGGAGATCAAAGGATTTGGGCGAACCGGAGGTAAGAAAGAGGTATACAGAGGCTCTGCCTATGTCGTCGACTTTGTACCAAAGGTGAAACTAGACATCATCGTAGAAGAAGAAAATGTGCACCAAGTGGTAGATACAATTTCAGAAGCTGCCCGAACCGGTCGCATAGGTGATGGCAAAATTTTCGTTACCCCAGTTGATGAAGTCATTCGAATTCGGACCGGCGAGACCGGCAAGGAAGCAATCTAACCAAACGGCCTAAGTGCCTTTAGAAAAGAGAGATCGGAGAGAATATGAAGCCCGCAGACGTAGCAAAATACGCTAGCGAACATGGAGCAAAAATGATCGACTGTAAGTTTGTCGACTTTCCTGGCTCTTGGCAGCACATCACCTATCCGATAGAGCGTCTCGAGGACGGTCTTGAAGATGGCTTCGGTTTTGACGGGTCATCGATCCGCGGTTGGAAAGCTATCAACAACTCAGACATGTTGATGCTTCCCGAGGCAGACACAGCCCAGATGGATCCGTTTTTGCGTGTCCCGACTCTCTCGCTGACTTGTAATATTGTTGATCCGATTACGCGCGAGCCCTACATCCGTTGTCCTCGGGGGTTGGCGAAACGTGCGGAGAAGTACCTTAAGTCGACAGGGATTGCAGATACGGCTTACTTCGGTCCCGAGGCTGAGTTCTTCGTTTTCGACAGCGTGCGCTTCGAAGAGGGCGCCAATCACATGATGCATCATGTGGATTCTAGTGAAGGCCGGTGGAATTCCGCGCGCGAGGAAGCGGGTGGCAATTTAGGTCACAAGCCCGACTATAAAGGAGGATATTTCCCAACTTCACCTGTCGACAGCCAAGCTGATTTGCGGACCGATATGGTGCTCGCACTGCAGCAAGTCGGCATCGAAGTCGAAACTCACCACCATGAGGTTGGCACTGCGGGGCAGGCCGAAATCGACATGAAGTACGACAAGCTTCTTCGGATGGCAGATCAAACCATGTGGTACAAGTACGTGGTCAAGAATGTAGCCTTGGCTGCTGGCAAGACGGTTACTTTCATGCCCAAACCTCTCTACGGAGACAATGGGAGCGGAATGCATACGCACATGTCTCTTTGGCAAGGTGACAAGCCTCTTTTTGCGGGCGACGGATACGCAGGACTGTCAGAGCTCGCGCTGCATTATATTGGTGGAATTCTGAAACACGCGGGTGCGATTTGCGCTTTTGCAAACCCAACAACGAATAGCTACAAGCGATTGGTGCCTGGCTATGAGGCGCCAGTAAACCTTGCCTACTCGGCTCGAAACCGCTCCGCGGCCGTGAGAATTCCAATGTACAGCCCGTCGCCGAAAGCGAAACGAATCGAACTTCGATGCCCAGATGCGGCCTGTAACCCATATCTAGCCTTTGGCGCGATGCTCATGGCGGGGCTCGACGGTATAGAGAACAAAATCGATCCCGGTGAGGCCCTAGACAAAGATATTTACGCACTGTCACCGGAGGAGCTAAAAGAGGTCCCCCATGTCCCCAAGGACCTTGAGGGCGCTTTGGACGCACTGCGCAAAGACAATGCCTTCCTGCTGAAAGGCGACGTTTTCTCTAGCAACCTCTTGGATGCCTGGATTCAGTACAAGGAGGAAAACGAAGTCGACAGGGTGCGCCTTCGTCCTACCCCAACCGAGTTTGCCCTCTACTACGACTGCTAGAAGCAAAACTCCGGAGTATCGGCTACCCTGGTTGTTGTTCTGATCGGCTAAATCCCACTATAATGTGAGGATGGGGGGCACGTTGTCCGCCCAATTCATGAATCCTGGGACCTTAGGTGAGCTTCTCTCTTAGACGAGACCGACTCGTGTTTAACGGGACTAGATGGTCGCCCGCCGCTCTCTATTCCAGTGCGATCGGCTGGGGGGCCCGTCGTCGACTGCCGAAACCCCTTCGCGGGCCCATGTATTCTGCTTTCGCGAAAGCGGTCGGTGCATCTTTGAAGGAAGTCGAGCAACCACTTTCCGCTTATCCGACATTCTCAAGCTTCTTTGCACGTCGACTCCGTGGGGGGGCTAGACGCTTTGTTTGTGATGACGACGCGTTTATCTCACCTAGTGATGGTCGTGTGTCCGCTGTCGGCACCATTGAAAGTGGCCGCTTACTACAAGCGAAAAACCACTTCTATCAACTCAAAGAGTTATTGGATGACGTCGAACTTGCCAAAGAGTTAGAAGGCGGCACGTATGTGACCATCTATCTTTCTCCGAAGGATTACCATCGTGTCCATGCGCCATGCGTAATGCAAATAAGTGGATATACACACGTTCCAGGTAGCTTGTATCCAGTTGGACCTCGTGCGGCGGCAAGAATAGATGGGTTGTTTGCCCGTAACGAACGAGTTGTAATTCCTTTTGAAGCAGACGGGGGCAAAGGCGCACTCGTCATGGTCGCTGCAATCGGAGTTGGCAATATAGAGCTTAGCAACCCGCCAGTTCGACTAGCGGAACCACGGCGATTCCACGGGGGAGCGCGTTGGACTTCGCTTGACGCTCCTATCACGCTTACCCCTGGGCAAGACTTGGGCGCCTTTCACCTGGGCTCCACAGTGATTCTTTGTCTGGGGCCCGGAAGCTTGCTAGAGCAGCTTGAAGTCGGCCAGAGCCTGGTTGTAGGGCAGCCTCTTGGACAGAAAGGGCGCTCATGAGTCGCGGACCCATCAAACCTGGTGATCCAGGTTATGTGCCTCCAGCAGCGACCAGTCTCGACGAAGAGGCGACCAAACCAGGGCGTCGTATGGACACACGTGCGGATACCGTGATTATGCCAGAGGCGGATGACGACGATGTAACAATTGCGATTGACGAAGATGGATTAGGAGAGGATGAAGTAGAGATCGGCGTTGAGTCCTCCGACCTTATTCCACTACCCACGCTTGGGGGAGACGAGAACCAAAACGACGACGAGAATTCCTTCGGAAATACCACTCTCGCGTTAAATGAAGAAGATATGGAGGTTGAGGAAGATGTCGCGGACAGAATCCCGACTATTCCTCCCACGGAGAATACTCTGGTCGCAACTGAAGTCAACGTTGGAGCCGAAATGATAGAAGGAGCGGCGGTAGGCGCAGCAGCAGCCGCAATGCCACGGAAAATGCCGCCACCAGCGCCTTTGGAAAAATCATGGTGTGAGGATGTCTTTCAAGAGCACTACTTGCGAACGCTTCCTTTTTTAACACCCGACGCGACGCTAAGAGAGGCGAAGTTTGTTTCTGAGAGTTTGAACTTGCAGACAGGGTCTCGCGTACTTGACGTCGCATGTGGCTATGGTCGTCACTCTATGGAGTTGGCCTCCCAAGGGGTGGATATGGTCGCTCTAGACTCGTCACTACCTCTTTTGCAAAGGGGAGCAGAGGAAGCCGAGCGTCGTAATCTTGCTATCAATTTCGTTCACGGAGACATGCGGGAACTCGACTTCAATGAGGAGTTTGATGGAGCTTTCTGCTTGTTCAATAGTTTTGGATTCTTCGATGACGAGACGAATAAACGTACAGTCCGACGGATCGCGAGAGCTTTGAAACCCGGGGGCCGATTTGTGTTGGATGTCCTCAACAGGGACTACGTGATCGAAGAACTACCTACCCGTGTTTGGTGGGAAGGTGATGGGTGCGTCGTTTTGGAAGAAGTTGAGTTCAACTACTTCTCGTCGCGTATTGAATCAAACAGGTCACTGGTTTTTGATGACGGAAACCAGCTTGAACAACAGATTTCCATCCGCTCTTTTGGGTTACATGAAATCGGTAAGCTACTCCATGCAGCTGGTCTTCGAGTTCTCGAAGTCTCGGGGAATATTGCGACGAAGGGACGGTTCTTTGGAGTTCATTCTCGCGACTTGCTGATTACCGCAGAAAAAGGTCACGACCCCACGCCCTAGCAATTGAAAACAGTCAGCCTTCTTGCTGGCTACAAGACTTGGCGACGCAGCCGGAAGTTACTCTAGGTTCAAGTTAGTTAGAGGGAAAGTTTTACCTAAGTTCCATGGCATAGAGGTTGAACATTTGCGTGTTCGCAATGTTGACCCGTTCTTATCTCATCGTTTCTTTTCTCACCGTTTCCGTTGGGGCGTGCTCGTCGTCGCACAACTCACCATCGGAAGCACCAAACACCGCAAGAATTGGTGGCAAGGCGGATTTTACCGATCCGCTTGATGGCGAGGGGGAGTTGAGCAAGTGCTCAGCAAACAACCGGACTGGCAAAGCGATAGACGGCGACATTTTCGGAAAGCTCCAAGACCCGATTGCCCAACTCCTCGCCGACGAAGAATCGGAATGCCCAACTACAATGGGCGGCATACTTGAAGAACTAAGAGCAGCTGTTGATGCCGGCAAGATCGATTGCGACATGGACTCGTTGGCGACAGCTGTTGTAACCGAGTCTCACCAATTACTAGGTGCAGATATCCGCGAACAAGACGGATTCAGGCTCGTGACGATGCTGAACTGCGGAGAGAATGGAGATAGTATTTTCTTCTCGACCGACAGCGATCTTGGCGATGGTTTCCTTGAAATCATGGCAAGAGATGAGAGCGCTGGAGTTTTCAACTATTACGACCGCCAGGACCAAAATGGAAAATTAACCTACTTTGGTCATTCGCAGATGTTTGTGGCCAACCCACCGAAGAGCGCTGAGGGACGTGCCGATAGAAAATGTGCAGGTTGCCATACGGGCGGTGGTTTGATTATGAAAGAGCTTGATGCGCCATGGCTGCATTGGGAGGGCGATACCGACACGCTCGGTGCGGCAGAATTTATCGCTAATAACTCTGAAGTTCTTGGTGAGCACAGCAACGGAATTGAAATGGAAGCCCAGACCCTTGATGGCAACAGCTTCTGGAACAACGCACGGCTTGAGTTTCTTAAGGACAATACCAAGAAACTCCCCAAGTCTTTTGATTCTATTCTCGCTGGGAAGAAGCAACTTAATGCTACACAGAAATTGTTAGAACCACTTTTCTGCTCAACAGAGGTGAATATCGGTAGCTCTGAGTCTTTGGGTCTCATCTCAAATGAAGACGGAGACAAAACCGGTGATGCGAGTTTCTTCTCGTTTGTTGGGCCAGTCACTTCAGGTCGATTCGGCTTCGGTTCCGTGAGTTTTTCTGGAGAGGACTACGATCAACTGCTGGACGACGAAGGGTATGGTGTCTTTAGCGGACAGCAACGACTAGCTCGAGACACGCACTTTGCGCTGTCTTTCATTATCCCATCTCGTGCAGACGAGGACTTTATTGAAAAACTCGAAGACGCCGAAATCGTTGATAGAGAATATATCGAAGATGTACTGGCTGTTGATTTGACTCGTTCTATTAGTACCGATCGCTGCGAGTTACTTCGTTTGATACCTGATCTAGATCCCGACGATAGGACTGCCGAGCAAATAAGAGAGGCAACGATTGAAGTATTGGCGGAAGCCGAAATTGGCAGCCCAGGAGCGGAATTGCTGCGACATCTAGAAGATGCTGAAGACGACCACAGGTTGACGGAAAGAGCCTTTGTTGAGGCGTGCGAAGCTCGCCAAGAAGAAGGTGGCAACGCGTTACTCTCCGATCTGATGGCAGTAGTAGAAGCGGGCCGCGACGCTGTGACAGCTGGCGGAAAACGCGAACGCGCAGTCTTTGAGTTTGGCCTAACTCTTCAGAAGAAACCGGGTCAAACACCGTTTGAAACTCGTTTACACCCAGAGACCTGTGAGTTGACGAAAGAATTCGTTCCAGCACCGGTGGTCGAAGAGACGGAAGAAGAGTAATCGGGTGTTCGGGGCCTCTAGGCCCCGGCTGGCCGGGTGACCCCAACGCGGTGCAAGTGTGCATGAATAGGCAAACCACGCACACATCCGCCCGAAATCAAGGCTGAATTTAGCCTTGCGCGTTCTCTTGTTTAAGGTAACGGCTGACCCTCCATTTTCGGAAAATCGGCTAGTTACAGGGTGGCGAGCGCTTTGCATTTCTTATGGGGCGAGGACAATTTATGGCCGTTTCCCCTAAAAAAAATACCACCGCAACCCGTAAGAGTACCCGAAGAGCTAGCACAGCCCGAGCCAGGCGACGCGGTATGGCTAAGGGAACGACTCAAGTCTCCGAAGCAGAAGATGAAATGGCTGCTCTCGACAGGGCCGACGCGGAGGATAGGCAGGAGAGGGACATCGCTCCAAGTCTAGATGACCTCAAGACCGACGCTGCTGCTATAGCGCCTGTTCCGGCGAAATCTAAAAAGGCCAGTAAGACAGAAGAACGCGCGAGCTTTTTGTCCATGTATTTCCGCGACATGTCTGCTCTAGGAGTTTTGAAGCCCGAAGAGGAGTTCGCTGCTGCCAAAGAGATCGAAGAACTAGAAATCGAGATTTGGTACTCCGTTCTATCCCTTCCTGCAGCGGTAGAATACGCGCTGAAGCTAGTCGATAACTGCTTTGAAGACTCAATTCCTGAGGTTCGCGAAGTGCGACGACTTGCTAAGAAAGCAAGAACATCTACCACAAAGTCGGCAACGAAGAAGCTCGACGACGCTATCAGGCTTGCCGCCGCCAGCCTTCGCGCAGTTGACACCGACAGAAAGCACCTTGATTCTATTATTGCAGATCTCAATAGACTCCAACGTAAGGTTCCGACTCGCCTACCTGGGGGAGAAGTAGATTTCTCTACAGATGATAAGAAATTCGACGCCTACATGGCTCGTATCGCAAACGCAGACAAAGAAGCTGCTGTGGCGAGAAACAAGTTCGTCAAGGCAAACCTGCGCTTGGTTGTTAGCATTGCAAGGCGCTTTAACCACGGCAGGATGGCCCTATCTGATCTTATTCAAGAGGGAAATATTGGCCTGATGAAAGCTGTCGAACGATACGATTATCATCGAGGGTTTCGTTTCTCAACCTACGCGAGTTGGTGGATTCGTCACGCGATTTCCCGGTCGCTTGCCGATAAAGGAAGGGAAGTACGACTTCCTGTCCACATGATTGATGCCTACCACAAGCTCGCCAAAGGCAAGCGAGAACTAACTGGAAAGCTAGGTCGTCAACCAACGGTCGTTGAACTCGGAGAGCTTACTGGGATTCCACCAGCGAAGGTCGAGAAAATGCGAACCTACTTGGTTGATCAATCGTTGTCGTTAGATCGACCCGTGAATGATGAGGATGGGCGGAAGTTCATGGACTTTCTTCAAGATCCTAATTCCCGCGACAACAATCCGGTAGACAAGCTAACGACGGAAACGCTGGCCAAAGAAGTACGCGGTTTACTAAAAGACCTCAAGCCAATCGAAGCAGAGATCCTCAGTCAACGATTTGGTCTAGACGACGACGTTGAGCTGACTCTCAAAGAGATTGGCAAGAAATACAATCTGTCTAGAGAGCGGATCCGTCAGCTGCAAGAACAGGCGCTTGGAAAAATGCGACGTGCTCTTGCTCGCAAACAAATGCTTTAAGCCAAAAGAGAGAGAAGAGAGAGAAGAGAGAGA
>CAYPIX010000105.1:0-12238 GCA_964410875.1 uncultured Kofleriaceae bacterium
GAGTATCCCAAAGCAGTTTGCGGTCGATTTGACGAGTCGTTTCTCGAAGTTCCAGAACAAGCGATTGTCTCTGCAATGCGCTCCCATCAACGTTATTTTGCAACGCGGCGCCCGGGTGGAGAGCTCGATAACAAATTCGTCACAATAGCTGGGTCCGTTGCCCGCGACCCGAAGGTGGTACGGGCAGGCAATGAGCGTGTCCTGGCAGCACGACTATCTGATGCCAAGTTCTTCTTTCAGGAAGACCAAAAGAAGCCGCTGGCTACCTGGGCAGAAAAGCTGGAGACCGTAGTGTTTCAGGCGAAGCTTGGCACGATTGCCGAGAAGGCGAAGCGTATCGAAAAAATTGCAGTCTGGATCGGGGACCGAGTCGCAGGCTCTCTAGAGAGCCCTGTGAAAAAAGAAGATGTTGTTGAGTCAGCCAAACTCTGCAAGGCGGACTTGGTCACGAGTATGGTTTATGAATTCCCGGATTTACAGGGAGTGATGGGGCACCAATACGCACTGAAATCTGGTGCCGATCAAAATGTTGCTCTCGCCATCGAAGAGCACTACCTGCCTCGAGGTGCGGGCGACCGTCTGCCTTCCAAACCCTTGGGTTCGATGTTGGCTCTGGCGGATCGCATTGACACGTTGGTCGGATGTTTTGCTGTTGGGCTGGTGCCAACCGGTTCCGCAGATCCGTATGGGTTGCGGAGGGCCGCATTGGGCGTCCTGCAAATTCTCTTAGGTTCGTCCTGGGGGGCTGTTTCAATTGATGACCTTTTGCAGTTCACAAAGAAAGCGTATGATGGAAAAGTCGAGGTCAAAAAAGAACATCTCGCGGAGCTGAAAACCTTTCTTCGAACGCGGTATCGGGGGCTGTTGGAGGGGCGCGATTTGTCGGTTGATTGTATTGAGGCTGCGTTGGCGTCTGGGTTTGATGATGTGGTCGATGCAATGGCACGGGCTTCCTCGGTTACCAAACTTAGACAGAGACCAGACTTTGAGCCCCTGGCGTCGGCATTCAAAAGGGTGGCAAATATTCTGAAAGACAAGGCAGTAACGGAAAAGCCGGAGCCAAAACGGTTTGTAGAGGCCCAGGAAAAGGCCCTTTGGGCGGCTTTTTCAAAGATTGAGGGCCGTGTTGAGAAACATCTGGGCGTTAAGGACTATGATGAAGTCCTCAAAGTGCTTGCTGAGTTAAAAGCTCCTGTAGACGACTTTTTTGAGTCGGTAATGGTTATGGATAAAGACGAGGCGATTCGGCGTAATCGTCTTGCGCTTCTCACTTGTATTAACCAAACGTTCGCTCGCGTCGCGGACTTTCGCAAGTTGGCTGTGTAATGCCCAGGTACGTCTACGAATTCGGTGCTGGAAAGGCGGACGGCCGAGGAGATCAGAAAAAGCTTCTGGGCGGAAAGGGGGCAGGTCTTGCGGAAATGACCGCGCTCGGTATTCCTGTTCCACCTGGATTCACTCTTACGACTGAAGTGTGCAATCACACATTCGAGAACGGGGGAGAGTATCCAGAAAAACTAGCGGCCCAAGTTGCAAGCGCTCTCGAACGGGTAGGGGAGCTGACGCAATCGAGTTTTGGCGATCCAGTAGCTCCGCTTTTGGTTTCAGTGCGATCGGGTGCACCAGTGTCGATGCCAGGCATGATGGATACTATTCTCAACCTTGGCTTGAACGATGAGACGGTCAAGGCTCTGGCGGAACAGACCGGTGACGCCAGGTTTGCTTACGATTGCTACCGCCGCTTTGTCGCCATGTACGGTGAGGTTGTCATGGGCGTCCATGGGACCGAAGAGGAAGACAGTCCTTTCGTGGTTCTGCTCGAGGACAAGAAGCGTGAAGCTGGCGTACAGGCAGATAAAGAACTCACCGCGGACCAACTTAAAAACCTCGTCATCGAATACAAGATAGAGATCTTGCGTCGGTGTGAGGTGCCCTTTCCTGAAGCGCCAACGGCGCAGCTCTGGGGTGCTATTGGTGCTGTTTTTGCGTCGTTCAATAACCCTAGAGCAGTGGCTTATAGACGAATGCAGAACCTAGATGATTCTGCGGGTACCGCTGTGAATGTGCAGGCTATGGTGTTTGGGAATCTCGGCGAAGACTCCGGATCAGGCGTGGCTTTCACCCGCAACCCCTCAACAGGAGAGCCCGGGGTTTTTGGTGAGTACCTCTTAAATTGTCAGGGTGAAGACGTTGTGGCCGGCATTCGCACCCCGGAAAGAATTGAGACCTTGGGTGAGTCGATGCCGGAGTTGTTGGCCGAACTGACTAGCGTCGGGGAACGGCTAGAAAAGCACTTTGGCGACATGCAGGATCTAGAATTTACCATCCAGCGTGGGCAGCTTTGGCTGCTTCAAACCAGGACAGGTAAGCGCAGCGGTGCGGCGATGATTCGTATTGCTGTGGATTTGGTGGCGAGTGGGGTGCTCGATGAGCGAGAAGCAATTCGAAGGGTGAGCCCAGGAAAACTTTCTGAGGTTCTTCACCCAACGATAGACCCAGCAACTCGTCCTGAACCAATTGCAAGGGGGTTGCCCGCATCACCTGGCGCGGCCATCGGGCGAGTTGTCTTTACTGCTAACGAGGCCGAAGAGTGGGCTCAACGCGGAGAGAGTGTGATTTTGGCGCGGAATGAAACCTCGCCCGAAGACATCCATGGAATGAAAGCAGCCGTCGGGATATTTACTGTCCGCGGCGGCATGACGTCGCATGCAGCAGTCGTTGCGAGAGGGCTTGGAAAAAGTGCAGTCGTGGGGTGCTCCTCAGCCAGGATCGACCTAGCAGCTCGTAAACTAACAGCAGGTAGTCAGGTTTTCGAAAAAGGAGACGTCATCACGATTGACGGCTCAACGGGAGAGATCTTTGCGGGGACGGCTACGCTAGTTCCGGCGCAGCTTTCAGAGGCGTTTCATACTTTTATGGGGTGGGTCGATGAACTCAGGCGTTTGCGAGTTCGGACCAATGCAGATACCGCAGCGGAAGCGCGTACTGCACGGGCCTTTGGCGCGGAAGGCATCGGACTTTGTCGCACCGAGCACATGTTCTTTGCCCCTGAGCGCATCCGAGCCATTCGAAAAATGATTCTCGCTGCGGACGAAGCGGGACGGATGGAAGCTCTTGCGACCATTCTGCCCATGCAGCGGTCTGACTTTGCGGAAATTTTTACCGTGATGGAGGGGATGCCGGTGACCATTCGCCTGTTGGATCCTCCGCTTCATGAATTCTTGCCTCACACATCCCAGGATATTGCTGACGTAGCCAAAGATCTTGGCCAAAAGCCGGAGATGCTGGCAGAAATTGTTCGCGACCTCCGAGAGCACAATCCGATGCTTGGTCACAGGGGGTGCCGTCTGGCGATTTCATTCCCCGAGATTTATCGAACTCAAGCCAGGGCTATTGCGGAGGCTGCCGTCGAAGTGGTGAAGGGGGGAGGTCAAGTAAACGTCGAAATCATGGTTCCTTTTGTCTCCTTGCCCCATGAATTGGGCATTCTTAGGGAGCAGGTTTGCGCCGTGGTCGACGAGGTTTTTGCGGCGGCGGAGTTGGAAATTCCCTATGCAGTTGGGACCATGATTGAGCTGCCGCGAGCCTGTTTGGTCGCAAATGAGATTGCAAAACACGCCGACTTTTTCTCTTTTGGTACCAACGATCTGACCCAGACAACGTACGGATTGTCGCGGGACGACGCAGGTCGATTTTTGCCTGAGTACCTCAAACACGGCCTTCTAGGCGCCGATCCTTTTGTGGCTCTTGATCGAGCAGGGGTCGGTGCGTTGCTGCGGATCGCGGTCGAAAAAGGGCGTAAAGAGAAAACCAAGTTAAAGGTGGGAATCTGCGGAGAACACGGCGGCGAGCCTAGTTCTGTTGAGTTTTGCCACATTGAGGGCTTTGACTACGTGTCTTGCTCTCCGTTTCGAGTGCCCATTGCTCGTGTCGCTGCAGCACGAGCTGCTCTTCGCGGAGAGACGCGCGCTAAGTAGTTCCAGTTAAAGGACAGTAACGACGCCCCCCCGTTGAAATTTAATCGAGTTACAAGCGCGATCGCAAATCTAGGCAGCCGTTAGAGCCTTGAGCTCTAGCGTCGGTCTTTCCTTCCTGAGCGCTTTACATATGGCTTCTGTAAAGTCGTCCGTGCTTGCGGGGCCTCCCAAATCACAGGTTCTCGTTTCCGGGTTTGCTAGGACTTGATGGATGGCTGCGCGAAGACGAGTTGCGGCACGGTGCTGCCCGATGTGCTCTAGCATCAATGCAGAAGAGAGCATCATGCTGCTCGGGTTAGCGATTCCTTTGCCCGCGATATCCGGCGCTGTTCCATGAACGCCTTCGAACATGGCGATTCCATCGTGGCCCATGTTGACGCCAGGAGCGACTCCTAGGCCGCCAATCAATCCCGCCGTTAAGTCGGAGATGATATCGCCAAAAACGTTCATGGTTACTACGACGTCAAAACGTTCTGGCTCTAAAACCATTTTCATGACGCTTGCGTCGACAATCATGTCGTCGAATTCAATGTCAGGGTAGTCTTTTGCGACTTCGCGCCCGGTTTTCAGAAATAAGCCGTTTGAGATTTTTAGTATGTTGGCTTTGTGTACCAGGGTGACAAGTTGTCGGTCGTGCTTGCGCGCATATTCAAAAGCAAAGCGAACAATACGTTCGGAGTTGCTCTGTGAGATCACCGACACTGCTTCAGTGACAGTTTTTTCTGCGTTAGCATAGCTTTCAAGACCAGAATAAAGGTCTTCGATGTTTTCTCGGATGACAACAATGTCGACGTTTTCATATTTACATGGCACGCCGTCGACAGACTTTGCCGGTCGCAAGTTTGCGTACATATCGAAGTGTTTGCGGAGCGCTGCATTTACAGAGCTTATCCCTGTGCCGACAGGGGTAGCCAATGGACCCTTTAAAACCAGACGGTTTCTCGCGATGGAGTCGAGTGTTGCTTGCGGTATGGGGCTTCCATAGGTCTTTATGGCCGAGAGTCCGGCATTGACTGGTTCCCAAGTAATCTTGGCGCCACAAGCCTCCAACACTTTACATGTTGCACGAGTGACTTCCGGGCCAATGCCGTCGCCTTCAATAAGAGATATTGTCGGTGTTTCGTCAAATGGTTTATTCAAAGTGTTTTCCCTTCCTCGCGTTTAGTTGGTTTAAAGTGGTTTTGCTAACGGGAACACACCCGATGTGGCGGGTCGACGTGATTGCCGGATCCGTTTTCTTGGTAATGCCGGGCTGAGCATGGCTGCGGTCGAGAGGACAGACAGTGCAACGCAAGCCAAAACGGGGCCGGCGCTTGAGATGTCGTTCAAGAACCCGAATGCCAGGGCCCCAAGCATGATGCCCGTGTCGACGGTCGCGAGCGCGACAAGGGTCCCGGAGCCTTTGCTACCGCGAGCACGAGATATTTCTATGATCACTCCTGGTTCCAGGTAGGCTCGCCCGGCTGCGCAAAGTACCGCTGGCAGGGCGAGGTGAAAACTCTCCGTGACAAGGAAGAAGCTTAATTGCCCTAGGACGAGACTTACCAAACCGACCAAGGAGGAGGTGCGAGAACCCACTCGATCAAGCCACCGTCGCGACACCATACGGAAGCAGAAAGCGCTAATGCAGTAAACTAAAAAGAAGGGGCCCATGCTCGCAAGACTTTTTGTTTGCAAGAAAGTGAGAAGGAAAAAGGAGACGAAACCTATTTGGGCACCAAGTGTAAGAGCGCCCAGAAAGTAACGAAGCGGCCACGTCGGGGGTGTCTCCAGAGCTTGGTTTGACTTTGTTCTTACCTTGGTCGAAGGGAGGGCTATTACCGCAGCCCCGTAAAAAACACCGATGGCGGTGAGTGCCCAGAATATTGTCGTTACCGGCAGGCCCAACCCTTCTATCAGCCAGTCCCCGAGAAAGGCTCCGCCTATCAATCCGACAAAAGTGCTTTGGCCGAGCATTCCCACTGCTTCTGCGCGTCTTTCCTCTGGCGCAAAACGTTGGATGAACGTGTAAGAGCAGACAATCATCCCTGCGTAGCCAATGACAAAAACTGCCCTGCCCAGGTACACCCATGTGGAAATTGTTGTTTCGAAGAGAAAAACGGAATTCCCAAGCAAATAGGCAAATGCGAAAAGGAGCCAAAGGCGTTTGATTGGCACCCGAGAAAAGAAAGGGGCTAACAAAAAGCGACAGATTGTTGCGCTAAGGAGACCAGAGGCAACCAGCAGACCAAGGGTAACGCTGTCGCCGCCAAGGAATTTGACGACGTCGGACATGCGGAATGTAAGCGCCTGACCGAGCAAGAGAAGCGTCTGTGCCACGTACACTATGAAAAATGCAGGCGTATACAAAGATCGCCTCTGTACGCTTTCATCTCCCCTTCCCATACACGTGTTAAAAAGCAAAGCGGGGACCAAAAATCTGATCGCTAAGTATCTGAAACCACGTAGGAGGACTGGGGGGAGGGCCCTCAAGATAGGCAGGAAAACACCTCAACCGGGGAAGGGAGCCTAACCAAGGCTGCCTTTGGCTCCTGGTTATGTGTTTGATTTTCTTCGCTCTAAACGAGCAAAAACTCATAGCAACCCTTTGTCCCGGTTCTGTGTCAAATTACCGGTCCCGTGAACCGGTTCAGTGTTCTTCTTTTGTTCTTTTCCTCTGCTTTTCTCGCTGGTTGTCCAGCGAGTGGTGATGACGTAGCGCCTCCAACGAATGAGTTTCGGTTTCCGACTGACTTAGTCGCAAGCAGTGATGGCCGGGTGTTGTTCGTTTCAAACGCAAACTCGGACCTTCGGTTTGATTCGGGGGTGGTCTCAGCACTTTCTCTAGAATTGGTTGAATCAACACTTGATGCCTGGAAGGCGTCTGGCGAGGTTCCCCAAAGCAATAGCTGTATTGCAGACGCTGATGATCCCAGGATCCTTGTGTGTGAGGAGTCGGGCTTTATGTTGCCGGAGGCCGCAGCACGAATCGGCAATTTTGCCACAAGCATCGCTATCCAACCCAATGTGAATGGTGGTGACAGGTTATTTGCTGCTGTTCGCGGCGATCCTTCTGTGACTTGGCTCGATTACGATCCAGCTGCCCAAAAACTCTCATGCCGCGAGGATGACAGTTTCAGAATCTGCGATGATGACCATCGCCTAGACAGACTTCGCAGAACGGAAAGCGAAAATATCGAAATTTTCGATGAACCTTTTCAAGTCTATGCGGATCCGGCAGACGGCTACGTAATGGTGAGCCACCTCTCTAGCGGTACCGTGACCATGCTTGAGGCACCAGTTGACGGAGGTGAGCCCTTTGTCGCGGACGTCGAAACCAATCTCTTTTCTGGTAATACCGCCGTTGGCGTCGGTGGTAGCGCTCTCGACGGACGCTTGCCAGGGCAAAATGGCAATTTGGTCTATATCGCAAGTCGAACTGACGGAGCAATTTCGACTTTCTCCGTGGCTGAGATTGCTGGGCAGAAGAGGTTAGTACGCGCAGGCAGTTTTGATTTGAATCTGGGAGCTTCTACGGCCACTTCCAGTGCTCGCGGGATCGCGTTTAGAGGAGACGGAAACCGTGCCTATGTTGCCCACCGCGCTCCGCCGACATTACGGGTCATAGACACCAGCCTGGACGATGATGGAATTCCGCGGAACCAATTCCTACACGCAATTGAGATCTGTCAAAACGCGACCGATGTGATCGCAGCTGAAATCGGCGGCGAGACCAGGATTGCTGTCTCTTGTTTTTCGGAAAACGAAGTTTGGGTTGTCGACCCAGAAACACCATTTGCGCTTCCAAGTGTTGCGAATGTGGGCGCAGGGCCTCAGTCTGTTGTTCTTTCGCCTCGAGGGACGGAAGTCTATGTTGGCAATGTTCTCAGTAATTCGATTGCCGTCGTGGATATGACCCCCGCGGTTCCAGGCGAAAACAGAGTTCGGCTGATTCTTGGGTTTGGAGAGACAGAATGAACAAGAAATATGCACTGCTTCTCTTGGCGAGCTCGGTGGCGTGCGGTCAAAACTCGCAGCAGCAAACGCAGCGGAACCTTGATGGGCCGGGTGATATAGCGTTTGCTTGTTTCGGTGGGTTGGACATAGGAGGAGCGGTTGCAGACTCTCCTCAGCCTGTACGCTCCTGCGTTGAGCATGCAGACGAGGATATGAACACGCCGGCGGGACAGGCCGACGTAACAAACAAACCCGTCATGTATTCGTTGGTCCTCCAACCAACGCGTGGGACCGTAGCCTTTGTTAACGCTGACACCACAGTGCCGTTGGTTGTTGATTCCGACCCCCTTTCGCCAGGCACAGATTCTCTTCCCGTCGGCAGTCGACCGGTGGGGATTGGCGTAGATGAAAGCGGTTGTTTTGCGATGACCGCAAACGCGGGAAGCTGCGACCTCTCCCGTGTAGATCTTGGGGCAGCTTTTCCGAGTGTCCTCCTTGGTCGCGAGTCCGACTCGGCCGTTGAGCATCTTCCGGTGACCGTTGACTCTGGGCCCCTTTTGTCGAGACCGGAGGCTCTCGCTCTTGCTCCCCCACCTTCGGATCAGGCCATCGGAGTGAGCTGCGAAGAAGCGCCTACAACAGTCATGTATGTGGCTTATCCGGGCTGCAATATGGTCGCAGCCATCTCCACGGAATCGGGTGCAGTTCTGGGAGGTGTCGATTTCAGCAGCGGCGCGGCCGCTGTATTTAGCGGAGGTGCAGTTTCCTGTCCCACGGAATGCGCCGACACCCGCGACGGTGTTGCGCCGGGGGTTGGTCGGGCACCGACGCCAGACTCGCCGAGACCTGTGGGAATAGATATAGGTCCAGATGGTGGTCAGCTGGTGATTGGCTCCGAGAACAGCCCGCTGGTTGCGTTCGTAGAGCTTGATGCTGGCGGAATTCCATCTGCTGTTACTTCGGTCACTCTCGAAGGGGACGTTGGCGTTTCCCGTGTTCGTGTTTCCGGCGACATCAAGGCTGGTGGCGAAGGTGATGACGTGGGTCAGGCCTTCGGGCTTTGGCGTTTTGTTTACGCAATTGCAAACGACGGAACGATTCGGGTCATAAAACAAATACCCGGCCCAGCGTTTGAATGCGAGGCCCAGCCCGATATGCGTGCCCTGAAAAACGAAGCCAATGTGGTGACACTTCAGTGCCTGGAAGTCGGAACCACTCCAAGGCGCCCTGGGTTTAGCTCTCCAGGCATAACGTTTATCCCAGGGGTCGTGCCTCTGGACGTTGCGTTTGTAACAATACCGCCTGGGCTTGGTGACGGGCGGCTTTCAGGGACCTTTGCATATGTCCCAGCGAGCGATGGCAATGTCTACGTCGTAAATCTAGATGACAACAAGTACGGGGATATTGAAGATCCAGCCGACCCGCAAAAAATTTCGCTGACTTTGGCCTTGCCACATCAGCTTCGAGATGCCGGAAGCAATCGAAACGTGGACGCGGTGACGTGCGATCCTGGAGGCTCTGCGGTGGGGCCACCAAGGGCGCCGGCGAGGCCCTCGTACAATTTGAGTGCAGATGTCATTTCTCCCGAACAGAGAAACCTGGCTCCGACGCCGCTCTTGATTCAGGAGCAATCCCACCTCGCCCCCCAGCCAGTATTGGAAGAGTGTGAAGTGCGGAACGACGATGGGAATGTAACCTCGGCGGGGCTGGTTTCTGAGCTGGCTTACGGTGCATCCGGGCAAACCCGGGAAACAGCGTTTCCTGATTTGGGCGCAGTGATTTCGCAATCGTGGAGCATCACCTGGGAGGGGCTATTCTCGTCCTTTTCCGCAGCTCTCTCACCCTCTGGCACCTCGTTGGTGGTAACGGATGCGGCGAATCGCTTCTGTGCATCGGGCGTGGAGGATAATGATGTAGCGGTCGTTGTGGGTTGTTCGCTCTTTGCCGACGACTCAGAGCAGGGGAGCTGCAAGATTGGCGAGGTTTGCAGACGGCACCCTTCTTCGCCGGCACGCGTAGGCGGACTCTGTTTCCCTGCTGAGAGTGCGGATTCGTTGTTGAGCCCTTGTCAGGCGTTTATGACCACCAATCGGGTCTACAACGTGTCCACTACCAACGCAGGCGAGCTCACCTTGACTGAGAGGCGGAGAGTGCTGCGCACCACTCCGGTGGACGGTTGCGCCAGCGTGGAGCAGTGCGAGCTACACTACGAAGAAGAACAGTATCTCTCGGACCCCTCTCACCCCATTGCCCGAGAGGAAAGGACAACCGACTTTGTCCCGACTTTCTCCTGTGAGCCCGACACGTCTCGACCCGGTCCAAATCGCTGCGTGATGACCTGTGAAGACGATGAGGGGTGCGAAGCGGGCTTTGCCTGTTCGGGTGGGTTCTGTGTAGAGGGAGTGATTCCTCCGGAAGAATGCCTGCCAGCTCTACAGCGAGTTGACTTGCGAGCTGGCAATTCTTTCGCGGTCGTTGGCTCTTCTTCTGGCTTTTACCACCGGCGGATTGCTGGTCCAGGCGGCCAGTGCGATACTGATTTAACCCGGAGCGCCCTTTTGAATGGCCGTATTCCCTTGGTTGCCTCCGACTGTACCGGCGCGATTGACGAAGGCGTGTGCGGTACAACGGAAGATGTAATTCGGGAAACCGTTCCGACTGAATTTGTCGATGATGCCTGCGTTTCTTCTGACGCGACCTCCAGTATTTTCCCAGGCGCGCGTGTTTTGCGTTATGAAAACCCCGAGTTCTCGTTCCGTCTGGTCGAGCCTGTAAACCCCGGCGACGGCAACTGCATCGACGACCGGTTGGGGGCCGATCGAGGCCTAGCACCCTTTGCCGCCGTGCATCCCGGTTTTTCGATTCTGTTCTCGGTCACAGGCGGGCGAAGCCCCTTGGTTGTGGATTCCAGCCCGACAAATTCGCGGCAGAACGACCTCGCGGCGGCTCTTCCTGCTCGGGTTGTCCTGGGTCCGAAACGGCAAATTTGGCTGTTAGATCAGGGGGATGTGACCTCGACTATTCTGGGGACGTTATATAAAGTGAATCCGGATCCCGAAGGCAATCAATTTGGCGTTACATTTGTGCGCTGACTGGGTGTTCAGGTGAAAAGGTAAAAGCTTGCGCGGGGAGGTGTGACGATCGAAAACAAAGAGATGGCTGGTGTGGAGTCCGAATTGTTTCGGGACAAGATTGAACTGAGTCTCGACGGGCGACAGGTCTTTTATTTGTTCTTTGGTGGCGCCGTGCTCGCAGCGGTTGTTTTCGTTTTAGGTGTGACTGTTGGCCGTCGCGTGGAGGCTAATAGCTCTGTTGCTGCTTTCGACAGTGCAACGGATCCGCTGGCTGCGCTCGATAGGCTGAATGCAGATGAAAGCGACTCTTTGGTGTTCGCTGACGCGCTACGGGGCGACGGAAAAGAGTTGGCTGCACTGGATTTTGAGCTGTCAAAGGGCCTGAAGCAGGGCCTTGAGCGGGCAGAGTCTGAGCAGGGCAAGCCGAAGAAAAAGAAGAAAACGCAGCAGCCAAAGCCTGTGGGCGAAAAGACCGCAGAGCCGGTTTCCGCGCGGGCCGAGAAGGGCGAGGCTACGGCGGCGGCCGATGCAGAGTTTACGCTTCAGCTATCGTCGTTTCAGAACAAGAGCGAGGCCAATGAGTTCTACAAAAAGCTAAGTTCCGCCGGGTATCAGCCCTATATTGTGAAGGCGGATGTGAGCGGCCGCGGGACCTGGTTTCGGGTTCGTCTGGGCCAGTATTCTGAGTACGAGGACGCGTTGGCTGCGAAGGCAAACTTCGAAGAGAAACAGAAGATGATCGCGTACGTGACTCGGGTCGCCGAATAGTAACCTTTCCGGTAAGGTGTTGATTTAAAACGAATTTATAGTGTGTAGGCTTGGTACCTACATATCTGTGGGGTCGTGTGGGGTCGCGTGGGGGCAGCCATCCCACAGCAGGGGTGATGTGAGGGGGCTCTGGGCGATGTCAGAAGATCTGTAAATTCAGGGGCTTGGTAGTGATTTTGGTGCTGTCGCATCACGTGGTGTTGTCTTTGGTTCGATTTTTGTATTTCTAAACCCACGGAATGAAGAAGTCTGCCAAGCGCTGGAAAAAGTCTGTCCACGCCAAGAAGAAGCTGGGAGCTAAGCCCCAGTCTAAGAAGAAAGGCGAAGTCGCCTTGGACGAGGTGCACGGGGGCAACGATCTTTACGATCCGTATGGGTACGGCGGCAGCAGCAGCTACTCGGATCCGTTCTCTTCATACGGCAGCACAGACTACGGAACGACCGACTACAGCACTGGTTCTGACTACGACTTCGGAGCGAGCT
>CAYPIX010000106.1:0-6748 GCA_964410875.1 uncultured Kofleriaceae bacterium
CGAACCCACCTTGGCCCAACGCGCTGAATGCCAAATTCAAAGCAGAGCCTGGCTCTATCCACTGGTAAAAGGAGTAGCTTCGGCTACCGGTTGCGATAACGGACTTCCCATCCACAAGGGAGTCGCCTGGATAACCTGAACCGTTGGGATCGAGCCAAAGCCAATCGACCCAGATCGGCTTCTTGCCGTCATGAGAAATCTCAATGCGCGTTCGACCATTGGCGGGTTTGGGAAGATCCCAAACAAGAGTAGTCCACTTCGTTCCCACTTCCTGGGCCGGTGTCTTTCGCCTATCGACAGCAAGAGAAATTTTTTGTTTTCCTTTGGCGGACCTAACTCGGAGAGACACCTGCCTCCTCTTTTCGAGCAGAAACGGAAACAACGTGCCTTTCCTCGAGGAGAGTTCTAGATAAGTGGCCTTGCCATCAACAGCCGAGCGACCCCAACCGGTTCCCCATCCGCCCCGGATGTACTTGGCCTGCTCCGGGACACCAAAATCGACGGTCTCTCCCCCTCGGCGAACCTCTGCGCGATCAACCTGAGACAGAAGAGACACTTCGCCCACCGCCTGCTTCGCTGCGGGTTGGGTCGGTAAAACCTCCTGCTCCCCACGGTCCTCACTTTGAATCTCCGTGCCCGCCTTTGTGCATCCGACCGTAAACACCAAAAAAAGAGTGAATCGCAACCACATAGGCCAGAATACTACCGGCTTCACAGGGTATCGCCAGTTATAGTCCGGCAAAAGCGAAGCAATGCTGTATTCTCCGCAGCGTGGGACTAGTCCTACCCAAATCTTCTAGCGCCGCAACAGCGCGCAAGCTTATCGAGTCTCTACAAACGCGCTTTGTCACAGGCCTTGAGTCACTCGGAAAACTGCCCTTCAAACGATCGGAATGGCTTCGGGACCAAGGGCTTCACGGTGGCGGAAACAGATACTCTGCGTTTGATTCCAAAGTATTCAACCGAGCTTCGGTCAATTTTTCCTGCGTTCACTACGATGACTTGCCACAGAAGCGACTGGGGTCCGCCACCGCTCTATCAGCTATCGTTCACCCGGAAAACCCTCACGCGCCTTCAGTACACATTCATATCAGCTGGACCGAGATGCGCGACGGCACCGGATACTGGCGAATGATGGCGGACCTCAACCCCGCGATCCCTAACGGCAGTGCCACGGAGATGTTTCGCAATGCCCTCCGTAAAGCTGCACCAGACGCCTACACAGACGCGGAACATCAAGGCGACAAGTATTTTTACATTCCTGCATTGGACCGTCACCGGGGGGCAACTCACTTTTACCTCGAGGGCTACCGAACCGAGTCCCCCATGGCTGATCTCAACCTTGCGAGCTCAGTTGGAGTCGCAGCGATCGATACCTATCTTGCTATTGCGACCCAGGCCGTGGGCGCCCAAACGGGCGAAGCAGATAAAGAAAAGCAATTGGCGTATCACACTCTCTATTTCTACCAAGTCCTCAGCCTTGATCGCGGCACAACGAGCGGGCTACTTGTCCACAACCAAAACGACACGGGAATCCTCGGCTCTCTTCCGGCAAATATAGATAGAGGTCTTTTGGAAAGCTGGATCGCCTCGACGCCAAGCCCTCAAGACCTTTTACTTAAAGAACTACTTCAAGTCCTGCCAGCTAAGAACCCTACGTCTCTGGACGATACCTGCAAAGGGAAGTTGGCCAATGTAGTTCGAGCCCATTACCAACGGTTCCCCGAAGCTCTCGCTATGCAGGCCTCGGGAAACGTACTTCCGCCGACCGTTGCGAACCACAAGAGCTGACCTGTGAGCGTACAAAATTCCAAGACCAGTTCCGTTCTCGACAACCAGAACGAGTTTTTATTTCCGTGCGTCGCAACTCTCTACCGAGATCCAATCGTACTCGACCATGCTAATGGTGCTCTGGTTACGGACACAGAGGGAAAAGAGTACATCGACTTTTTCGGCGGCATCCTAACTGTCTCCCTAGGGCACTGCCATCCTGAGGTCGTCAACGCGATGACGTTACAGGCGAAAAAGTTGGGTCATACGTCCACGCTCTATGCCAGTGAGCCTCAGGTGACGGCAGCGAAGAAATTGGCAGAGCTCACCCCTGGAGAACTTAAAAAGACGTTCTTCACTAATTCCGGCTCAGAGGCCAACGAGACTGCGGTCATGTTGGCAAAGATCCATACAGGGCAACATGAGATTATCGCTCTTAGGCATGGCTACTCTGGACGAACGCACCTTTCCGTTTCGCTTACAGCCCATGGGTATTACCGATCCATCCCGACCCCTGTAGCAGGGATCAAACATGCACTGGCCCCCTACTGTTACCGGTGCCCGTTGGATAAAACGCCGACGAGCTGCTCCGTCGAATGCGCAAATGACATAGAAGAGCTCATTCAAACTACAACCACCGGCCAACCAGCGGCCTTCTTAGCCGAGCCAATCATGGGCGTGGGCGGTTTTATTACTCCACACCCCGACTACTTTTCCGTCGCGGTGGGAATTGTCAGAAAGCACGGCGGCCTGTTTATTTGCGACGAGGTACAGACTGCCTTCGGACGCACCGGCGAGCATTGGTTTGGCATTGAACATTGGGGGGTGATCCCCGATATCATGACGATGGCGAAAGGGATCGCTAATGGAATGCCCGTGGGAGCCACGGTCGCAACCGCCGACGTTGCCAACTCATGGACTGGCGCCACGATCTCCACGTTTGGTGGCAACCCAGTCGCCATGGCCGCCACAAACGCGACCATAAGAACCATGGAAAAAGAAAGAATTCCAGAACGTGCAAAGAGGCTTGGCAACAAGCTCCGGGCTGCCCTAAACCAATTCAAAAAAGACTTTAACTTCATTGGTGACGTTCGCGGAATGGGCCTCATGCAAGCTCTAGAGCTAGTCGAAGACCGAACGACAAAAGCACCTGCAAAAGCCAAAACTGCGCAGCTTTTGGAGACGGCGAAGCAGTCTGGCCTTCTCCTCGGAAAAGGTGGTCTCTACGGCAATGTAATTCGAATAGCTCCTCCCATGCTCATTACTGAAGACGAGATCGACATCGCGATCGAGAGGCTGGGGCGTGCATTGGCTACCCTATAAATAACGTTTGTTTTCTTCTGACATGTCGTACCTCTCTGTTAGCCTCGTGCTTATGAAAGGTTTCAAAGAATTCATCATGCGTCCTACCCTTGTTGACGTCGCTGTCGCGTTCGTCATGGGTAAGGCTCTTAGCGATCTTGTAGGCTCTTTAGTTAAGAACCTCGTCATGCCAGGTGTAGGCATCCTCGGAGGGGCACCTAACTTCGATAGCTACATGACAACCATTAATGGTTCTCAAATTACTTGGGGAACATTTTTAACTGCACTGGCCACCTTCATATTCGTTGGCTTTGGCGTTTACATGTTCATCGTAAAACCCTTCCAGATGTACGAAGAGCGGAAACCCAAAGAGCCCGAAGAAGAAGCTGTGGACGAGCAACTCGTACTGCTTCGAGAAATTCGCGACAATTTAAAAAAATAACCCCAATCATTTTTGGGTCCCCCACGCCTGCTCCCCACACGGGGTGCAGGCTTTTTTTATGTTGGCTCCCAAGACAACTATAGATCGACCTCCTCTAACAATGGTTGCCAACTCAACGGCAAACTGTCTAGCCACAGCAGGAAAATGTTGGTGTCCTACACGATCGTTGGTTCTGTGGTCTTAAGCTCATTCAACGCGTTGGCGTCTGTTTGAGGGTTGGCACCTATCTCGCACTGGCCGAGACCATGTTTACTCGATCCCAAAGTCTTTCGGTAGCCACCCTTCTTGTCTGTCTTGGGTGTGACTTGAACAGTGACGTCTACTACGAGGAAGCACCAGACGCTGCAACAGACGCTGCAACAGAATTGTCTCCTCAAGACAGTGAACAAGTCGATGTTGATCCGGCTGGGTTCGAAACAGAACCAACTCCAAGAAGCAATACTCAGGTGGACGGGGAAATCGTAGCCAATAAATCGGCTGGGTCGGAATCGGAAATGCGCGTGGTAGTCGAAGCCGAAGCCGGGACACCAAGTGCTGCCCCTGATCTCGAAGAAGAAGCGCAAGTAACAGCAGACGCAGACAGGGAAGCAGGTGACGCTTTACCAGACATGAAAGCCCTCGTCCGGGAGCTACTTGAACCCAAAAGCGTCAAAGCAGCCCCAGTTTTTAGAGATATCTATGCGGAGGCCGATTATTTGGAAGAAGCCTTCGCTGCATTTGCAGAAACTGCCCCCATGGCCGATCCGGCAGAGCGAATGAGGGCCCAAATCAAGATTTTGCTCCCAGCTCTCCAGGTTGCTCTCCGTGATTCGAGAAAGGCGGTTGCTAACGTCGCACAGTTCCGCAACCTGCCTGGGACGGAAGAGATTCTCAACCCAATCGACTTCAATTTACCCATACGAGCTTTACTGGACGAAGCGAGTGATGCAGCGGCATCTATCGCTAACTCGGAAATTTCTCTCGCCGAAAGCGCGCGACTTGACGGGCAAATGCTCCACGACGACACCTTCACTCAAACCACCAGCCCTCGAGTTTACCGAGCGCAAACGAATGCTTTCGCTGAAACAGTAGATGACATCGTTTACTTTACGGAACCTGAGATTGTCCTTAGCTCTTTAAGGCAACGGGCCTTTCGCGGTGACGTGTTCGCCGTAAACATCACTATCTCGCTTCAACCTAAGGGCCAGCGGGACCAAATCAAGTATCGCTCGCAAGTGCCGTACGGCAACCCGGGGACCACCGGCCGTTGGGAGAAACTAGAAGTCGTCTCTGCAGAACTGTCCTTCCCATCCCTGGACCGTCCGGCCGTAAAGGGGCACACGCTTGCAGACGGTGACTCGTTCTTATTCAACACTCACCTCCCGAGACAGCTATCCACGTTTCACGACTCCAAACTAACAGTCCACCTTCGTGGCGTTAAAGAACCTCTCGTTCTCACCAACCTCGCCGATCTGGTTGCGAGAGACTAAATGGCTGCTTTTCGGTTCGTCGTTATATTCCTGTTCGCTTTTCCTGCTGCGCATTCTTGGGCGAGCAGAAGCCAAACCGTCGCCGTCAAATCTGCTCTCCGGACTCGCGCCAAAGCCCCTCAGTATTCGCTACTGCGTCTACGAGTCACACGAAGAGCAAATGGGACGTTGCGACTCGCAACATTCTCCCAAGGCAAAGAAAAATCCGGGAGCGTTCCAGCTCCTGGAAGGCAAGTGGTTACGTTACCGGGCCTCCAGGCAACGGTCAATGCCCACCCGGGCGCGAAAAGGCAGCCAGGCGAACTCGTTCTTGCCTCTCACTCGACTTTCTTACATGGGGCAAACTCGCTGACCCTACGCTTTTCTAAGGAGATTAGCTTACTAGAAGAGTTACAACGGCTTTCCGCCGGAAACATTACTGCGAAAAGTATTGGTGCGCTCTTAAGAGATAACCCTTACCTTGAAAACAAAGAACAACTGGCAAAAAAATTGGAGGCGCACGGAGTTACCAGCCTCTCTTTGAAAGAAGATGGGGCGGCAATCGATGTAACTCCAGGTGCTGGTGGACTCGCGGATGTCCGAATCGTGAGCAACCGTATTTGGGAGCGACCCATTCACTTCCAAACCCGCGAGGGTGAACGATACGAGTTGAGTCTATCCGAACAAAGTTAATTAGAGGGCAGCCAGTTTGGCGAGACCGTCGCGCCCGACGCAACGTTCGCACTGCCGTTAAAAAGGATCCACCCGGCGCCTCCACCGCCGCCGCCGCTTCCGTTGCCAAGACTTTGGGGCAACCCATTCCGTCCATCCCGGAAGGTACGTGAGCTACCATCACCACCGTTATGGGCGCCAGCAGCGGAACTACTACTGTTGAGCCCGTCGGGGCCAGCTTCACCAGTGGAAGAGCTTACCGAGGTGGTACCCGACCCACCGGCGCCACCATTCGCCGCAAGAACAGCAGATTCAGACACAGAAATACTCGAAGCATCGATACCGATGTAGCCTCCGGATCCTCCGCCGCCGGCACCACCGCAGTCACCTACAACACAAACAGTGCCCGCACCGCCAGCTCCCCCTGCGGAAATACGGCCGCTCACGGAAACGGATTTCAAAGCGCTTAGCTGGACTCCGCCTCCTCCTGAACCGCCACTGCCGCCATCTGCGTCTCCCTTGGTTCCGCCGTCTCCACCTGCGCAACCACCGCGGGGATTACCAGGACGACTGCTGGCGGTTCCTGCCAACGCCCTGTCGCCAACAAAACTTCCTCCACGCCCTCCGGTTCCTCGAAAAGCACCGCCACCGCCACCGCCACGGGGGTCCGAGGAAGTGCCACCGAATCCCGTCGGCGCCTGTTCGCATGAAAAGCCGTCTGCTCCTGCGCCAAGCGACTGGGGCACGGAATAACTCGCTACGTCAATAACGCCGTCGACTTCTATCGTTGAGAATGACGCTATAACCAAAGGTCTGGATCCCATAACTCGGAGGTTATTGCCCGAGGTCAACCGAAAGCTCTCGACCACGATGACGAGATTACCGTTAACCACCGCGTTGGCAGGGAACGCTGGGTTGCTGGCTGGGTCACCTATGAATCCAGGAGCATCGGTATCTATGGTCAAGTTCTGGCCGATCGTCAGGGCATCGCTCGGCGAAGGCAGCGAGCAAGGATCAAAATGCAGCGCATCCCATGCTTCGCAAACCTTGTCATCAGTATCGCCACCGCCAGTGTCATTACCTGGGTCATTACCTGGGTCATTGCCTGGGTCAT
>CAYPIX010000106.1:6848-12080 GCA_964410875.1 uncultured Kofleriaceae bacterium
CCTGGGTCATTGCCTGGGTCATCGCCGCCACCATGATCGTCACCCCCACCATGATCATCACCCCCGCCCGTGTCACCAACTACGACGTCGTCATCGTCATCACTTGAAATCTCCGGCGGAAGGGCATTGAACCGGCACACGCCATCTACGTCGCACGTTTGCCCTACGGGGCACGATTGACTTTCGCTGCAGACAAACCCCTCGGAAATTTTAGGTCCAAAACATCCGGCAGCGAGCGCCATGGAAGTCGATACAAGAACGAAAATAGCACCCCGAAAACACCCCAACACCGCAACAAAATAACACAAGGGGCACAATACTGATCAGCTTTCTTTTTGCCCGCAGAATTCAAGCCGCAAAGAATGGACGTTTTTCCAACGGGTTCGCTCGTTCCTCCGTCGGCCCTTTCTCACATATGCTCACCGAGCAGCACCAACACGCACGTTGACTAACCTTTTCACACATTGAGAATATCGATCTGCCTTGCCATAGTATGCATATGGGGCGGAAAACATTGGTGGCAGTCATCTGTCTATTGCTCGGGGCTTGCGGTGACACCAACGGAAACGGAAACGGAAACGGAAACGGAAACGGCAATGGAAACGGCGTTGCCGGATGTGAAGACGTTGTTTGCGACGACGGTGAAGTCTGCTCCAACGGCGAATGCGGTCTCCCATGCGAAACGTTCCTGTGCGGCGATCCAGGGGTTTGCTGCGGCGTCGGCGACGAGTGCTTGGCCGGCCAATGTCAAGCGGCCTGCGCATCGGGAGTCCGCTGCGACTCCCAATGCTGCAGCACCGGAGACCTGTGTATTAGCGGAAGCTGTTCAACGCCCACCAGCTCTTGCTTGGATAGTTTTGACTGCGATGAAGGCGAGTTCTGCGAACCCACTTTGGGGCTTTGCCTACCCCAGCCCGATGGAGAAATTTGCGAAGTTCGACTTGAGAATATTGACCTTGTACCTAGCGAGGAGTGGCACTGGTCGGGCTACAGCGCTGATCCAAACGTTCGCAACGTAGCCGTTACCCCAGCAGTCGCCGACATCGATCTTGATGGTATCCCAGAGGTTGCCTTTGCGGCCTACCCAGCATCCAGTGCGCAAGCGGCCATGCTGGTCGTAGTATCTGGCGAGACCGGAGTTGAGGAACTCACCATTCCCTCCTCTGACCTAAAACTAGCGATGTGGAGTGGAGTTGCTCTCGGAAATCTCGATTCTGACCCGGAGCTCGAGATCGTGGTAGTCGAGAGTGGACCGAAGATTACGGTCCTGGAACACGATGGCACTCGAAAATGGTCTCAATCAGTCACCGGAGTTTATGGATACCCAAGTTTGGTCAATTTGGACACAGACCCCGAATCCGAGATTGTGTTTTCGGGGACACGTATCGATAACAACGGAGACGTACTCCATGCCGGTGGCCCGCTGGGTTGCAACGGCAATTGGTGTATATCGGCGGTAGCAGACGTCGATGGAGACGGCTTCCCAGAATTAATCGGTGGAAAGGGCGCATTCAACAGTGCTGGCGCAAATCTTTGGGCTCAACCGGGCGCCGATGGCTTCCCAGCCGTCGCTGACATGGATCTGGACTCCGATCCAGATGTCGTTGTTGTCTCATCTGGCTCGGTCCGTGTGCACGATGCCGCAACTGGAACCGTGATTTTTGGTCCAGTGCCAATTCCTGGCGGAGGATCCGGAGGAGCTCCGACCATTGCTGACTTTGACGGTGATGGAAGGCCCGAGTTTTCGACAGCTGGCCGCGGAATCTACGCCGTTTACGACCTAGATTGCCTCACCGGAACCGACCCAGCGTTTTGTTCGTCTTTGCGAACAGACGGGATCCTCTGGGAGCAACCAACCCAGGACCTTTCTTCGAGTATCACAGGCTCTAGCGTATTCGACTTCGAGGGCGACGGCGTGGCAGAAGTAGTCTACAACGACGAGTGCACCCTTCGGGTTTACAGCGGACTAGATGGAACAGAATTGTTCAGCCGACCAAACTCATCGCGCACGGCCGCGGAATACCCACTGGTCGTTGACGTTGACGGCGACAACAACTCCGAGTTTATCGTCCCTGCCAATGATGACCAAATCACTCGTGACGGGTGCGCAGTAGGAACCCACGGAGTTTACGCCTTTGGCGACCTCCAGGACCGATGGGTCCGCACACGCCGGGTATGGAACCAGCACACGTATCATGTAACCAATATTTCTTCTGAAGGAACGGTTCCGGTGCTGGAATCGTCCAACTGGCTATCACCCGATCTCAACAATTTCCGTCAGAACACTCAAGGCGATGGCACATTTAATGCCCCTGACCTGTCTGTAGCCGGTGTATCGGTTAACCTGGCGTCGTGCCCGACGGCGGCGACCATTGATGCCACCATTCAGAACATTGGCAGTCTAGGCGCGCCTTCGGGCGTTCCCGTGGGCTTTTACCTAGGCACCTTCCCCACGGGGCAACTGCTTGGCTTCCAAAGCACAACCGGGTCGTTACTTCCAGGCGAAAGCGAAAACGTCTTCCTCTCCTATCCAATACCAGCGGGTGAAGAAGGCCCATGGCAGTTTTACGTCGTAGCAGATGATTCAGCCGCCGGCGTTTCGGTACAATCGGAATGCGATGAGAACAACAACAATGACGGTGTCGGCATTGCCGAATGCGGCGGTACTGTCATCGATTAACGGTCTGGCTGGATTCTAGAGCCGGTGCCATCATTGGTCGCCTGCGTTTGCGCTGAGTGTGCTCTTCGGTTCCCCGGGGAGGCCGCTGTCCCCTGTCCGCTGTGCAATGCGAAAACAAAGCCCGACGGCCACTACCAACAACACACCTTCTCTGGCACATCAAACCCAGTCGACCTTAATGCAATTTTGGACAATGTACGCTCCGTCTTCAATGTCGGATCGATGTTTCGCACTGCAGACGCTGTTGGTATGCGGAAGATTTACCTGGGGGGCATATCCCCAACCCCTGCTCACCCGAGAATGGCCAAAACCTCACTCGGTGCAGAGAACACAATAGAATGGGAGAGCCACAAGGATGCAACCCTCATTGTGGAGCAATTAAAAACCGCCGGCCGGGAAATTTGGGCTCTGGAATCTACCAGCGATTCCATCAGCGTATTTGACGTTCCACAACCGCGAGGACCGGTAACCTTAATTGTTGGCAACGAGGTCGCTGGCGTTGACCCTTCGCTTTTGGGTACGAGCGACCTCCGAATCAACATACCAATGTCCGGGGCCAAAACATCATTGAATGTCGCAACAGCGTTTGGCATTGCGACCTATGCGATTTGCGAAAGGATTCGCATCAATCAGAAGTGACCGAGGTGGACGAATGAGCGCCGACGGAAATTGTTACGTTTTCCATCCGACGCAGCTCAGGCAAATCCACCTTGGGAAGCTCAACCTCCGCGTGCCAAACCGTTTCGTCGTAACGTTCCTCCCTGACAAGACCACGGGCACGAACAAATGCATGAAGCCGACCATCGCCAGCCTGTCCCTCTAGAGATAGTGTGACCCAGTGGTCCATACGACGGAGCACGACGCTTTCTGCGAGGTCCCGTAATCCAGTCCCTTCTTTCGCGCTAATCGTTACTGCCCCGGGGAGTCGCCTTTTGAGCAGCTCGAACGCGTCAAAGTCGGTGACTTGGTCAACTTTGTTCAAGACCGGAAGGGACCGGCTGAGATCGCAGCCTAGTTCTACTAGGACTTTTTCTACGGCCTCTACCTGCTCTAGGGCTTGCGGATGGCTGGCATCAACGACATGCAATAGCAAATGAGCGTGGATGGCCTCCTCTAGTGTGGAGCGAAAACTTGCAACTAGATGGTGGGGTAGATTGCGAACAAAGCCAACCGTGTCTGAAAGTGCAACCTCTGCCCCAGGCTTTACCCTCCATCTTCGGGTTTTGGTATCCAAGGTCGCAAAGAGCTGATCAGCAGAGTACGTTTCTGCGTCCGTGACTGCGTTCATCAGCGTGGACTTCCCCGCATTGGTATATCCGACCAACCCAACGGTAAATGTTGTCCGCCCTCTGGCTTTGACCTCGCGTTTCCGCCGCCCGTGAATTTTTCCAAGCTCTCCCTTTAGCTGGGTGACCTTCGCCCCGACGATCCGCCGATCGATTTCGATCTGCTTCTCACCGGGTCCTTTCATGCCCATGCCGACCCCACTTCCACCCGTACCGGCCTGCCTTTCCAAGTGTGTCCACATGCCGCGAAGCCGTGGCGCTGTGTATTCGAGCTGAGCCAGCTCAACCTGTAGCTTTGCTTCCCGTGTTCGAGCTCGACTAGCAAAGATATCTAAAATTAATTCAGAGCGGTCGATCACCTTTCGACCCATCACCTTTTCGAGCTCTCGTATCTGCGCTGGAGAAAGCTCGTTGTCAAAAACCACAATGGAGGCTTCGAGGCTTTCTGCCAGATTCCCCATTTCTTCTGCCTTGCCCTTGCCGACAAACGTGGCTGGGGAGATGCTCGATGTTCCTGGGCGGCCGCGCTGATAGCTTCTACCGGCCACCACGCCACCCGCTGCCTCTACCAAGCTCGCAAGCTCGTCAAGCGCCAGGTCCGGCTCAGCTGCGTCCAGGGTTTGGTAGTGGCCGACGATTAAAGCTCTCTCGGCGCGTACCTCTTTCCGAGGGTCAAACAAGCTGGGTTTATACTCACCCGGGCGGCAAACAAGCAACCAAGGGATTAATTACAGACGAAAACTGTAGCTTAGGTCTGCTGCTTCACTAAGGGTCGGAAACTGAAGCTGCCTTGCTTCCTCAAGAAGACACTGCTGAAATTCCGAGTTACCCGACGCGGTCACAGCGGACTCTAAACGGCCGTCCTGGGCAATTCGAACGCGAAGGCGGGCAGATTTCTCTTTGATCTTCGCCTGCGTTGCACATTCTTTCACTTTAGGAGTGAGCTTGAACAACATAAGAGCGGCCTCAGAAGGATCGTGGGCAACCGCGATTGGTGCTTCCACAGGCTCTACCGCCTTCACCGTCTCGGCCGCGCGAAGAGGCTTAGGACGTACAGGAACCGTTAGTGGCGGCAGCGTAATTTCGACTACCGACGGAGCTTGATTCGAGCAGAGAGATTGGGTTGCCAACCGATAGGAAGAAACAAATAGCATTGATGAACACGTAAGCGACGCCAACACCACGGCGAAAACCATTCGATTCCTACGTCGGATATCGGCGACTCGAACTGCAGGTCGTAGAGGGCGAGGAGTGCTTGTCTTCATG
>CAYPIX010000107.1:0-11973 GCA_964410875.1 uncultured Kofleriaceae bacterium
CGCGAGTAATACACCGCCACCGCCGTCAATCGCGGAAACTCCTGCTCCGGCCGACTCCGGAGGCTGGGGAGCCATGCAACCGGACGTCGCCCCGCCAGTTGTGGAAGTGGTTCAACCAGGGAACGATCAGAGTCGTTGGCTTTGGGCTCTTGGACTTCTTTTATTTCTGGTCGTGGGCACTGCGATTGTTGCTCGCATATTCTCTGGCAATGACTCGGATCTGAAAGATAAGTCAAGACCGAACGACTCCGCTCAGCAAGTAGATAAGCCGGTAGTGAACGAAAAAAAACAGGTCGAAAGTCCCAAGAACTCCGTCGGGCCACCAGAGCCAGAAGCGGCCATAATCCCAGTGGCAGACGAACCGACAGTTGAGCTGGAAGCAAGGCGAGAAACAGAGGCGCAAAGACGCAAAGCTCGCCGAGCGCGTAAAAGGCGCGAACGAAAACGACGAAGAAGACGTGCAAGAGAACGTCGATAGTCCCGCTTACTGACAAAAGCTACGGACGACGTCGCATAAAAGCTCGGTGCCCCACTTGAGTCCTTCGATTGGGATCCGCTCATTGTCGCCATGGAACATGTCCGCAAAACGAATTCCGCTATCCCTCTCGATTTTTACCGGCGAAAAGCCATACCAACGCATCCCTAATGTCGAAAAATACTTAGCGTCAGTGAATCCCGGAATCATATAAGGAATAACCGCCGCGTTCGGCTCGCGCTCCAGAATTGATTTCTCAATTTGATCCAGTAGAGGTGAGTTTATCGGATCGGTTACCACAGGCGGTGCGGACTTAATTACTTCAAGTTTGACCTCCGGCCCCATCACGTTACGTAGCTCTCTCAAAAGATCTTCGTCGCTCTGTCCGGGGAGAGTTCGTCCGTCAATAAGACATTCCGCTTCACCCGGAATGACGTTAGTTTTTTCGCCCGCTCTCATGACCGTTGGCGATGCAGTATTGGCCAATAGCGCACGCATTCCCCGCGCCGTCGCATTGTCGCCCATCCTTTCCAATATGCTGGGAAGGAAACGAGGTCTTGCTAACGGTTTGACCATCGTTTTCCACCGGCTTGGTTGTTTGTCGACAATGCCTTTTAGGAAGTTCTGTAGCCAAGGAGTGGGGTGGTAGGGCAGCGGTTTAGAAAGCTTCCCCAGCGCTTTTCCCATTTTGAGAATCGGATTTTCCGCAATGGGCATAGACCCGTGCCCACTTTGGCCGGGCATCGTAGCGCGAATCCAGCAGAAGCCTTTCTCGGCAACTTGTATCGGGTAGACCGTAAGGCCGCCGGGTAAATTGAGGGAAAACCCGCCGGATTCCCCAATGGCGTATTCGGCTCGAACTAAGTCGGGATGGTTTTCAACGAGCCACTTTGAGCCAAGTGTGCAACCAGCCTCTTCATCAGCGACTGCGGCAAAAATAATGTCTCTAGATGGTGTGAAGCCTTCTAGGGAAAAGACACGCAAGATAGACGTACACATCGCCGCCATGTTCTTCATGTCGATTGCGCCACGGCCCCAAAGGCATCCTTCTGCTTCTTCGCCAGAGAACGGCGGATATCGCCAGTTTTTTGGGTCTGCCTCGACAACATCGAGGTGCGCGGTAAGCAAAACAGGGGGTTTGGTCCCTAAGCCTTTTAATCTGGTGACTAGATTTGTCCTGCCGGGTGCACTTTCAAACACATTGACCTCAAGATTTGCTTGCTCGAGTTTTTCAACGAGGTAAGAAGCAGCGGCCTGCTCGTTTCCTGGAGGGTTGGTGGTATCGATGCGAAGCAGGTCTCTACACATCGAAACCGCATCGTTGGTTAGATGTGCTTGAGTTGTAGCCACCGGTGGACTCTACCTGTGAGCAATGGGTTCGCAAAAAGGAATTGTCGGTAAAAAGAGAGAGGCTCCCTTCGCCGCAGGGGGAAGGAGTTGGGAGGGAGTGCGACGAAGGGAGTGGTAACTATTCAAGGCTTAGGTGGGGGCGGAGACGTTTGAAGGTTTTGTAACCGATACCGGGCACCCGTCTAAGTCCCCGTAGGCGACGGAATCGGCCAATTTTATTTCGGGTAGCAATGATTCGAGCTGCGATAGATGGGCCCACACCCGGAAGAGATTCGAGTTCGGTTTGTGTGGCTGTATTAATTCGAACGGTTTTCTGAATCTTCGTTGTGTCTTCTTCATTCTTCGCGTCAACCGATTCTGCCGTTGTTGGTATTTCTGTCTGTAGGGGAGGCTTGGGCACTTTCGGTATGAGTACCGGTGGCTCGCGCTTACATGATTGGACTATGAGCCCAATGCCACCGACCGCGAAACAAAGAAGCCCCAGGGCAAGAGCAGCGGGCGAGGTGTCTTTCACCCTAGAGCACCAAGCATTGCCTCATCTAGAAGCGCCGTTTCTCTTGCTTTCCTGTCTCGTTCATCAAGGTCACGTATTTGTAGACGTCTGTTGGCGGGGAGAGCATCCAAGTAGATATTGGTAGAACCATCGCTGTTTGGAAAAGCACTTCCCAGTTTTATCCAGTGGGTTTTTCCATCTTTGCCCTCAATCGGGCATAGGACTTTTTTTCTTTCAGGCATGTTCGGTACCAAAGCAAACGAAGTGCCAGGAAAAATACGCTGAGAAATGGAAAAAGAGTCCGCTCTCACGACCCAAAAGGACAGCAGTTGGGACAATCGTCCGGACTAAGGACGTCTCTTCCTGGGTTTGCCGTAGTAGGCTTTTGAAAGCGCAGCAACGGAAGAAAGTAGTGCTTTCCCATCTGAATTGCTTAGTGAAGTCGAGAAAAGGATGAGCTTGCCTTTTTGCAGTAGCTGCATTTTCGAAATTGCGTTGTAGCCATGAACTCCTCGCAAGAAACCTTGGATAAATGGATCGGACAGGGCTTGTTTGCGGCGCGCTTCGACGGCGTTAAGAAAGAGCGTAGCGTCCGACTCCGAAGAAAAACCAAGTCGACCACGAAGCAACAAACCCTTTTTCGGCACGTCTACATAGGCAACGGCAGAGGAAGGTCTTGGCGCTTTAATCCCAGTCTTTTTGAGCGAGAACGGAACCGGACGAAGACCAAGGACAAGGGCAGGCGATTGTTTTTCCTCTCTCAATGAGGAAAGGAGTGTGACGCGTTGGATTATTGAATCCGGCTTTTCTTGGTCCAGAAGCGATGGAGTGAGTGAGGGCGCAGTGAGAAACGCCCACTTGTTTTTCGCAAGAAAGAAATTACGCTTGTCACCATGAAATCTTTTTCCGCTTGCCAACCGTGTGCCAAGTGCTCCGGCGGGAAAATCCTGCCATTGGACTGGGGTTGTCGGGCGGTGGAGTCGAGATTTGAGCTCTTCTGTTGGACGTACCAAGAGGCCGGCTAGTTGGGTTTTTGTTACATCTCGTGGGTTGCTGCTGGAGATGAGAAGGATTTCGAACTCATCGACAATGCTTTGGATTCCCTCGCCCGCGTCGTTATCGATAAACAGCTGGTAGTCAGGCATCGGTTCTAAAACCGCCTCCGCCGCCTTCGCCCAAGGGGTTTTTCGAAGGAGATCGAAACGAAGCAATACTGCAGTTGTATCTTTTCCTGGTGCTAATTCTACAAGATCTAGGCGGTCCCAACCGGTTACCTTGCGAGAGTTCGCTGCAATGGCGGCACCCCATCCTCCTGCGCTGGTTGTGATCGGCGGCGTTAATGGGGGAGCGACCGGGGCGTCCTTGGGAAGTGCCGGCGTAGAATCTTCAGCGGCCACACGAGTAACAGGCTTCTTTTTAGTTTTCTTCTTCGGTTTCTTTTTAGGACTTTTGGGCGGGACCGTCTCCAGAACCGGAGATTGGGGAGCAGCAGATTCTCCAACCGGTGTTTCAGGAGCAATGGTTGCCATCTCAATGACAGCGACCTCGGTAATATCTAGAGGGGCCGGTGCTTGTTCGTCGGCAAAAAAGCCAGTTAAATCTTCTTTGGAGGAATCGGGTGTCGCACCAAGAAGTGAGAGGCACGCGTAGCCAACGCTGTGTACTCCGATCGATATCACGATGGCGATAAGGGCTGTTCGTGCCTTTGTTTTAGTTGCTCGGGACATGCTCTAGCTAGCTACTTCAGCTTTTCGTAGGTAGCATGGCATGGATGGCTGATTTGGGTGAGGACATGACTGATCTTGCTTCCCGGCCGCTTTCAGCGGTGGAGGAGAAGAAGATCGCCGTAGCCCGCGAGAAAGCGTTCCTTCTTTACGAGGGGAAAGTAGTTCCCCATAGAAGTTGTGGCGTAGCGTTAGCAGAAACATTCGGGCTGCCTCATTCTCCCTATCAAGCGTTGAGGAAAGGCGGGATCACAGGAGCTGGTTTTTGCGGGAGTATTCGCGCCGGTGAGATGATTCTGGGTCAGATCCTAGGGGATCCGTCACCTTCTGGATCGGTCACTCCAAAGCTCCGTGCGGCGGTTATTTGGTATCAGGGCGAGTACAAGAAGCGTCTCAATAAAGGGAAGTCGGAATCGTACATTTGTAACGACTTAACCAAACCGCTTGGAGACTTTATGGGGGCTGGTCGGAAAGGGTTCTGCACCAATCTTGCGGCGGAGGTTGCAGCGCTGACAGCGGAGGCGATATTGCGATTTTCGCCGGAGAGTTGGTCTGATATCGAGAAAATCGAAGGACCTGTGCAACAATAGCAATCGGCCGTGCGCATCAAAGAAGAAACAATGGCGGAAGTCGTCAAGGAAGCTTCGGCGAAAATGAGCGATCCCAATTACTCCGCTGTTCTAGTGGGTGGTTTCGTGCAAAGTCAGGCGGCAGTGGCACAGTATATCTCGAGCTACGCGGATGAGCTTGGTGGCGCAGAAGTCGTGGTCAACACGATTTTTCACGCTGCTTTGATGGGGCTGGGTTTCCAGCGGACCAATAACCAAACTATTCGCGAAATTTCTTTCGATGAATTGGACAAGGTTGCTGAAGGGGATCGAGAAGCTCAGTTAAAGCAACTGCAGCCGGCGTTGCTTGAGTTTTTGGAAGCGAACGTGGAGGACGCGGCCATGAAAAAAGTTCTGATGCTGATCGCCCTCGCCATGGAATGGGTTAGCTGACCTTCGGCTGGCCGATCTTTGCCTCTGCGGGCGTTGCGAGCTCCGCTGCCTGCGCACGCACGTGAGTGCGCTTACGCGGGCTGCTCCCTCGCGCCTTCGCAGTGGCAAAGCTTGGCACAGCGGAAGGTCAGCTAGGACTTGGGGGATAGGCTCGCTTCGCGAGCTGCCTCGTAGTTTCGTTGGGTTGGCTCGCTTCGCGAGCTGCCTCGTAGTTTCGTTGGGTTGGCTCGCTTCGCGAGCTGCCTCGTAGTTTCGTTGGGGGGCTCGCTTCGCGAGCGCAAAAAAGCGTCGCGATCCGGAGGATGGCGACGCTTGGTGGGGGTGGGTGTAATTTAGTTAAATAGCATTTGGAGAATGGTGTTGCTCTTTATCCAGCCGAATTTGAAGTCGTTTACCCATGGGCGACGGAAAAGATCTTCTTCGAATTGCTTCGAAACTTCGACTGTCCATACGCCATCTTCAGCAAGGAAGATTTCGTCGGTTTCTGCTTCAAGGAAGATCCAGAAATGCTTAACCGGGCCACCACATGCTTTTAGGGTCTGGGCGATTTGGCCTGTGTATTTAACGGTCTTGGTTTCGTGGTCGATGTCCCAACCGCCGATGAGGCTAGCGGTGTTGCAGGTATCTGCAAGGAAAGGAACGCTGATGACGAGGGTTTGACCGTCTTCGACGATGCTCTCGTTGACCTGTGCGAAATTGACGTCCATGGACGCGTGAGTCTCGACGGGGGTTTCGTCAGCGAAAGCTGGGGCAACGGTGCCAAGAGTGGCGGCGATAAGTGCGATTTGCTTGAACATTATTGGTTTCCTTGTTGGTGTTGGAGAGTGAGTGGCCAGGAGTGGCCGACGCAAAATTCAAGTAGCACCACGCAGACGCTTTCATCAAACTAAACAATCTGGGGTAAACATTAGGTTGGTTAATATCTGCTGTCACCATTGCCCTGGCGGGCTCATCAGAAAACCCAACAAGAACAGTCGTTTTTAGGCTGCGAGGACGCGCTGCACGCGCTCGAGCATGGCGGAGCGGGCAGGGGGAGGCGAGACAATCTGGGCGTTCTTGCCAAAGGAGAGAACCCAACCTGTGACCCATTCGTAGCCTTCGCAGTCAATTACGATGTCGGAGCTGCCGTCGTCATTAATGGTGACGTCACCAACAGGCCAAGCTGCGCCCACCCTCGCGGTTGCAAGGGGGTTTAAATGAACTTGAACCGCGATAGCGTCGGCCGAGGGTACGTAGAGTTGTTCGCGACGGTACGTCTCAAGGTCGAATTCGTCGGGGACGGTGAAAGACGTCTCGGTGGTCGCGAGCTTGCCTATCCGATCGACTCGGAACGTTCGTGTGTCTCCTCGCTTGTGACAGTGGCCCACGACGTACCAATCGCCATTGTGATGGACCAACCCATAAGGGTCGAGTTCACGAGTCTCGGTTTTCTCGCGAGAGACGGCCACGTAATCGATCGAGACTCGAAGATTTTTACGCGTGGCTGTGACCAAGTCACGAAGAGCGTTCGATACGGCTCTATCAGGTTCGGCGACGACGGTTCCAACGGCCAAATCAACCGCAGCATCGGCGTCACGCCCCATGGCTTTCAGCAGCTTCTTTTCAGCAGACAATAGGGCGTCGTCGAAAGGGGCAATCCCACTTTCTTGGAGGGTTCGAATTCCCAAAAGAAGAGAACATCCCTCTGCAGGGGTTAGGCGCAGTGGCCGTGTAAGACGTTGCGGTAAATCAACAAAGACTCGGCCGTCTTCTACAGTCACGAGCAGATACTCGCCAGGATCTCCATCAGGAGGGCCTACCTGCGATAGAAGGTCGAGCTCTTTTAGTAGCTGTTCTCTATCTAGGTCGAGCCGGTCTGCAAGGTCGTCTACTACAACACCCTCAGGATGCCGGGCCACATAAGGAACAAGGTACAGCATGCGTCGAAGGCGTTGCGATACGTCTCTCATGAGTAAGCCTCCACGATGGCGCTAAGCTCTGTTTTTAAAGCCTGCTTAAGCTTCTTGCCGGTTTTCACTTCAAGTCCTCCTTTGGCTGCCAAGATGCGGGACACTGCATAGTCTCGGTTCCCGCAGGCAAATTTCACCACCGTGGATTTGTCTGCTTGAGAAGTGAGCGTTGCTTCGGCACCGAATTCCTCTTTTGCAATATGCGACGAGTCTGGTTTCACTATTAGTTCTACCGGCTCCGCTTGCTCAGGCTGGAAAGTCCACGGCGAACGGTTTGCGTAAGCGCGCATATCAAACGATTCGGGTCTCTCGAAGTCGGGAGATTTGGGTTTAGGCGCTACTGTTAACTCCTTAATTCGGTCGAGCCTGAAGGAGCGAACATCTTTCCGCAGCAGACAATGCCCGACTAAGAGCCAATTGCCATCGCGATAGACTAATCCGTAGGGGTGAACGTCTCGAGATTGCGAATAGCCATTGGATGCACTGCGGTAGCGAAGATGGACTTTCTTTCGGTTTCGCGTTGCTGCTTCAAGTGAGGAGAAGCGATCGCTCAATGCTCTCTCGCCTACAGAAGGACTAAAATGAACCAGGACAGGTTCGCGCTGACTAACCTCGCTCTCTGGAGGGGGGAAAGCCATTGGCGTATCAGGCAGATCGGGCATGTCAAAGGCAAGCTTCTTCAGTGCAAGATCAACGATGCGAGCATAGTTTGATCCGGGGACCGCGCGAGCCACACTGCCAGCCAAAACCAGCGCCGACACTTCCTCTGTTGTGAGCTCCATCTCCGGCAAACGAAACTTCTTTAGGTCGATCACGTAACCGCCCTCGTCAACAGCTTCGTCCTCTTCTGGTGTCACGTACCGAACGGGAACTCCGAGCTCTAGTAAATCGGCCTTGTCTCTTTCGAACGCCCGGAGCCCGGCTTCTGCATTGCGGGTTTGATACGACGTGAACTGCTCCCTGATCTCTCTAAAGGTCACGGGAGTCAGCGCACGAAGAAGCAACATAACCAAATCGAGGAGTCGCTTTGAGCGATCACCCCGTTGTTTGGTCGGTGGACTAGAGCTCTTAGCGGCTGATCCTGAAGAGGCGACTTGCTTGCTTGCGGTACTAGTTGCCATGGCGCGGCAGTCTACAGTGGTTTTCGCTCCCGATCGCGACCCGTCTTGGGAAAACCTGAGCAGAGAATTGGCGTCGGTAGCGAATGCGCCGTAAAGTATTGAACCTGCGATGGCAATCCGGATTCTTATAGCAATCAGTATCGCCCTTCTCTTTCTGACTGGTGTCGAACGTGAGTGCCAAGCACAAGAAAAAGGTGTTCTCGGGCTCGGAGTTCTGCTGGGTGAGCCGACGGGAGTAGCGGCCAAATACTTCCTAACCGACGACACCGCTCTCAGTGGTGCGCTCGGGTTTGCACCGATTGCCAATGGTTTGGCGGCACACGTCGACTACCTATGGCATCCGATTGTTCTTGATTCACGAACAACAGTGGTGATGCCGCTCTATGTTGGTATCGGGGGTCGCATTTTGCGAAGGCGTCGCACCAATGGGGTGGCCGAGCATTTTAGATTTGGCGGCCGAGGTGTGGTGGGAGTGGTTTTCGACTTTGTGGAAAAACCGATAGACGTTTTTCTCGAAACCGCGGTCGTAGCTGAATTGCGGACCGAGGGAACCGCTTTCGGGTTAGATCTAAATTTCGGCGTGGGAGTTAGGTACTACTTCTGAGTCGGAAAGATGGGCTGGTTCGCTATTGGCGCTCGCCAGTGAGGTTCTAGATCAAGCATTGCACGCTTCAGGCGTTCGCCTAAGAGCGTTTTTCGCCGTCTGCTCTCGTCTTGTTTTACTGCCGTCGAAATAGCGCGTTTGGAACCTACAATGATCACCAGTTTCCGGCCCCGCGTCATGGCTGTGTAGAGAAGGTTTCGTTGAAGCATCATGTAATGCTGAGAGAGCAGGGGGAGGACGACGGCCGGGTATTCAGAGCCCTGACTCTTGTGAACCGTGATGGCGTAGGCATGAACAAGCTGATCGAGGTTGCCCTTTTCATAGCGAATGAAACGCCCGTCGTGTAGTTCGACGATAACCTCCTCTTTTTCTCTCAAAATACTATGAACTAAACCGATGTCCCCGTTGAACACTTCGCGGTCGTAGTCGTTCCGTATTTGCATGACTTTATCACCGGCGCGAAATTGTTTGTCTCCACGTTTGAGAATACCGCCTGCGGTTGCGGGGTTAAGTTTGTCTTGAAGAACGCCATTTAAGACTTGGGTGCCGAGTTTGCCTCGGTGCATTGGAGCAAGCACTTGGATGTCGCGAACAGGGTGGAGACCAAATTTTTTGGGAATTCGATTGGTGACGAGTTCGCAGATTGTACTCACCGCGGAATCAGGGTCGTCTCTGTCGATAATATAAAAATCGGACTCGGTCTTTTCAGTTTGTGGGAGTTCGCCGTTGTTCACGCGGTGGGCGTTGACAATGATTTGGCTCGCAGAGGCCTGTCGGAATATTTCCGTAAGCCGAACTACTTTGATGTGTTCACTTGCCATTAAGTCGGCCAATACGGCACCCGGTCCGACTGATGGTAGCTGATCGATATCACCGACAAAAATGAGACGAGCACCACTGGGTACCGCAGAGACCAGAGCGAAGAAGAGCTTGATGTCGATCATCGAGGCTTCGTCGACAATGATCGCGTCAAACTCCAACTGGCGTTCCGCATTGCGTTCGAATCCACCACTCTGAGGTTGGAACTCAAGGAGTCGGTGAAGCGTTATCGCCTGTGCCCCTGTGCTCTCCGTCAGTTTCTTGGCAGCACGCCCAGTGGGCGCGGCTAAAGCTACGCGCGTATTTTTCTGACCATAGAGCCAGGTAATGGCGCGGACAATTGTGGTCTTGCCGACACCGGGGCCGCCAGTAATAACGACACACCGGTCAGTCATGGCTGATTTGACAGCTTCTACTTGAGCGGGCGCGAGCTCTAGCTTTGCTTCTTTGGAAAATTGTTTTATGGCCTTGTCAAAGGGGGAGTCTTTACCTTCCACACGTTCTTTAAGGATTCGCGCGAGTTCCATCGCGGCGCCGCATTCGGTGTCCCAGGCCCATTGAAGAGACAGGACTTCTTCCCCTCCCGGTGCGGCTTCTCTCGTTAGGATTCCGCCGTCAACCAAGCGCGTTACCGCACTTTCTATTAGATTCACATCTGCTTGAAGAAGCGCCTCAGCACGATTGCACAGTTCGTTCTTTGAACAGATGAGGTTCCCATCCTCGATGATCTCGCCGAGAGCGTGAATCACTCCGGCTTCCATGCGGGCTGGTGCGGTCGCTTCGATTCCTAAACTGCGCGCTATGGAATCTGCGGAAGTAAAACCGATGCCCCATATCTCAAGAGCAAGGCGGTAGGGATTCTCGGTAACCAACGCAATGGCTCGGTCGCCGTACTCTTTGTAGATTCGGGTAGCAAAACCAAGAGGGACGCCGTGCCCGCGAAGGAAAACCATCACGTCTTGTATCGATTTATGCTCCTGCCAAGCTGCCGCAATTTTGCTAACACGCGATGGGCCGATGCCCGAGACTTTTCTAAGTTTGTTAGGCTCCTCTTCGATAACTTTGAGAGTTTGAGGGCCGAAAACACTGACAATGCGCTTTGCGAGTTCCGGTCCGACTCCATCGATCATTCCCGAGCCTAGGTACCTCTCAATGCCCAGTACGGTTTGCGGTGTGTGAGTTAGATAGGTGGCGACCCTAAACTGTTTTCCGTATTTTTTGTCTTCCTCCCAGTGGCCTGAGAGCGTGATGGGAAGGCCCTGGTGTAGCCCGACCAGGGCGCCGGTAATGGTTACTGGTTCGGTTTGGCCGTCCACGTCCACACTTGCAACGGTCCAGTTATTCTCTGGGTTTTCGAATACAACACGGCGGAGGGTGCCGGTTAGCTCTTCGCGTTTTTTTTCCTTGTCCAATGAGCTATCCGTTACATAGACAAGCCGCCGTCGACGTCAACGGTCCTGCCGGTAAAGTAGTCACATTCGATAATAAATTGGACCGCGCGCCAAATGTCTTCGGGGGTACCGATGCGTCCTGCCGGTACATGAGCGACAAGAGCATCGCGGGCTTTCTGGTTCATGCCGGCCGTCATGGGAGTTTCGATCATGCCAGGTGCGACACTGCCGACTCGAATGTCAAACTTCGCGAATTCTCGCGCCCAGGTAACCGTGTTGGCAGCAAGGGCGGCTTTTGACGATACGTAGTTGGATTGGCCTCTGTTTCCGTGTCGAGCAACCGATGACATATTGATAATCACGCCGGGACTTTGTTCTGCTTCAACCATTTTGGCCACAGTGTCCCGCACCATCCATGTTGCCCCCGTGAGGTTGACGTCGATAACGGACTGCCATTGCTCCCGAGCAAGCTTGGTGACGTCACCGGTTTTTCTATCCTTCTTTACGAGTAACCCATCGCGAAGAATCCCAGCGTTGTTGATTAGACCGTTCAGGCCGTCCATCTTTTCGAACGCCCAGGTGACAAAGGCGTCGGTCTCCTGGGCATTGGTGACGTCAAGCTTGCGGGAAAAAATGCTGCCGGGCGTCGATGAAGCCGTCTCTTGTAGGGCGTGCAGTCGTGACTCGTCAATATCGCCAGCTGCGACTTGGGCTCCAGCTTCCGCCAAGCGCTGGCAAAAATGGGCTCCCATGCCGCCGGATGCGCCAGTCACGATGAGCTTTGCGTCGGCGAGCTTCATTACTTCGCGAGGCTAGTGAGCTCGTCGCGCGACGTCAAGGTAAACGCTTCAGCCTTCAATAAACCGGACAGCTTCCACGCACTCCAAGCGCTCGTAGTCGCGAAGAGACTCGCGATCCGGTTGGCCCTTCGTCACAAAAATGGCTTCACATTCAGACAGACACGATTGATGCCGCGCTTTGCTAGCCTTGGGAGTACAGCCGATGTAGTGGCGACAAGCGGCCTCGCAGCTACCGGTTGCTCGCGC
>CAYPIX010000108.1:0-11804 GCA_964410875.1 uncultured Kofleriaceae bacterium
GATTCGTATGGCCACTATTGGGGGTGGTTTTAGGCGCTCAAAAGCAATCTCTGACCCAAAGCCTATTGTCGCTATGGCGGCCCTGAAGTCGCCAATGGTTAAGGACAAAGAGGTCCTAAAGTGGGCCGGAAATGCTGGCTTGGACAAAAGGCTTATTGCGTTCATCGTCAATAAAAAGGAGTGGGTCCAACAGTACTCTTTTAAGGTAGCACTTGTTCAGAACCCAAAAACTGCGATTAAAGACGCCATGAGACTCGTGCCACATCTCAGGGAAAAAGATCTGAAAATAATTATGCGGTCAAAGGGCGTGCCCACGGCTGTAGTTTCTTGTGCCCGACGTGTTGTGCAGCAGAGGGCTGGTGGAAAAAAAGGCTGAACAAGAGGGCGAACGACCGAACTTGCTCCGCCGTTTAGGAGCAGCGGTCGCGCAGCCGTCCTTAGGGTTCTCCTGGGCGGAACGATGGCCCGGGGTTGCGGCCTCCGATGCCATTATGTTGATGACGTTGTCTGCACTGGTGACCAATCTTGGCAGCACAGTGCGGGGGCTCTGGATGTTTGCGCTCGGGGATTTTGGATCGGGTCTGTCGGTTCTCGTAAACGTCCTGGTACGTGGCCTGAAAGTGCCGCTCTTGGTCGTTTTTGTAACGACAATTGCGCTTTATGTTCTTTTTAAGGCCAAGAGAAAGCTAGGCACATGCTTCGATATTGCCTCCGTTATTATCGTGCCTTTTTTGCTTGTCCATGCGGTTGGTGCACTGCTGCTTTCTTTTCGGATTGTTTCCAATGCTCTGACTGTCCATTACGTTTTTAACGGTGTGAGCTACACTTGGATAGCGGCGCTTTTGATTTTGGCCTGGTTCTGGTCGGAGAAAGCGGGCACGAGTACAAACTACCGCGGATGGAAAATTGGCCAGTACGGAGCTTGTGGACTGGTACTCGCGTCGCTCCTGGGGCTAGCCGCGCTAAATGGTCAGGCGGTCTATAAGAACTGGGAAAGTCTGCGGCCGATGGTTGCGGGCGATGTTGCCCCTGAAATTACGCTTCCGACAATAACGGCCGATGGTGCACTAGGTCGGATGGTCCCGCTTTCCTCATATAGGGGAAGAGTTGTTGTCTTGGATTTCTGGGCAACATGGTGCACACCATGCAAGAAATCGATGCCGGCAATTAACGAAGTTTTCAACGAACTCAAGGAACGCGATTTGGTTGTCCTCTCGGTGAACACGGAAGGTTCAAGCGCTGCGGCGCGTGCGCGTCGAATGGTAGACAAACTGGCGCCAGATTTGGAACTGGTATCGGATGTAAACGGAACTGCGTCTCGAGTCTACCGAGCTGAGTCGATCCCTTTCCTCGTTGTGGTTGATAAGACAGGGGTCGTTCGATCGTCCCACCGTGGGTTTTCGACAGCGGCTCGAATGAAACAGGACCTCATAAAAGAGCTGAAGCCCCTTCTTTGAGCTGAAAGCTAGGTTATCGAGGCATTTAGATAAGTTTGGGTCGCCCGCATTTTCGTTGGCAGTGGCTAATGTTAGGTTCGCCCTGTGCGCTTAGCAGGTTGCATTGCAATAGAGCTGGCGATAGGAGGGGCCGTTGCTGCGTCTGTCGGGAGTGTGACTTACGCGGCCATGTCCAATTTTGTTTCCCACAGTCGGGGGCATAGCGTAGCGGCTTCGTCGCAGGAGTTTCTGATTTTCGAACCAGACTACGCCGGGCAATTCTCTATTGAAGAGGGCTCTTCAAGTGCTCTTAATACGGAATTAGACAAATCTGAAATTCGCCACGAAACCGACTGGCATTTTTTAGGCAAGCCTGATGAGTCTCTTCTTCGGCCGCTCAAGAATGGGTTCGTTACGAACGCTCGGTTCAATCGCGGTGGATCTTCGGTTTCGTTGCGGCTCGATTTTGCTGGCGGAGCGCAAGCGGCTTTCAAGCCGCGTCAAACTCACACTCAAAGTACTCCCCGGCGAGAAATTGCAGCTTATCGAATCAACCGTCTTCTCGGTCTTCAATCTGTACCTCCCGCTATCGGGCGAGAATTTACCAAGAAAGAACTCCTGGGCTGGCTCACGCCAAAGCGAAAAGACTTGGTTGCGCGCATTAACCGAGAGGTTATTTCGAACAACGGTCGAGTTCTTGGAGAGCTCTCTTACTGGATTCCGGAGTTGCGACGGGCGAAATTTGGCAAATTTAGATTGGATGAGATGGAGGGGATTGTTCGATGGAAACGTTTCCTGCAGGCCAACGTTACCTTGCCAAAAGAACAAAAAAGCATCGTTGGACAAATTTCCAATTTGATTGCTTTCGATTACTTGATCAACAACTCCGACCGCTGGACTGGAGGAAACACCTTGGCGTCGGTGGATCGTAAGACACTATTCGCGACCGATAACACGCTTTCATTTGGACCAAGCGAGGCTGGACATCAAAAAACGAGGCGGTATCTCTTTCGGGTTCAACGCTTCTCAAGAAGCCTCGTTGAAAGAGCTCGCAATATTTCTCTAGCCGATGTGAGAGCGGCGGTTGCGAAGGATATCGCCCCATTCTCGGCTTTGTTGAGCGAAGCCGAAATCTTGGCTTTCGTAAAACGGCGGGATGTATTCGTCGGTTACGTCGACAGGCTGATAAAACGTCATGGTGAAGAGTCCGTTCTGGTGTTTCCTTGAGCGAGAAGCCGGGTAAACCAGAGAAAAGTTTGCTTCGCTCCTGGTCGGTCCCAGGGCTACCTTTGTTGGTCTGCGTCGGAATGCTCTTGGCCGTATGGGGCCGATACACAGATACGCCTGTCGAACCTGTGCCGACGCTTCAACCGGATGAACGAAAGCCAGATACCAGGGAACAACCGGAAAGTCGACCGGACCGAATTTTCTCTCAAGCAGTCGTTGAACTGGAGACCGCACTCTTCTCGCCCTCGGTTCGGATCCGTCGGATAGCCGCAATCGCACTCAGTCGATTGCAGAGACAAGACGCGAACGCGGCGTTAAAGAAACTGCTGGCAGAAGAAAAAAGCGCTCTTGCTCGAGTTGAGATTGCATTTGCGCTGGCAAGGCAGGGCGATGAAACGGGCAGGGCGGAGATTCGCAGGTTCCTTCTCTCGGATCGCCGGGACGTTCGACTTGATGCCGCCGGCGCGCTAGCCAGCATCGGTGATAGTTCTGGCCGGGGCGAGCTGCAGAAATTGCTTCGCTTAAAGCACTATCGTCTTAGCGCGTCTGTTTTTCTCGCGAAACTAGGCGACGAGCAAGGCCTAGATTCGCTTCACGATTTAGCCAGCGGAGACGACGGTCAAGCGTTGCGTATGCGCGCCACCGTCGCCCTTGCAGAAGCTGGAGATGAATCTGTTCGGTCGGAGCTGACGACGTTTCTAGCAGAGCGAAAATTGATCGTTGGTGCAGCCTCGGCTCTGGCCTCGCTGGGCGAGCATTCAGTTATTCCAGAGCTTGAGTCTCAACTTGCTCTACCAGGGGTGCGGGTTCGGGCTGCAATCGGCCTTCGGAAGTTGGGACACCGCCCGCCCCTTGGGGTTCTCGCCGCCGCCCTTGATAGCGACAATGAAATTTCGCAAATTACCGCCGCAGAAGCACTTCTGGTTTTGCTGGGCCCGGGGGGCGTTGATTAGTGTCTAGAGATCTTCGGTTTTTCTTTTTGTTTCGTCTGTTGGCGACGTCTTATCTCTACGTCCCCATCTTTGTGTTTTTCAAACTCGCTCGTGGGTTGGGCTTCAATGAGGTCATGCTCCTGTCTGCGGTTTACGCGGGGGTCGTAATTCTGCTTGAGGTTCCAACCGGTGCTCTTGCCGACAGATTGGGGCGTCGAACCTCTCTGATGGCAGGAAGCCTATCCATGGTTTTGTCCTGTTTGGTTGCATTTAAGGCCGGTAGTTTTTCCGCTTTTGCGATTGCTGAGGGACTTGCAGCCGTCTCCATTGCACTTTGTTCGGGGGCTGATTCGGCGTATCTCCATGACTTGTTACACGGTCAAGGGAAGGGAGAGCTCTACATACGGGCCGAGGGAACCTCTTCAGCATGGCACCTCTCTGGCAACGCTTTGGCGTACATCGCAGGAGGAAGTCTGGCCATGGTCGACTTGGCGCTTCCTTACGCTATGACAGCGGTAACGAGCGGTCTAGCCTTCTGTGTTGCAATTTGTCTGAGAGAACCAAGACGCAGCGTTCGCAGCGAGGCAACAACAGTGCAACGCTTTCGAAGCTACGGGGTGCTAATGGTTGGCGCGCTACGAACGGTTTTAACTAGCAGACGCCTGTTGTGGTTGATGGGTTTTTCAGCCCTGGCGTTTACCCTCTTGGTGGTAACCAAATACATTTACCAACCGTACTTGGGGGCTCGGGGCTTTTCTTTTTTTCAAACAGGCATGGTCTTCGCTGGACTGAACCTTTTTGCTGCTTGCGTCGCGTCCCAAATGCACAGGCTTCGAGACCGGCTGGGAGACCGAGCCCTTCTGTTCGGTTTATTGGGCGGACTGTCCCTGTCCTTTCTTCTATTGAACCAGTTCGAGGCCGCCTGGCTTTTTCTCGGTTTGTTAGCCGTGCAGGCGGCGTCTACAGGTTTATTCTCTCCTCTGGTAAAACCGCTTATTAACCGGGAGATTCTTGACTCTGGGCAGCGGGCGACCGTTCTTTCAGTTGAGAGTATTGCCCGGCGTGTAGCCGTGGGAGCGCTGCACCCGGCAATCGGTCTTTTGTCCCTGACTGCCGGGATTTACGCGTGCGGCTTGGTCGGTCTTGCTGGCATGTTTTTCCTACTCGCCATGTGGCCAGGAAGGCGTGGCGAGAGACTTTGGATGCGCGGGCCAGAACATCTTGGTACCTGCAAGGAGAGGTTCGTTGACAGGTCGCAACTCCCAGCGCAGACTGCCAACCTATGTCCTCGGGTGGAAACCACGTTGGTAGGAAACGAGTTTACTTCGTCTCCCTCGGTTGTTCGAAAAACCGGGTCGACACGGAGGTAATGCTTGGTTCTGCGACCTCTGGTGGTCATGAGATTGTAGGGCAGCCCGAGGATGCCGACGCGATTGTGGTCAATACATGTAGCTTTATTGGCCCTGCTAAAGAGGAGAGTATCGATACCATTTTGGAAATGGCCGAGCACAAGACGTCTGGACGGGCATCAAAACTGGTTGTGACCGGGTGCCTCTCACAACGCTACTCAGAGGAGCTTACCAAAGAGATTCCTGAGATTGACGTTCTCCTGGGCTCTGCCGATTACCCTCATCTCGGCTCTGTACTGGGGCAGTCCACGAACGCGGGAAGTACAAAAGGTAGAAAATCACTTCCTGTCGTGGAGGTTTCCTCTACTCCTTCCTATTTATACGATCACAATACTCCCCGAGTTATCACTGGTGCCAGGCACTCGGTTTTCGTGAAAATCGCAGAAGGCTGCGATAGGCCCTGTGGCTTTTGTATAATTCCCAAATTGCGCGGACCGCAACGGAGCCGAACCATTTCCTCTGTTGTGGCCGAGAGCAAGAGGTTGGTCCAAGAGGGCACCCGCGAAATCAATCTTATTGCCCAGGACTTAACTCGGTACGGAGTTGATCTCCCAGACAAGCCGACACTTGCCGCATTACTGCGTGCTCTCGGAGGCGTTGAAGACCTTAAGTGGATTCGCTTGCACTACACCTATCCAAGTGCATTCACGGAAGAGCTTGTTTCAGCAATCGCAGAGGAACCTCGGGTCGTCCCCTACGTCGATGTTCCACTTCAACACATTGATGACGAAATGTTGAAGAAGATGCGCCGTGGTCATAGTTCGCGAGTTACCTACGATTTACTGTCGAGGTTGAAGGCAAATGTCGAAGGATTGGTGTTGCGAACGACTTTTATCGTTGGCCACCCAGGGGAGACTGATAAGAGTTTTCGGAAACTCGCGAAATTCGTTGAGGAGACCGGGTTCGATCGCGTTGGCGTTTTCCCTTATTCACCCGAACCAGGAACGGCTTCCTTCGAGCGTACAGATGTGGTTGAACCTCACGTCCGCGAGGAACGTTGTGCGGAATTAATGGAAATTCAAAAGAACGTGAGCCGACGCAAGCTTGCAGGAATGATAGGCCAAAAAGTAGAGGTCCTCGTTGACGGTGTTTCAGAGGAGAGTGAATACGTGCTGAAAGGCCGCTTCTATGGTCAAGCACCGGAAGTCGATGGAGTGACTTATCTCTCAGAAGTAGAGGCTTTGCCGGGCGAGTTTGTGCAGGCGACGATAACCCAGTCGTCCGACTACGACTTAACAGCTTGCCGTACTCAATGAGTGCTTCGGCGGCTCAGCTTATACGTAAGACACCGCTTGTTCCGTTCGAAGGAGCTCTACTTAAACTAGAAAATCTTCAGTGGACCGGTTCTTTTAAGATTCGTGGAGCGACGCGGGCAATAGCTGAGCTGTCTACCGAAAAGCGTGCCCAAGGTGTGGTTACAGCTTCTGCAGGTAATCATGGTGCAGGACTAGCCGCGGCAGGGCTCGCCGCAGGTGTGTCTGTAGTGGTATTCGTTCCACAAGGCACGCCTGATATTAAGCGAAACCAAATTTTATCTAGAGGGGGCACGGTCGAGGTTGCCGGAGAAAATTATGAAGCTTCAGAAATTGCAGCGCGAAAGCTGTCTAAGTCCACAGGCAAACCGTTTGTGTCAGCGTTTGATGACGAAGCTGTCATTGCAGGCAATGGGCGAGACCTAGGCAAGGAGATTTTGGGGCAGTATCCAAGGCTCAAACGAATTTTGGTACCGGTTGGCGGCGGTGGTCTTGTTTCGGGGATGGCTCAATCTCTTCAGCCACGCGGGGTAGAGGTGATCGGAATTTCGCCAAAGAACAACTGCGCGATGCACGAGTCTCTACGAGACGGTGTTTGCTATTCGACTTATACCGGGCTGGCGACGTGTGCTGAAGGTCTCGAGGGCCCAGTTTGCGAAAGGACACTTGGGTACGTGCGAAAGTACGGTGTCCGTGTGCTCCTCGTTTCCGAACGAGAAATAGAACAAGCAGTTGTTCGTCTGTTCAATGACGCAGGTCAAGTCGTCGAATGTTCGGGGGCTGTTGCGACAGCAGGGCTCGTGAAACATCAAATTGAAAGGGACGGTACGGTGGTATTGGTTTCCGGAGGAAATATCGATCCAGGTAAACTTGCGCCCCTGCTTAGCAAGGCGTAGAGGAGTTTACTCTCCTAACGCTTCAAGCGTCTCTAACGCTTCGGTTAATTCTGGCGGTTCAGGTAAGCCTATTACAGCACTCTTCTCCGCCATATTTGCTTGCTCCTCAAGCTCTGCAATCTCGTCTGAAATTTCTGCTGCTTGGCCAGTGCTCGAGAAAAAGGAACTGGCTGCAAAGATGGTCAAGGCGCTAAGGCCAAGCGTGCTAAGAGTCGCGAGCCCTGCGTCTTCTAAATTCATTGTTTGTTGAGCTGCGGTCCAGCCGTTAGAAAAAGTGGCTGAAGCAAGATAGGCCAAGGGAATCGCTTTCCAGATTGCATTTATGTAATGTTCTTTTCGGGTTGCTTTCAAACTGAGTCCATACCGAACGCCATCGGAACGTCCGTTGATTTTTGCCCGGGCATGCGCCGCTTCCTTGTACCTTTCCGTTTGATGCGTGCGATTTGCGCGACGCCATTTGGCGTGAAGAGAAACCGCTCTTGCTGCTGCATCGAGCCTGTTGGGTTTTGCGGAAGGGGTGGATACACCCGTTCGGTTTGCGGGTGCACGTCTTGTCGTTTGTGTTGGCTTTGCTTTTCTCGTCCTAGCAACCTGCCTGTTTGCGGAGGCAGTCGAAGTACATACAAGTGAGGCAATGAGCATCGTCGAAATCCCGACTCGAGCACAAACGGTCTTGGTCATGTTAGTTAAATTTAGCAAGCGCGATGCCAATAAGAAGATTGAGGGCAAGCATCACAACTCCTCGAAACCAAATGGGCATGTGGTGGCTGAGGGCTACGTCTCAGTGTTTTGGTCTCCGAATACGAGACGGCGACTTGGCTAGTAGGGGCGGTCCCGAGGCATTGCCAGGACGAATTTAGGAAGTGAGTCGGGTTTCAGCCTAGAATCACGATGTGACTTGGTTATACGTCTTGGCCGGTATCGGTGTTTTGCTGCTGTTGGTCTTTCTTCACGATGTCTTTCAGAAAAAGCACGCCATTCTTCGGAACTTTCCAGTTGTTGGACATCTACGCTATTTTCTCGAAGCGATTGGACCAGAGCTACGCCAATACATTGTGGCGAACAACGAAGAAGAGCGGCCATTTAGCCGCGACCTGCGGAGATGGGTCTATGCATCAGCGAAAAAACAGAACAACTACTTTGGGTTTGGTACCGACAAAAACTTAGAAGCAGCCAATAACCACCTCATCATTAAGCACGCGACTCTTATAAGGCCAGAAAACCCGGTCGAGGATCCCGAATACCCCATTCCATGCGCGAAAATTCTCGGTGGTGCGCGGGGCCGTAAAAAGGCATTTCGTCCCAAGTCTATCGTCAATGTCTCCGCAATGAGCTACGGCTCTCTGAGCGCTCCAGCCGTAGAAGCCCTGAACAAGGGCTGTGCAATGTCAGATTGCCTTCACAATACGGGCGAAGGAGGAATCGCCCGTCATCATGACCATGGAGCTGGACTTATCTGGCAGATTGGAACTGGTTACTTCGGTTGTCGGGATGCCGACGGGAAATTCGATATGTCGCGGTTTGTCGATACCGTCGATGCTCACAATGTCAAAGCCATCGAACTCAAATTGTCTCAGGGCGCCAAGCCAGGCCTTGGTGGAGTGCTACCAGGGGAAAAGGTAACCAAGGAGATCGCTGAAGCTCGCGGCATTCCAGTGGGGCAGACCTGCATTAGCCCGTCTGGTCATTCTGCATTTTCTGGTGTGGACGGTCTGCTCGACTTTGTCGAAGAACTTGCGGACAAAACTGGGTTGCCGGTCGGTATCAAAGCAGCCGTCGGTCAATTGGACTTTTGGCACCAATTTGCATCTCGCATGGCAGAAACGAAAAAGGGTGTAGATTTCATAGCGGTAGATGGTGGAGAAGGCGGAACCGGCGCTGCCCCTTTAGCATTTTCCGATCATGTGGCGCTGCCTTTCAAGCAGGGGATGGCGCGGGTCTATCCAATTTTTGTCGAACATGACCTCCACAAGGACATCGTGTTTCTTGGTACAGGCAAATTGGGATATCCACAAAGCGCACTCCTCGCTATGGGACTTGGTTGCGATCTCATTGGTGTCGCGCGGGAAGCTCTGATGGCGATAGGTTGTATTCAAGCTCAACTCTGTCATACGGGCCGCTGCCCTACTGGCGTTGCGACCCAAGACAAGTGGCTAGCCCGAGGATTGGACCCAACCCACAAGTCCGCAAGGCTCGCCAACTATATGTTGACGTTGCGTAAAGATCTCAAGAGACTTAGCCACGCTTGCGGTGTTTCTCACCCAGCTCTCGTTCCGCTCTCTAGCTTAGAAATGCTGCAAGAAGGGCTCACGTCTGTTCCCGTAGCTGAACTCTTCGGCTACCAAAACAGCATTGAGAAACTAGGCGCCAGTGATAGACAGCACCTAGGTGTATAGTCGTCGCTTGCCAACGCACCCACAGGGAAATAGACGAAAGCTAGGGCAGTGGTTTACACCACCAGAGGTGGTGGACCTTCTTCTCTCGGTTGCGGTCGGGTGTGGAAAACCTCGAGGTACATTCCTCGATCCATCCTGCGGAGACGGAGCCTTTCTCGACGGGCTGGTGAGACGCGGAGTATCCGCCAAAAACATAGTAGGAATAGAGCTAGATCCTGTCGCTGCTCGAGATGCTAGAGAACGTATTCCCGGAGCACGAATTGAGGTCGACAATTTTATCACCAGAGAGCAGGACGCCCAATTTGAGTTTGTTGTTGGCAACCCGCCTTACGTTCGTCATGAAAGGCTTAGCACCGCGGAAAAGAAACAGCTCCGCAAGGGACTTTCTTCCACTACTCCTGACCGGAACCTCTGTGATTTAGTTTTAGGTCAGGGGGATTTAGCTGCTGCTTTTCTTCTTCGCGCTCTTACTTGGCTGCGCCCGGGCGGGAAGCTTGCGTTTGTCGTTTCCCACAGCATGTTCCTAAATGAATATGCAAAACATCTTTGGCGAGCGGTCGCTCCTTTAGCAAAGGTCGAGCTGGTTCTCGACGCACCCCAAGAGCGCTGGTTTTCCGAAGCTGCCGTCAACACGGCGATCGTCGTTGTGGAACGGACGCCTAGTAAGGGACGTTCCTCAGTAACGGTTGCCAGTTTGTTGCGGTCTACAGACCAAGCAGTGATAGCTCTTGAGGGAGGCTCTACTCTTTCAGAGGTCGCAGAAGTCCGTGCGGTACAATCGAGTAGCCCGATTCAATGGGGGCGTGGGCTTCGCACTAGCAGCACCTGGAGGCGGTTTGAAAAAGCTGCTGTTTCAAAGATGGTTGCTCTTTCAGAAGTCGCTGAGATCAAACGCGGCGTGACCTCGGGTGCCAATAAGCTCTTCTATATGTCCAGGGCCGCTGCTGATGACTTGAAGCTTGAACAGGACGTCCTTTGGCCTCTTTTACCCTCAGCAAAAGAAGCGTGTTCCGATCCAATTTTGGTAAGAGATACGGACCAGGTGGCGGTCGTCGTTCCCCCGGGCAAGGAAAGTCTAAGAAAATACCCGCGGGTGGCTCAGTATTTCGAAAGAAATGTCGCCGAATCCAAACGGAAAACTCTTCAAGCTAGGCCGTTTTGGTGGTCTCTCACGGTGCACCCAGCGCGGATCTTTTTGTCAAAAGCTTATGACCAACGGTTTGCTCAACGTCTGTCTACGAGCCCGATTGTGGCAGACCAGAGGGCATACGCAGTGTTTCCAAAGTTTGGTGTGTCCCTCGAAAAACTTGCAACAGTTTTGAACAGCACATTGACGGCGTTCGCTCTAGAGAGCCTTGGTCGAGCGGCGATGGGGGAGGGCGCCCTCGAGTGGACTGTGGCAGATATAAAGGAACTACCCATACTTGACCCGCGATTGGTGAGTCTTAAAGCCACTGAGGCATTTCGAGTTCTAGCTGAACGCCGCGTTGCATCTGTTCAAAAAGAAGCTCTTCAAGCTGATCGCGCCGCGCTTGACGAGGCTCTCCTAGGACCGTCCTGGAAGGGGCCACCTCTTTCAGACGTCCACGGAGCTCTCATAGCTTCAGTAGAACGACGTACTAACCGAGGAAAACGGCGAGAATGAAATTATTTCTCGCAACCGGCGCCCATTTTTGAGCCCGCTGCTTTCAAACCAGCGGCCCGAAGCTCTCCTCCGGTAGGGCCGTCTCCAAGCTGTTCGCGAAACTTTGCACCATGCCCAACTCCGGTGACGTCACGGAGGTAGGCTTCGAACTGGAAGGTGTCTGAGTGTTCAGCACTGTGGCATTCGACGCAGAGGTCTTTGGGGGGCGACAAAACAACCGTTCTAGGAGAATCTTTGCCGTCAGCATCGACGTGTAGAGAGCCCGGGCCGTGACATACCTCGCATTGCACATCCTTGAAGGGTTCGTAGTGCGCCAAGTTTGAACCACCTGGTTTCTGCCAGCCTGTTACATGGCAGCCGGTGCACTCCAAATTGAACTGTTTGTTTGCCGCTTCTAGGGTTTCCCACGCTTCAAAGTGTTTAGTTTTCTGCCAGAACTCAGTGGCTTCGGCATGGCACAACTCGCACTCCTCCACGCCTAAGTAGGCGGCTGTTCCCTGTTCTGGCTGGGCAGGTTTAATCGTAGCTGCTTTTTGGTTGGCGGCTCCCGCATCTTTGTCATAAGCCTTCTTCATTGCCACAACGTCGGTGTCACAGCTGAGGCTCTTGG
>CAYPIX010000109.1:0-11519 GCA_964410875.1 uncultured Kofleriaceae bacterium
TTGCAAGAGAACTTGCATGGGACGAAGGCCCATCGCTGCATGCCTTGCGCCCCCTGGACTAGACATCATTGAAACAAGCCCTTTGATCCGTTGTGGTGCCAGAAGTGTCAGCTCTTGAACGATCATCCCTCCCATTGAAATACCAAAGGCAAAGGCTTCAGGGATCGCAAGCCCGTTCATCAACTTGACGGTGTCTTGGGCCATGTCTTTGAGCGTGTAGGGGGCATCAACCGGCCGTCCTGTTGTGGCCTGAAATACAGCCTTGGGCAGGGAGCCGCTGCCGCTGAAGTGGGTAGAACACCCGACATCCCTGTTGTCGAAAATCGTGACTCTGAAATCCTCAGCGAGCATGTCGACAAAGGAGGGATGCCAATGGGCAAGTTGTCCGCCGAGTCCCATTACTAAAATCAGATCAGGACCACTTCCTATTTGCTCGTAGCAAAGCGTTATATCTTCTAGTTCAAGTAAAGGCACCGCGCCTGATTGTAACGCGAGTGGAATCGACCCAAGGCAGTTAATGTTTGAGGTCGTCGCCCCGCTATTTCTTTCAACCGGAATCGGGCAAACGCCGTTTGATGATGGAAATTCTCTTCGGGACAAAGATCACAACTGTCAGTGACCTTGGTTCAGCGTAAGAGGGCGAAAAAAAACAAAGAACAGGGAATCAAAACCTCAACTGCTGCGTTTTAGAGAACACAGAACAACCCCTCTAACGGAGACAGCAATTGAACGGAATAGATAGACGTCGTTACACCATGTGGATTGGAGTCCTAGTCGCTCCATCGGTAGCCCTTTTACTCGCGGTGCTTGTGGCAACAGGAACCTGGGAACGGGTTCGTACGAGCCCAAAAGAGAGAACCATTAAAGTTACTGGTTCCGCTAAGCAGCGAATCATATCAGACTTGATTGAATGGTCCGCATCCATCAACACCAAAGCCTCGTCACGGACCGCGGCCTATAATGACCTGAACCGGCAGATCGTCGCGGCTCAGGCGTACTTGAAACAACAGGGCGTATCCGATAGCGAAGTTCGAGTTTCATCTGTAACGGCGAATGAGCTTTGGGAAACAGAATACGTTGGTACAGGTAAAGAGAGAATCCAAAGGAGAATCTCGGGTGGATGGTCCACCCAACAAACGATTTCGGTACGCTCAAGTGATATCGCTCGGGTAGAGAAGGTCTCTCGAGGAATTACGTCGTTACTAGAGCAGGGGGTTTCAGTCACATCGCATTCTCCAACCTATCACTTCACAAAACTCGATCCTCTGAAGATAGAAATGCTTTCTAGAGCGTCTGAAAACGCTCGAGAACGTGCGCTGCAAATCATCAACAAGGGCGGCGGAGGCGAGATTGGCAAACTTTGGGATGCCGATATGGGTGTCATCAATGTGAACCCTGCGAACTCAGTAGCGACTTCGTGGGAGGGAAACTACGACAAGTCTTCCTACGAGAAGGACATCATCGCTGTTGTTCATCTTACTTTTGCTCTGCCGTAGCAGCGGCAACAGCGTGCAGTTCTTCTGAACTGTAAAACACCTTTCCTAGGAAAAGACCGTGTGCGGGGGCTGTTACTCCGGCCTTGGTACGGTCTCTACTTTCTAAAATTCTAGCGAGGTGCTCCTTGGTGATTCGACCGTGCCCTACATCAACCAATGTTCCTACGAGAATTCGGACCATGTTTCGAAGGAACGCGTTGCCAAAAACATGCACGCGCAGAAGATGTGGTCGCGGTTCGAAAGTAATCCCTACGATTTGTCGGTTGGTGGTTTGTGCGCCACATCCAGCAGAACGAAACGACTCGAAATCATGTTCGCCGATAAGGACACTTGAAGCAGACTTCATGGCTTGCAAGTCTAGAGGCCGAGGACAGTGCCATGATTGTGGGTGCTCAACAGGAGAGCGGTCCGGGCGTAGAAGCAACTGGTAGAAATAGTGTTTCCCCTTGGCAGAAAAACGGGCGTGAAATTCTTGGTCGACCTCCTCGGCTTCTACAATAGCAATCGACTTCGGTAGGTTTGAGTTCATACCTCGGCGGAATCCATCGGCAGAGATATCGGTGTCCGTATCGAAAATCGCAACTTGGCCAAGTGCATGCACACCAGCGTCGGTACGGGACGCGCCCTCAACCAGGGTCTTGCGCCCAGTCATGTGGAAAGCAGCTTCCTCGAGGTGTTGTTGGACTGTTGGGCCGTTCTGTTGCCTTTGCCAACCGACTAGTCCTTCGCCGTTGTACTCGACAACGAGACGAATGCGCCTAGAATTCGAAGTTGAAGCCGCCAAACCAGGTTAGGTCGCCAACGGTGAGTTTGTCATCACTGCCAAAACCGTCAACATTGGCATATACCAGTTCGACGAAAAGGCCAGCGTGCTCTACGCCAAGCTCGTTTTGAAGCGACATCTGGGCATCTTTATCGAGTCGTTCCAGTCGGATGGCTAGACCAACCGTGCCTTGAAATCCAAGGGAGCCGCCCTTGGCTTTGCTTCTCTCCCCGCCGGGAACAACTGGTGCGGACGCGATACTTCCATCCGGTGCGGTGATCCACCAAAGATAGTAAGCGAGCGCCGCTTTTCCGTAGGGCACAATGGGGATGCCAATCTTGTCGTCGAGTGCAGTGAATCGATAAACCAAGCCAAGAGTGGTTGGAATCAACCTGAAGCCAGTGCTGTCGGGCGACTTCTCTGCTTCACCATTAACAATGACAGGGCCGCCCATGCCATTGTCAATAAGGGCGCTTGAGGTTCGAGTGGAGAACCCTACGCTGGCGGTTAGACCAAGTTGGCCAAAGGGGTAAAAAAAGAAACGGTCAATTTCAACCTTGGACATCAACAGGTTTCGGCGACCATGGACTAGTCGGAATGGACCATCTCCCCCGAATTCTGCGTCGATGTCGGGATAGTAAGGCCCGGCCTTAAGTTCCACATTCCAATGAGCTCGGAAATTGTTTTCTCCCGCTTCAGTAATTTCATCCTCGTCCCAATAGGTCTGAGCGCTCGCAGAGCTAGAGAAGAGTAGAAGGATCGCTATCGCTATCCCAGCTCCCACAGTTGCAGCGGCAGCACGCTTGGGTTTTTGCCGATACCAACGGAATCCGACAAAAAGAAGAGCCAAGGATAGCAACTTCGCTAGAAGAGAGAAATATTCCCACCACGCTGCCGCGACCACGACTGGGAATAATGCGACCGCAGCACCGGCGCGAGCGACAGGGTGACGGCGGAGGAACGCGGCCCAGCCGGGACCGTTTTCGTAGTACCAATCAATAAAGCCTTGGCCAGCCTCAGTTCGCGCGAGAGTTTGATCACGAAAATCTCGGAGAACCTTCACATAAGGGTGGTCGTAGTCGTCGTATGCCGCAGTGGCGACAAAACAGAAACCGCCTTCCGCTGTTCCGCCTGCTTCTTGATAATACTCCCAAAGGTCAATGGCCGGTTCCGGAGTAGCGATACCGAGATCGAGAGGTCGCGGATTTCCTGCCTCGTCAATAGTTACAAGGACAACTCTGTATTGTTGTCCGTTGATAGCGTTTGCTCGTACAGATCGCACCGTGCCACTGTTTTCTTCGCCGCAAATGGCCGCAGGATCTAGGTTCGCGAGTGCGCTTGGTAGTGCTGCGGCCGTTGGTGCGCTTCCAGAGACGCCTCCCATCGGTGGCGCTGGTATTGGGTCATTTAAACTGCAAAGAGCGCGCGCTGTTGAGAAGAGCGGGTTACCGCCGAATTCGTCGTCCGCTGAAATTGAACCGTCGGTCCTGGCGCAGAGCACCTGATACGCGTCTAAATCCTGACTGTTTCCAACGGGTTCGTCCCATTCGACGACAATCGCGTTTTCTCCACCACTAACGGAAATATTTGCGACTTCCGGTGGCAACTCGTGGTCGAATTCGACCAGAAGGTTTCGGGAAAATTCATAGTCCCCGTCTCCTGTTTCATCGTAAAGGACCCAAATATTAGACTCACCTTCTACGGTTGGGCAATCGGCCCCATTCGGGGCAACGAGGTCGAGAACGCTGAGCGGAGGTACAGCGTCATCTTCTGCTCGGATGGCGTCGAAGCTCACGCCTTCGTTTACGCGTTCACACCTATCCTCTCGATCGAGTTCCGTTGCGCAGTCTCGTCCTGTCCAAATTTCGAAGTTTCGGTTAGGTAATACTGCGGGGGCGTCGATTAGGGTGATACGAATATTGTAGGTTTGGTTGCAAATGCACCGCGCACGGTTGAAGTAGTCTTGCGCCTGTTCTTCTGTTGGAATTTCTAAGTCCCCGTCTCCATCGGTGTCGATACGGAGCTGAATGTTCATATCCCCCGTATATTCGTTCTGGGCCTGGACCTCCGCGGCAAAGGGGAAGGACGAAAGGATGGATACACTGAGCAAGGCGGCGAATTGGGTGCGCATGGATAGATAACTTTGCAAATGAAATGCCTAGAAACGGCCTCATGATTGCTACCACGGGGGCCTAGCACGCAGCAACCAGCGCCCCAGTTACTCCTGTGTTTCCAGGCGCCAAATGCCAAATTGGCATCAAAGGGTTGGCGCACGCGTCTTTTCGTCAGTTGCTACGCTGTTGCGTATCTTGGATCGAGTTTTCGATAGTTTCAGCCAGAGAGGTAGCGTGGAGGGCCGAGTCAATATCCACGGATGCCCCGTACTCAGCACGGTAGTAAATTTCTGTTAACTCGGAGAAGGTTTCGGCCCATTCGTAATCTTCGCCAACGAGTGCGTGTGCGAACTCCCTCGGGGTAGAGGATTGTACTCTTTGGTGGCCATGCCGTTCGAGAAACGTCAGCGTCGCCAGGTAGGTATTGGCTATGTCGGAACGAGTTCGCGATTTGTCGTTAGAATTTCTGCCCGAAGACCAATCTCTACGTTTCATCCAGTAACCGAGGATCAGGGCAAGAGCTATCAGCCCTACGCCGACGACCAAGCGGCCTCTGTACTGTTTAACGACATTCTTAAAGGCTCCAGAACTCTTCGCGATGGGGTTCTTGCTCTTCAAACTTCGTCCAATGTCTTTGAAAAGCGAAAGTTGGCGGTAGAGATCATACTCCACAACCCACTTGAACCACTTGAAACGCAATGTGTCGGCGAACTGACGCAATTGATCCGCTAAGGAAACCGAATCGTTGGCAAACCCGGTGGTGCCAGCAGGAGGTGTAGCGTCGAAAGTGACCCATCCATAGCCGGGAAAGAAGAGTTCAGTCCAGGAATGGGCGTCGCCCGCTCGCACTGCTAAGTAGTCGTCGTATTGGTTCCACTCGCCACCGAGAAAACCATTTACGTTACGGCTTGGAATTCCCACGGAACGCGCCAGAACTGCCATGGCCGAGGAAAAGTATTCGCAGTGACCCAGCTTTCGATCGAACAAAAAGAATTCAAGGGGGTCTTTCCCCTCCGGTGAGACCATCTTCAAGCTGTATCCCAGCTCCGATTGAAGCCAACTCTCTATTGCCTTGGCTTTGTCGTAGGGGTTGTTGACGTTCTTAGTGATGTTTTCAGCTAATTCAGTAATCGTGGTTGGAGTGTCGGGCGGCAATTGAAGATAGACGCGCATGTCTGGCGGTACGTCGAGTTTCGTTTTGCGTAAGGCTGCGACGTCTCGGGTTTCCGGTTCCGAATAAACGACATACTTAAGTCCTGCTTTGTGGCGGTACCTAATTTCGTCATTGCGATCGACTTCAGTTTGCTCTCGTAACGTGTTGGTGAATTCGAAAGTGGTGGGCATGGAAGCGCCGAAGAGCACGTCATACCCAGTTGGCTCTAAGTAAATTTCCTGTTTGATCCGCCCTTTCACATTGTCGCTCGGGCGTTTCTTGAGAGGTTCCTTGTAAAGGAGGTGATGGGTAGTAACTCTGCTATCGAGCTCTATTTGTCGTCGTGTTTTAGGGGCGAGTCGTGAGCGGCCCCACTGACCGTTTTGGTATTGGTCAAACGCTACTCCTCGCCAGTGGAGAGAGGACGCGGCTTCTTTGCCAATCCCAGACACCTTGACTCGCAGAACAACCGTGTTGTCTTTCTTTATTTGCCCATGGCCACCTAGGGTTACGTTGTCGGAGAAACCGGCCATAGAAATCGACGATCTGGACTTTTGGAAAAAGAACCCCATGCCAACTCGCGGGATTGCGAGAAACAGAATAGAGGAAGCTACGAACACGCTTGCCGAGAGAATTGAGGTGCTAAAGAAAAATTGTGTTCCCACGATTCGCTTCGAATTGAAGATTCTTTGCTTTTGTTCTTCGCTGCGCCTTGAAAGATCTGAGCGGGACAGGATGTTGTCCTCTACTTCTTTTCGAAGGTGAAAGAGTATCAACGCCCAGGTGGAGGTGATGACAAACCCAAAGAAGAAAACTCCGTAGGAGACCGACGGGTTCAAAACGGTTCCAGCAACCAACATCAGGAATGAAAAGATATGGATGTGTTGGTAGTCTTTGCTCGTGTTTCGTTGGAAGAGTTTTGATACCACCAAATAAAGAACAAAATAGGCGCCAGCTACTATTACGTCGGTCCCTGTAAACGCAGAAATGGCCGAGTAACCTAGGAAAAGAAGGGTCGCCACATTCCACGTTTTTTCGTGACCCTCTGTGTTTACCCGAGGTGCTTCCGCAAACCAGCTCAAAAATATGCCAGCAGCGGCAGGGAGTGTGGCTAAGAGCGACAGTCCATCGGAAAAACAGAGCGCCAAAAACGCGAAAGACACCATTGCGTAGGTGGAGTACTTATAGGCGCGCGCGAATCTCATGGGTTGGCTCGCATACTGTGGTGGACAGACCCGATTATCCCCATCTGCGATTGCTGCGCGCTAGTAATCAGGACTCCCTCTGAGTTCTTGTTTTGGCCTATTTCGAGGGGGGCACTTGTCTGGATTGGTTTAATGACGGCTAAGTCGGAGAGAATCTTGTAGAGGTGTTTCGATCCGCTTCCAAACTTGGTCCGGGTGTCTCTCGAAACAAAACGAGTTTCGTATCCCTGGTTCTCGTATGCAACGAAGAGAGAGGCTGCAAGAGATACGGATTCTTCGAAAATTGCTCTGTCTTCCTCTGTTGGTTTGTTCGGGAAGCCGCTTTCGATAGCAATAGTAGCTCTACGCTTTGCTTCTTCCTCGAATTCTCTAACAACCATACGTCCGGCCTTAGCCGAAGAGCGCCAGTGTATCGATCGCATATCATCGTGTTCAGTATAGTCACGGAGGCCAAAGAACTCTCCTCTTCGTCCTGCGCGACCCGAAGCGATTTCACCCGTTTGTTGCGCGCGAGGCGCAGGCAACTGGATGTTCCTGACCTCTGGAAGTACCAATAATCGACAAGGACCCTCAGTATCTCGAGATTTTGAGAAAAGCCCAAAAGGAAAACGGGTGGCTATTCGGGTTCCGTCAATTACGACTTCGCCTCGCGTCTTAAAAGTATGCTCGTAGCAGGTGGTTTGCTTCTCGCCGGCTGGGATTTTGAGAAAGTAGCAACGCTTGTCGATGGGTGTTTCCGCTACGAGGTCGGAAATCTCTACTGAGTAAGAGGCGATTCGCTTACTGGGGTTCTCTACCGAAACTTCCATGACGAATGGTGTGTTGGCGTACAAACGAAAGGGTGGGCGTCTCGAGACTCGTAGCTTTCGAAGCGTGCTCTCAGACAGAATCCCAGACGCGACAATCATGGACAGGGTCCAGCCGAGAAGAAGGTAGAGCAGGTTGTTGCCAGTATTGATTGCTGCGAGTCCAATGCCGACGCTTACAGCGACAAAGTACTTTCCTTCGCGGGTTAGGTTGAGCCTTCTCGGACGAAGCCAGCGTTTGGTTTTGCGTCGCCAAGCCTTCATAGGTGACTCAAGTAGGAACCGGGATTTGCTCTACAATACTCACCATCGTCCGCTCGGCTTCTTCACGAACACTGTCGCTGTCATTCGCAGCGAGAACCACGCGGTGAGCAAGAGCAGGAATGGCCAGCGTTTTGAAATCATCTGGGATCGTGAAGTCACGGCCGCAGACGATGGCATGGGCCTGTGCCGCGCGAAACCATGCTAAGGCGCCCCGCGTTGACACGCCTATGTCGAGTCTAGGGTGATTTCGCGTTTCCTCAATGATCGACATTGCGTAGTCCAATACTGCATCCTCGACACGAACATTGGGAACCTCCGCTTGAAGTGCGAGAAGGTCGTCATGGCTCATAACCGGATTTAGGGCAGCAATTGGATCTTGTGTTCTGCGGTTTTTCAATATGTCCCGCTCATGGGTCCGACTTGGGTACCCCATTCGAATTCGGATGATAAAACGGTCCATTTGCGACTCAGGCAAGGGGTAGGTCCCGAAGTGCTCTGTTGGGTTTTGCGTCGCGATGACGAGAAAAGGATCTGGTAAATCGTAGGTTTTGTCGTCGACGGAAATTTTGCCTTCACTCATAGCTTCCATAAGAGCCGATTGAGTGCGAGGAGTGGTTCGGTTGATTTCGTCTGCCAATACAACGTTTGCAAAAAGTGGCCCAGGGCGGAATTCGAAGTCTTGCTTTCCAGCTTTAAAGACAGAAATCCCCACAATGTCCGAAGGCAGCATGTCGCTTGTAAATTGGATACGACGGAACTCGCCACCCACAGAACGAGCAATGGCGCGAGCGAGGCTGGTTTTGCCAACTCCTGGTATGTCTTCTACTAAGATATGCCCACGAGCTAGGAGCGCAACCATGCACATACGCACGGCTTCTTCTTTGCCGCGAATGACCTGGCCTACATTCTGTTCTACAAGACTGAGCGCCTCGGAAAACTCTTTGTTGACCGCATGTTGAGCAACGTCAGGTGGCGTCATACTGAACACCATTATAGCGACCGAAACGCCAAACGGACGCGGGGTTAGCGCGTCCGTTTTCGGTTTTTTTACGTCACCACCGTACGGGTACGTACGGTGATGTGCGCAGGAACCTTTCCGCTTAGTCTCGTGAAAGAGACATCACGAGACGGATTACATACCAGAATAAAAGGGCAACAGAAGAGAACAGCGCCAAAGAGGCTGCTACGTACTGCTGTGGGTGGTAGTGCGCCATTATTTGCGATGTGTGATAGAGGATGTACATCGCTGCAAAGGCAATCATCGCCACAGTGAAGATCATGCCGAGCTCAAATTTAAAAAAGATGCTCGCAAAAATCAGTCCCATTGCGACGAAACCACCAAGCATTAACCCTTTACGGAGAAAGGAAAAATCCTTTTTCGTTGTGAACACGATGGCTGTAAGCACTCCAAAAATTGCAAGAGTTGCGATAGCAGCGGTCGGAATCACGTTGGGGCCACCACCCATATTGAAGGAGGCGTTCGATGCAATTAGAAGCAACGGAATAAAAATGACAGCCTCGGCGACAACATAAAGCCCCAAACCGAGATACTGCATATTCCGCGAGGTCGAGGAGTTCGCCCATTTGTCGGCAATCCAACTCACACCCATAAATGCAATAAGGACAATGGCCCAGTTCCCTCCCAGCAGATTTAATGCCGGTAGAGCCACAGACTCGTAAAGCGGTCCGAGGAACAAGTACTCAAGTGCAGCGAACAGGAAGATAGCGCCGGTAAGGTGCGCATAGGTCTTGCGTATGAAAGTCATACGCACGTCTGCGCCTTGCGTTGCTACGGCGCCAGGTATGGAGCGTCCACTGCTGCCAATACCTTTGGGCATGGAAAAACCGCCGCCGGGACGGTTGATGTTTTTTTGCCAGGGGCTTTCGTTCTGTTCAGGATCGTTTTGGTTCATTGGGGGTTCCTCAAAAAGTGCCTTGTAAAGATAGCATGTAGGCTCTTCGCGTCCACGAAGTGCCATAACATTAATAACCCCGGCTACTTGGATGCTTTCAACTTTTTGATCTCTTCAATCAATGTTGGAAGAGAATTTTCCCACGTATCCACCAACCCGTAGTCTGCGACTTGGAAGATAGGTGCTTCAGGGTCTTTGTTTATTGCCACGATGGTCTTCGACCCTTTCATGCCCGCCAAGTGCTGAATGGCGCCCGAAATGGCAACGCAGAAGTAGAGGTTGGGAGCGACGATTTTTCCAGTTTGACCAACTTGCCAGTCCGCTGGAACGAAGCCGGCATCGGTAGCTGCGCGCGATGCTCCCATTGCTGCGCCCAGAAGATCGGCGAGTTCTTCAAGAGCCTTGAAGTTTTCTCCGTTCTGCATTCCGCGACCGCCCGCGACTACAACGTCGGCATCGTTGAGATCGGGTCTGTCACTCTTCGTGCTTTCTATACGGACAAATTCAGCACCGTAAGTACTGGTGGAGCCGGCGTCGGCGGAACTTACTTCGCCCGCACTGCCCAAAGAGTTCGCTGCGTCGTAGGAGCTTTGGCGGACGGTGACGACAATCGGGTCGCCGTCGACTTCGACTTTGGAGAAAGCATTTCCAGCGAGAATAGCTCGCTTGAACTGATTCTTGCCCTCCAGGGAAGCAATGTCAGAAGCCATACCGGCGTCAAGTAGAGCTGCAGCTCTAGGCAAAATATCCTTGCCCACGGTAGTAGCGGTGGCACAGAGCACACTGGCTCCCTGGTCTTTGGCGAGGCGCGCAAGGATTGGAGCGTAGGTCTCTGCCATAACGTGCTCGAGAGACGCATCATCGACTGCAACGACTTTGCCAGCAAAATCGGCGCCGTGTTTTGCTGCCGCGGCTATATCTTTGCCGAGGACAGCGAGAATTACTTCGCCGCCGTGTTTTTCCGCTGCCTCTCGCGCAAATGCGATGGCAGAGAGAGAGCTGGAGCGCACTTTGTCGCCAGAAACTTCACAGAAAGTTAGAACGTTACCCATCGTATTCTCCTAGAGCGCCTTGGCTTCTTCGTTAAGTTTTTTCACAAGCACATCAACGCTTTCTACGATCTGTCCCGCAGCACGCGCTGGAGGTAGCTCGACTGAAAGCTCACGAACCTTAGCGGTCGCTGTTACGCCCAGGTCTCCCATGGTTTTCTTGTCCATAGGCTTCTTCTTAGCCTTCATAATTCCTTTGAGAGACGCGTACCGTGGACCATCTTGGTACTCGTGACTTTCTGGCGTTACGTGGTTCTTCACGGAAGTTGGCGCCACGATACGTAAGTCAACAGAGACAATTGCTGGGAGCGGAACCTTTTTGAATTCCACGCCCGCATCCACCTCGCGTCCAACGAGAAGAGCTTTCTTGTCATCTACAACCTCGATGGTTGCCGCGAATGTTGCTTGAGGAAGCTCGAGTTTCGCAGCTAGCATTTGTGCGACTTGGTTGGCGTCACCGTCTACGGCTTGTTTTCCAAAGAGAAGTAAGTCGGGCTTTTCCTCGGCATAGACTTTAGCTAAGGCATCTACGACCACGCCGGAATCAATATTTGCATCTTCGGCGTCTACCAAGATGGCTCTGTCTGCCCCCATCGCCAAAGTGGAACGCAATTGTTGGGCTGCGTCCTCTGGACCGAGGCTAACAACGACCACTTCACCTTCACGGTCGCCAGAGTCTGCGTTCTCAAGGATCCGAAGAGCAGCTTCGACTGCGTATTCGTCGAAGGTATTTACGACCCACTGCGCTCCGCTGAG
>CAYPIX010000110.1:0-11465 GCA_964410875.1 uncultured Kofleriaceae bacterium
CGTCCATCGATTTGACTTTCGATATCGACGTGGGCTTCGCCCTCAAAAACTCCTGAACCAAGCCCGAGCTCTGCCAAAAGCTCGTCGCTAATGGACACAGTCATGCGCTCGTAATTCACAAACGTCAAAGGTACTTGGGCGTCGACCTCGTGTCCTTCGTAGGTACCTTCTAGGTGAAGCGACGGCTCGCCCCACGGCATCCCAACAAAAGAAGTCCCTTCCACTACAATCTCGCTCCCGGGCACAAAAAGACTAGGCTGTATCGAAAACACGGCCAGCCTCTCCAAGCTTGGATCGGGGCTTGGCCCCTGGTCACATCCAGACCAGAAGACGCTGAGTAAAATGGCCATGGCGGATTGCCAGATTCCAGGAAACCTTTGTGCACATCGAGGAAACACTGCCCCAGAACTAACGCAATATATAAGCCATAACCAGGAGTCTATTTGGGCCAGAAAACACTGTGTTTTCTGGTTTCTTCTCCCGGCCAACCGAGTGGCCAGCTGCGCTAAAGCAAAGGGCCTGAACGAAAGAACTACTAGCCCAGGAGCTTGCCGACCAAGCGAACAAGGCTTTCGGAGGAAGAATATTCCATGACATCAACCGCCTCGTTCGTCGCTACGTAGTCCGTAATATCTACTCTCTTATTCCCAGACAAAACCTTCATCGTCGCCAACATATCGTGACAGGCAACAAGCCCAACCCGATTGGCACCGACAAGAGCTAGCCTAGCGAGGTCGCTTCTGTCCTTTACGTCATTCAAGGAACGGGCGAAAGGCATCAGTTCCAGGCTGTCGAGTCCCGACAACTTCTTCAACTTGCGCCCGCGGGCAAACTCATACTCGGCCTCTGAAAGCTCCCCCTCTCGGATCAGGCCGATCAGGCAATTCAGGAGTAGATTGCTTTCCTGTGCTCCCAAGTCCAGAGTAACCGCTAAGCCACTCGACAGAAGAAACCCACTCCACCCGGCAATAAAACGTGCCTCCGCCGGAGTTGCGGACTCACAGAGTTCAGCGCCGACTATTAAACTCGGTGTCGCTCCCGCCACGACCCTGAACGTTCTACCATTACCGCTGCGATAAATATCAATTTCCGGAACGCCCATGGAGGCCGTGATTTCACGGACGTTTCGAACCAGCGTACTTTCCTCGCGTACCCGGTCGCCACGTCCAACACCATATTTTTTAATATCACCGGCAAGATGTTTCGAGAGGCCTGGCTTTATGCGTCGGAATAAACTAGCCGCATCACGCATCCACAAGGTCGAAAAGACATGCCGATCCGCAAAATCTCCCTGGAACAACTCGAACGAAGAAGGTGGTGACGGTGCAGACGCAACGTCGGCGCCCTCGTACATTTGCGCCAACTGGAGAGAAAATGCGGCGGCGGAGCGCGCACCACGAGCACCCGCGTCAGCCCACTTTTCATTTAGCAATGAAAGCCTTCTTAGGTATCCAGGTTCCATTCGGCCTGCCTCTCGATACCGAGAAAGCAGGCTTGCGCAAAAAGCCGCAGTTCCTTCTTCGTCTTCCAGTTCTTCGAAAATTCCTTCTAAATCAGATGGGTCACCAGTCTCCAGTAAATCGAATGCCCAATCTGCCGCCGATTCTCCATCTCCACTGTGCACCAGAGACTTAATTACAACCAACCGCGAATTTATATCGATGGTCTCGGTACCAGCGACGTCGCGGAGGATGTTAAGCGCCGATTCTTGTTCTCCAATCTCCCGCGCTGTCTCAAGCAGTCCACAGATAGTACTGGTACTGAACCGCCCAAGCATGAGCGATCTCTTGTACAGCGTAAACGCTCCAGCAGTGTTGTTTTGCTGACCATGTTGAACTAACGCAAGCAATTCGCACGCGTCGGCTGTGCCCTTGGAGTCCCCCTGTAGACGGGTACGGGCAGAGAGTAATCGAGTTGCTTCTTCCCAATCCTTTGCCTCGAACGCTTCACGTCCTTTGGCGAGTAAAACAACTGGATTACCTGGATCTAGGGCACTCAACTGCGAACAAACATCCTTGGCGTGGAACGTTTCCCCTCCTGCCTCCAAGAGTTTCAAACATTCAGACAGAGTTTCAACCTGCCCATCCTTTGTGGTCTCGTGCTCGATTCGGTTCTGTAATAGTTGAATGAGTTGTGAATCACCCCCTTCTGTTGCTCGCAAGGCGTCCCTTGCAAGGAGGAAGGTTTCTTCGTCTGCCGGATCGTCCTTCGCGGCTCTTACAAGAACCTCAACGGCACCTTCCTGGTCATTCTGCCGAAGCATGGAAAGCGCTGCCAGACGTTTATCCCGACCAGAAGAAATCCTCTCCTCAACGAGGAACGACTCAGCTAGACCACCCCAGTTCTCACTTTTTGCTGACATCCTGCGCCATAACCAAAGCGCGGGCGCGTAATCTTTGCTCTGTCTCCAAGCTTCCGCGGATAGCTCACTAGCCAACTCCTGGTTGGCAGAGGCTGCTGTGGTTGCGGCCCGACACCAAAGGGAAGAGCGAGACTGCGATCCTTCTTCAAACAAAAGACCGATTTTCTTTTCTACTTCCGCTCGTTCCTGCATCCGGCCAGCTGGTACATCTCCAAGACTTAAGCCAAGAAGCGCCAAACGCGACCCAGGATGAGTCTGGAGAACATCTCGGAAACACTCGTGAGCACTTTCGGTGTTCCCAAGAACACGGTGGATACAACCACTCTCCAATAGAGCTTGAGCACGGTCGACTTCGTCTTCCACTAAGCTCCCGATTGCTTCCGCGACAGCGGCAACCTCGGCAACGTTGCCCCCACGCTTACCGATAAGCTCTCGGCGCCTTGCCAACGGCAGCGACGAAGACATTTCAGCTAAACATTCCTGAACCTTGGGAGAGGTAACCCCTGGCAAATCCATGAGATGGTCGGCTAACTCGCATGCCCAAAATTCGCGCATTGACGCTGATGAGTTCAAGGCCACCTCTAGAGCCAAAGCCACCGCCGACGCATCTCCAGAGCGTTCAGCCGCGCGCAACAGACCAACCACAGCAGCTGGTTCCTGTTCCAGAAGTTTATTGTAGGAAGACAATGCGTTTTCCCAGTCGCTATCCGACTCGAATGCCTCTGCCTCACGCAATTCCCGCGAAGTAGAAAGTTCTTCATTCTTTGGCTTATTCCAGTCCACAAACCACTTAGATTTAGGAAGTCCGACATCTTGTTCTTCCACTTGGTCGAGAAGCCTACGCCCTTCGTCGATTTCATTTGCCTGAAAGCAGAAATGAGAAGTGAGTACTGTCTCAGCGTGGTTGGAACTCATATTGTCCAAACGAATTTCCGCCGCCTTGTCCCAATCAGTAGCTGCGCCGAAATCGAGAGACATGACTGCAGCAACCCGGTTCTGTGCTTCTCCCATGGGCAATATTTCTACTTCTTCGTTCGCAAGAAGGCCGTCGACCCAATCTTGGGCAGCAAAATGGCCCCGTCGTTCCCAGTCCAATGAAAGTCCGCTTAAATCCGCGCCGCCAGCGCATTGGGCTTCGTTGTTTTCCGGATCTTTCTCCTTGGACTGAAACTGAGATGAAAACCCATCCTTTAATGCAGCGGTTCCGTGCTTGGTTTCCCACTCTTTCATACGCGAGAAACGCTTTTCTGCGTCCCCGAAGGCATTCCACCCGTCCAAGGCATTCGCTTGGATTTCAGGATCTTTCGCCATCGTACCGAGAAGGAATGACCAAACCGGTTCGCTGGGTGCCAACTCAAGAGACTGCATCAGTGCTCCCACGACGTCTTTTTTCTTGATCCCTGAACGCCAACTCAGGGCTGCGGCAATTTCCCCCGGAACTGCTGCGTTATCCTCGGGTAGCTCGCCATCCGCCAGACAAGCAAGTAGGCCAGACTCCTCATACGATTGACGTATGGCTTTCGTGTCACGTTGCTCCCACGCTGATAGACGTTCTGCCCGCACCTCAAGCCGCGAATCCGAAAGGGAACGTAGGAGTTCTCTTGCGCCTAGGCCTTCATCTTCAACCTTTGCCATCGCTGGTAGGCTCGACTCATCTGAACTCGCTATCGTTTTGAGCTGTCGAGAAAACACCTGTGCCTTATCAACAGATTCATGCTGCTCCCAAAGCGGAGCCGTCTTGGGCGCCCATTCAGAGCCAGCGCCATCTACACGCTCCAACAGCTCGGCTGAACGTGAAACCTGATTGGCACCAATCGCAACCTCCACAGCTCGAAGGCCAGCGTTGGGGTCACGAGACGCTTCAAACTCACGCTGCCAGAATTCGATCTCCTCAATTTCAGCACCTAAACTGTCGCGAGCGGCGCAAGCCACCTCTGGAATTCTTTTTTCCTCGGTTACAGGCGTTTCCTCTCCTCCTTCAAAAACATCACTACCAGGCTCTTCATGTGGAGTTTCAGAAACCACAAGATCCGAGGCGTCTTCAACATCAAGAGGGGCGTCCATAGTCTGCGCCTCCAAAACTTCAATCGCCTCCGCTTCGTCCATTGCCTCAAGCGCGTGATCAACCTCTTCTACAGAAGAAATAAGCGATTCGTCCACGACGATCCTTTCGCTGTTTTTCTTCAGAGGCGGCGGTCCCGTCGTTGGTACGATTTCGAACTCGCCTGTTTTTAAATTTCTCACTTCCTCAAGCTCTTCACTCTCAGCGACCAGAACATCCAGAGGCATCGGTGGTGGAGCTGTTGATTTCCTCGCATGAGAACGAGAACTTGCTGCCGCTTCAACGTTTTCCTCGACGAGCGAGTCGAACTGCTTGTCCCAGTCCTCAATTTCTTCGCCGTTTTCAGAGAGAAAGGGTCCTTTATTCTTTTTACTCATTACCCTTCCCTTCGAATAACGCCCCTGCTAACGACGCATGCGCATGACCTACGCTCCATGCCAAGAGATGCATTCTTACCTTGGAACTGGAAATGTCAGCGGCAAGAGTGACGTCCCCGGAAAGAGCTAACCCTGCGCGGTCACATACGAGTAAACACGACTCCCAAAACCCGGTTACATCGCTAATTGCAGCGATATCAGACTTGGATTGTTCCAATTTTTTGCGAACTCTTCGAGGCAGCTTTTGTAAAGCCTTACGGACACTTTCAACTTCATTCGCCTTCTCACGCCCAGCTTCAATTTTCGCATTTTGGATCCCCGCCAGTTTCGCCGCTGCGGCGACCCAGACCTCCAACTCGGCCCGACTATTTTCTACCACTGGTGCCATGCCAAATTTGACCTGTGCCAATGCCCATCCCACACGGTACCTTGCAAGCGGGCCGTCCATGCTTGCCGTATTCGATGCAAGGCAAAGCACGGGTGAACCAGTCCCCAACACTCTAGCGAAATCAGACTTCTTTGCGCTGACAAATATCTCGCTTACCGAACAATCTAATGATCTCAGCGCTTCAGCTAAGCGAGGAAAGCGGTCATCGAGGTCCTTAAGGCGAACACGTTCAGATTTGGCAAACCCTAAGTCAGAAGCACTTTCGGGCTGGCCAACTGCAATACGAGGAGAAATGTCTTTCCAAACCTCACCCACCTTGCCCTCAAGCAATCGCGATCCAACTGCATCCCAAAAGCTTTTTGCAGTGCACTGAGTAAAGCCACCGAACGGCTGAGCAAGACTCCCCAGTCGATCGGACTGTTCTTCCGTAAGGGGCTCAAGCGCTGCCAAGGCCCCTAAAGCGTGTCTTTCCTCTCCGGTGTTGCCAAGAGCTCGGTGAGCCCTAGCTAGGTACTCGTAGTGTATTGAGTTGGTACCATCAGAGCCCACGATGGCTCGCAAATCTGAAACGAGCTTGGTCCAAACCTTTTCTCGTCCGCCTTTTCCTTCTGCTGTCGAAACCAAGACCTCAATAACCCGGTCATCGGTAGGTAAAGTTTCCTGTGCACGAAGTAACAGGGTTTCTGACTTGTTGACCCTTCCAATGCGTCGGGCTAACCCAGCAGCGCGGAGCATGTCACCAACTTTTTCTTGATTGTTGGCGCGCATACCCTCGAGTTCACCTAAGCCAGCAATCGCCTCTTCAAACAAACCGGAGTCGACCAACGCATCAACCAAGCGGCTTCGTGCGCCAATATTGCTACCGTCAAGTTCAACAACCCGACGAAGTTGTTCCAACGCTTCGTCCTCTTCCCCGCACTCAAGCAGAAGTTCTGCGCGTTCCTCCGCGACTTCCGCTATGGAGGGATGCATTGGATGCTTCTCCAAGAACAGACCGTACAGCGAAACTGCCTTGCGGAGATGCCCCAAGTCGGTTTCAACATCGGCAAGAAGAAGCAAGCTCTCTGCATTGTTTGGATCGAGCTCGAACGCTAGCGAGAGGTCACGCTCGGCCTCTTGCAATTCTCGGCGCTCATATCGGAGTCGGCCTCTTTCAGACACAACCCGAGCACGCGCCTTCCCCGAAAGCTGCTCTGCTCTGACGCCGAGCAAGTCAAAAAGATCTTGCCAACGGTCGTTTTCAACAAGGAGGTCCCGAGTACGCTCATACTCATGCCTTTCGGGTTCGAGAGTCAGAAGGCGTGTGTATGCTTCCAACGCTTCATTCGTCTTCCCAAGTTTTTCGAAAATTGCGGCAGAAGAGGCCAACAGATCAACACTGTTGTCCCTACTGGAAACCAAAGAAGCCAACTTCGCCTTTACGCTTGCTAAAGCGAATTCATCACCCTCTTTTCTGTAGGTCTTGCGCAACAGGTCATAGGCGAAAACACTGTCTTCGTCACCAACAAGCATTTCCCGCGCAACATCCTTTGCAGAGGCAAAGTCGCCAGAGGACAAAAAGACGTCGCCTGCCCTGCGATACCAAAGGTGTTTCTCCTGTTTGTCCTCAGCGTTATCTGCTCGACGAGCGCAAGCCCCAGAGTAACAGGGCACGACGCCCTTCCATTCCAAGCTTAAGGCAGACGGAACAGGGAACAACTCGGTAACAGCTCTTGCAGTTTCGTCGTCCCGACACAAAGACCACGCATTTTCAACGGCCTCCCAAGCTAACTCAGAATCCCCATTACGCTTTGCCCAAAGGCCAGCCATCACCCAAGCTTTCGCGCCGCTTTCAGCCTTCTCAAGTTTGGAGGCAAGCGATGACCATGCTTTTGCTTTTGCTGCGGGGTCGTCATTCTTTGCCGCGCGTAAAACCTTGGCTAATGCCGCGTCGACGCTTTCGTCAATCGAGGAGTGAGCGGAATCATGGCCGTCTGTTAAATGCAACCAGCTCAACTCGGATGCGACGGTGGGGCTTATCTCAGAGACTGCTTTCATGCCGACGATCACAGCGTCGAGATCCATGCGTCGATGCCCCAGTTCTATAGCCGCAATCGCACCTGGAATATTTCCCTGTTCCGCCGTCTCTAAATAACAGACCAAAGCCTCCTCTTCACGGTTTGCAAGTTCACAGGCAAGACCTTTTCCGAACAAAGCGCGGGCCTTGGCCTCAGATTGGCTGCTATTTACAAGCTTGTCCCATGCGCTAACCAGGCTGTCATAAACAGACGAATTTGCATCGGCTTCGGTTACAGCATTCGACAACCCGGAAAGCTGAAAGAAAATGGCATCAGTAGGGTGGTCTGACTTTTGCTCCCACTGAACTAATGCGTCTAGGGCAACAGTTTCTTTGCCAGGCACTCCAGCACAAACAGAGCTCAACTTCCAGCAAAGGACGTACAGTTCATCACCTGAAGCCTCTGCCAGGCTTCCCTGGAGTTTCTTTATATAGGTTTCAGTGTCACCGCTTAGTCGACACTGCTCCACCTCTATGGAGAGCAGCTCATCGTCTTGCACCCCCTCACCACGGAGTCTATCGCAGAGCTCAAGGACCTTTTCCGAGCTATTTACACCCTCCGCAACACGCAGAGCTTTCCAAAGTAGGCTAACGCGGGCGCCCCCTTCAGCCTGACTCGCCAACTGCGCGATCCTTTCGCAGATTTCTTCTGAGCCACCGTCCCTCGCCTCTACATCAGCCAACCAGCATGCTACAGCCGGGTCAGAAGTACACTGATGCCAACTTGTCAGGGTTTCCTTAAGTCCTTCGAAATCCTCTTCCGACTCCTGAAAGCGCGCCAGCCAGGCCAAGCGTTGACTCTTCTCATCAGAGTCTTCTTCGCCATCAAAAGTAGTCAAAACCTCTATCGCTTCCTCGCAGCGCTCGGACCGATGAAGCAAAGAAGCGAGGCCACACATGGCGGCTACACAGTTCGGATCCGATACCAAGGCTGCGCGATATAAGAGTTCAGCTTTCCCTTCATCTTTACAACGAAGAACCGCTAAGTCGCCAGCGACAACAAACCAACGAGAGGCTAACGCTGGGCTAGGGCTTCCTCCAGCACCTGCCCCCCAAAGAGCCCCAGTCTCTGCTTGTTTTGCGCTTGTCGTATATGCCTTAACTAAACCTTCAAAATCACCCTGACCTGCAAGCAACCGAACATTGAGGGCAAAACGTTGCAAGGGAGCCCAGCCGGAAGCCACGTCTTGCTCGAGTTCAGTCGCGGCTTCCCATTCACCCGCGAGCAAAGCCTCGTGCAATCCCTTAACTTCATCAACACCAGGTTCAAGAGATGCACCAGAAAGAACAGCGAGTTTTGCCTCAGCCCATGAGACCGAATCTGTCTTGCCGAGTTCCGTAGCTAGCGCAATGTAGTCATGGAGTGAGATGTCACTCGCGTATTCCTCGACGGCTTTCGAGATGCTACCCCAGGCGGCGGACATCGCTTCTTCGCCACCTTTCCTCTTGCACATAAGCGCATGCCTTCGCCAAAGCGAAGATGACCTAGCAGAATCGCCAAAGGATTCTGATGCCAGACGCGCTTGCGCTTTCAAACTCGACAGAACACCGTCCTGGTCTCCCAGCTTTTGCGCGACGCGTTCCATCGCTCGTGCGAGTCGGTATGGCTCCCGCTCGTATTTCTCGGCCTCGACCAAAGCCTCCCATGCCTTCTCAAACTCACCTCGACGTTCAAGCAAGCGAGCCAAATCCAGTGCATATTCAATTCTTCTGTCGCCGCCTTTTGTGCTTGCAATCAAGCCACGCAGGGCAGTTTCCCAAAGCGCGCTGTCGCCTGACTTTAACGCTACACGTTCAAGGGAAACATAAACCGGCGCTTCGTTGGCCGAGATGGACATCGCGGCGGTCAAACTATCGCGAGCCGCTCCAAGATCTGCCATGTTGAGTTCTTCGACGGCAGCTTTTTCTAGCCAAAGGTCAGCCAGTTCACTGCCGCTAGTAAAATTAATCTCAGCTCGAAGAAGTTGGGTTAGATTTGGCCAAAGCTCTCGTCGGTAAAAGATGCGACGAATAGCCCATAAATTAGCGCGAAACTGCGGGTCCTGTTTTAGCGAGAACGCGTACCATTTGGCAGCAGCAGCAATGTTAGATATTTCCCGCTCCCAAACTGCACCTGCTTCATGAGCGAGGATTGCAGCCATCCGCTTGTCACCATCTTTCGCGGATTCCTTTGCTTTTTCCCCTAAAGAATTGGCACGTTCTTCAGGACTGTGGAAGGCGTTAGTGAGCCACTGCTCAAGCTCATTGGGGGATGCGGGTTCCCTCGCTTTCCAAACCAGCGGCGCAACAACAGGTTCCTTCTCTGGCGCAAACGGGACAGAGAGAGTTCGCATACCTTCATGGTTGTCGGGACCAAGGGTCGCGTCTAAGTCTAGAACCGGAACCGGCGCAGCAAATGCATCTCGAGTCTGGCGATTGTGGGCAATGGCACCCTCAGGGCCAAGGGTCGCATCTAAATCTAGGACGGGAATAGCGGCGGCGTGTTCACCAACAGTTGGACGAGTTTGCGCCACTTCTTCACGGACTTGGTCGGACGAACTCTGGGTAGTCGTTTCTCCCTTTGGTGGTGGCACCGGAGGCCTTCTTTGTGCGACCGGGCGCCGCGGCCTGGCTGGGCGAGAACGTTTCGGAGGCGCAGCCTTAGTTTCAGCGGTACCCTCGGCAACGGCTGGAGGCGAAGCGGATTCTGTCGCAACAGATTCAGCTGTGCTGACCTCAGCTTCGGCTGGCTTTACGTCAGCCGATTTTCCCCCTCGCTCCTTATCCATCGCTGTTTACCCCACCCCCATAGAAGTCGACAATCGCCCCACGCAGTTGCCAAAGCTCACGTCATTATCCGCAGCGCATCCCGATGGTGTCAACGCTACGCTTGCGGTATATCCCGACGCTATGAGTGCGATTGAGAGAGTTTCCCTTGGCGCGGATGCGCTCACTCTTCCACACATCGCCTCAGTCGCGCGCGGCAGAACGACTGTAGAGATTGGAAAACAGGCACAAGAAGCAATCAAACAGACCCGACATGTCGTTGACAGGGCGGTATTGGCGGCAAGTGATGACAATGCACCCATTTACGGACTTAACACGGGCTTTGGAGCGCTCGCAGAAGTCCGGATATCCTCCTCACAGCTGGCTGAACTTCAGCGAAACCTCGTCCGTTCCCATGCGGCAGGTGTTGGCGCTCCCCTCCCGCGAGATGCAGTTCGCGCAATGATGCTTCTCCGTGCACAAGTCTTGGCTCAAGCGCGCAGCGGAGCGCGGCTAGAAGTCTGCCAACTCCTTTGCGACATGCTTAATCACGGCATTCATCCAGAAATTCCGTGTCGGGGCTCTGTTGGCGCTTCAGGTGATTTGGCTCCCCTGGCACACCTTGCCCTTGGCCTCATGGGCGAAGGACCTGTGGAATGGAAAGGGAAGACTGTACAAGCCAATGAAGCGCTAGCGAGCGAAGGGCTGAAACCACTAGAGCTACAAGCTAAAGAAGGGCTGACTCTGCTAAACGGCACGCAGCACATGACTGCGATTGGGTCCCTTACCCTTTTCGATGCGCTCCAAACTTATAAGTTAGCGAACATCGCAGGGGCCATGTCCCTTGAAGGTCTACAGGGTACCGTGCGTGCTTTTGATCCGCGAATCGTCGCGGCTCGCCCTCATCCAGGACAAATTCAAACCGCATCTCATCTCCGAGAGCTACTGAACGATAGCGAAATAGCGGAAAGCCACAAAGACTGCGGCAAGGTCCAAGATCCGTATTCTCTTCGCTGCATGCCACAAGTTCACGGCGCTTCCAAAGACGTCATAGACTTCGCGGTTTCTGTTCTGGAACGGGAAGCAAATTCCAGCACCGACAATCCTTTGGTATTTCTCGGTGACGGGAACGCAGAAGCGGAAATCATTTCCGGGGGCAACTTCCACGGCCAGCCCGTCGCTCTAGCTTTAGACGCTGCCGCAATGGCCGTAGCCGAGTTGGCGAATATTAGCGAACGTCGCCTCGAACAAATGGTCAACCCTCATTTATCGAGTGGGCTTCCCGCATTCCTTGCTCCTAAGTGGGGCTACCCTCCCGGTTTTTGGTTGCGGAGGTTAGCGCAACCGCCCTTATAAAGGAGGACCAAGGCCTCTTGCCTCCCGCCTTCGGCGACTCCAATCCCTCCCCTGCCGGGCCAGGGGGATCATGCCTCATTGGGCCTTCCTTCGCCCTCCAACCTTCTCAGGTTCCCGGT
>CAYPIX010000111.1:0-11097 GCA_964410875.1 uncultured Kofleriaceae bacterium
GAACTGAATGATGGGGAGGTCTGCCGACGAGCAACAGGAGGCGATGTTCTGGTTTTTTTCGTGTACGCGGAACCTTGCCAGAACGAGCTGATCCGGCAGAAGCCAACTGTGGCAATGCGAGCAAGCACGCAAACAAGAACATCAGCGGCAATCGCCTTACAGTTGGGGAAGAGGAAATCACGCGTGTACTAGGAGCAAACTTAAGGCCAGTTCTTGGCCAACGTACTCGCCCGTTTTCATTGGGGGTTAGAAAACAAAACTAGGAACTTTGAACTTCCAGTCTTCGATTTCCGAAGGCCATGGACGGCGTCAGTTTTCCGATTTGCTTTGTCGCTCTACATAAACAGCAGTCGCCGCCGCAGCAGCTATTGGCATCGCCACAAAATTGACTATTGGAACTGCGAGCATGCAGGTAGCAGCGAGCCCCAAACCCAACCTACGGCTGGAAATAGATTTTAGGTAATCTGCTTTTTGACGATAGCTCGTTCCTTTTCGGGCAAGAACTGCATCAAACGCATCCCAAGCCGCCGCTCTGGCAGTAAAAAAGCCGCCTAACAAGAAGCCAAGGGCCGGGCCAATAACTGGAATCAGAAGACCCACAGCAATGGCGATGAACACCGTAGGCAAGTAGACAAGAAAACGCCGAATCGCATGAAAAAGTCCTCGAATAAGCTCCATTAACGTGCGGATCAATCCCTGTGAAGAGCTCTCTGGGTTCTCCAGCAATTTATTTTCGACAACCTCAGAGACAAACTCATTAAAAGGACCAGCAAACAGCATTGCCACAGCAGAAAAGCAAAAAAAGCCGGCGAGAAAGAGGCCACCCACCACAAGCCATTGAGCGACTGTTCCTAAGAAATCAAGCCAACTTGGGAGCCATCCGGCAATGGTCTCTTGAACTGCTCCACTGTAGTGAAAGACAACCCATACAATAGCAATAAGCAGTAAAGCCGACGTACAAAACGGGGCTACCATCCACTTCCACGTTTTTGGGGTGGACAGGACGATTCGAGCGCCGCGGCCAAAATCTCCAAATCCCCGAGCTAACTGAGGCATCAGCTCTGCACCCGGTTAGCAAAGAGTTCACAGAGCACCCCAGGAACATTTGTGATAATCGAGGTCACGCCCAAACGCGCCAACCGCTTGGCCTCCTCGGGCTCGTCGACGGTCCAGACATGAGTTCGCAAACCTCGCTCTTCCCAGCGCCGCATATTCTCCGCGGTAACCAGAACGGCCTGTGGGTGCATCGCGTCAGCACAGACAAATGGCGCATATGCACCAGGCCAGCGCTGCTCTTTATGAAATAGGGCTCCGCGAGCAATAGCCGGATACGCCATGCGAAACCAGAGGAGTACCCCAGGGTGGAACGACGAGATGACAATCTGCCGTTTTCCCGCGTACTTTCGTAAACAACGTGTGACCGCACGGCAGAGAGGTATGACTTCCGCGTTACCAAATATCTTGAGCTCTACATTTATGGAAGCTTGGATCGGCAAATCCACCAAGACTTCGGATAGAAGAGGGATTTTCCCGCCATCTCGCAAAGAGATGCCGCTTAGTTCCTCCCAGGGCAGAGAACGCACAAAACGATCGTCTCCAGCTAGCCGTGACAAGTCAGCGTCATGGCAGACCACAACCTCCCCTGAACCGCACAACATTACATCCAACTCGAGTCCGTCGGCCCCTTGCTCTAGGGCAAGGGAAAACGCGGCCATCGTATTTTCCGTCGCTTCTTTACTGGCTCCTCGGTGAGCCCAAATTTCAGGCTTCAAAGACTTGATGCCTTTCTAAAGCTGTCGTGCAAACACTGCACAGCTTTTTCTTCCGCGGAATCGCTAACTAAACAGGTCACTTTTGTAGGCGAGCTCTGCATTCCCAACATGGAAACCCCCGCTTTATTGAGGGAGTTCCTCACTAGAGCCAACGCCTGGGGTCTTGCGCCTACCAGATTGCCAACCACAGTCACCGCAGCCAGATTTTCTTCTACTTTGATTTCGTCTGGGAAAGCATCTCGTACTTTCGCCCAATCTGGCACATCGGAGAGTTCTAGCCACGCTTCCGTCTTATCTTTTCCCACACCTACGTAAACGGCGAAAGCCAACGCTTCGTTCATGGCTTCGAAAACTTTGCCGCCACTCTTCGCGGAAACTCTTACCACCTTGGCACTGGTGACGGCCACAGAAGCTGGCGCCTCCGCCTGAATTCGTGTACCGGCACCGGAACCATCTGTCGCCCGAGCCCAAAGCGCAATACCCGTTTTCTGAGCGTATTCAACAGCGTCAGCGTGCAGAACCTTCGCCCCATGGGCTGTGAGTTCAAGAGCCTCGTCATAAGAAATTTCACTGAGCAACTCCGTTGAGGAAACCGTTCGCGGATCAGCCGTTCGCACTCCATCAACGTCACTACAAATTTCACAGTATTCCGCCCCCAGAGCTGCCGCCAGCGCGACCGCTGTCGTATCAGTACCGCCACGTCCGAGGGTCGTTATTTCTCGTTTGTAAGAAACTCCTTGATAGCCAGCCACGATTACGACCTTGCCCTTCTCCAACTCGTCTTCAACTCGAAAAGGCCTAACTTCGACAATCCGAGCGCCGGAATGTCTATCGTTAGTCAGGATTCCGCACTGCGAGCCGGTAAAGGAAATCGCATCCAGCCCCTCCTCAATCACCGCCATCGACAAAAGCGCCATGGATGCTCGCTCTCCGCAAGTAAGGAGCATATCCAGTTCTCTTCTCGACGGGGCTTTGGAAAGCAATGCAGCCTGTGCCAGTAATTCATCGGTGGTGCTTCCCATCGCAGAAACAACAACACAAACCCGATGCCCCTCCGACACCGTGGACGCAATCCGTTTGGCGACAGTTCTCAGTTTGCCAACGTTTGAGACGGAACTCCCGCCATATTTCTGGACTACGATCGACATAGCTTCCTGGGCAAACTCGCCCCAAAATACCGCATGATGGAGCAATAACCTGCGGTTGTGTAGAGAAGTCCCCTCGGAGCACTTACATTCTAACTGAACTCAATTCAGCGTATTATCTTGTATATGCGAAACGCCCTAAGAGCTCAATTTGCCGTCTATCTTGTTGGGTGTATCGGATTCAGCACAGCGTGTACAAGCCAATTGTCGAATACGACACAAAGAGCGGATCACGCATACAACGTCAATGACAATACGGACGCAGAGGCACTTCGAGACCAATTCTACGCGACCGATCGCGGTGCCCAGAGGCAACGTCTCCGCGGAAAGCTTATCCGTGCTTATAAGACGGATTTAAAACGGGCCACAAAGCGAGGAGATTTAATTGGTGCCGAGAGCTCACTTCGAAGCATCGCGAGTATTTGGAACGCAGCTGAGATCCGGAACGGAGTCGCGGGCAAAAACCTGCTTAAGCTTGCACCGACTATCGACGAAGCTCTCTCTCTTTTTTCTCGCGCGGGAAAGGCGACCCCAGCAATACTTGCTCTCGAACTGCTGCGCTCGGCTCGGCCAGCAAACTCACGGCAATATCAAAAGGAGCAGAACGCACTCCTTACATTTACCGATGAGTTGGCAGTAGCCGAGTTTGGCGAGGGCGCCGAGCGGTCCAAAGCAATCATTATCTTGCAGCGTACGCTGAATGTGTACCCTTCTCCGCAAATTGTAGACCGTCTTGTAGATTTACAAATAGAAAGACAGAGCGCGTTAGAGGCAAGGTTTCGGAGAGACGGCGCTAATTTCAATATTATTCGGGCTCATGGTCCTGAAGTCTTACGTACGTCTTGGCACGTGATAAGAGCTTTCGCTCGTAGTGCTGACCTGGCATCGGCACCTCCCAAGATAGACTCTCTCACTGGCTTGGGAAGGAACCCAGAAGTCGAGAACCGCCTAGCCAAAGTCTTGTCTCGAAAGAACAAGCCGTCACATTGGGTTCTCTTGGCATCTTCGTTTCGAGGAACGGAAGATGAGCCACCAGATTACGGCACCGGGTTCGCAATCTGCGAAACTGCCCTAGAAAAACATCCGCGTTCTCAAAAAGTTCTCACCTGCGCTGCAGAATTTGCGGCAGACAAGGGATCTAAGCAACAGGCTATCAGGCTCTATGAAAAAGCCCTTTCGGTTTCCAAGCTAGAAGGAAAACACCATAAGCGTCTTAGCGCTCTTTACGACAAAGAACTCACTCGTCTATCTGCTGCCGGTCGAATGGAAGAGGCAGCTGCTCTTTTGAAGAAGGTTGAAACATTCTACCGAAGACAGCCCGCGAAGACCCCAAGGACTAGATTGGCGTTTTCCTACACAACCATGGCGCGTGGATACCTCACCCTCGGTAATATCGCTTCAGCCAATGACTACCTCGTACGTTCTCTCAGAATGAAGTCATCGGTTCGAGCGCTAGAGCTCTTAGGCCTGGTTGCCAGCAAACAAGGGCTTTACCTCCGCGCAGAGAAATGGTTCGAGCAAGCTCTTCGTAAAACTGGAAAATCGCCAGAAGGTAAAATTCAGAGCGCGCGAATATTTCGCCGCCTGGCAGAAGCAAAACTCCAGCACCGGACTGGTGCAGGAGCCAAGATTCTTTTGCAACGCTCGCTTAAAGAATGGCGTCGTATTTCCGTTGACGGAACACTCTCGAGAGTTGGGCGGGCCGAATTGGCACTCGAGCGAGGCAAGGTACTCTGGCTTTTAGAACGTTTCGAAGACGCGAAAGACGCATTCTCGCAGGCACTCGAATACGCGGAATATCACGGCATGTACATGGAGGTCGTCGCCTATCTCTCCGTCCAGCGCGACTATGTAGCCGCTCTTGACACCTACCACCGGGCACTCGCGAGTCCAAAGATCAAAGAGCGCCTAAAAACCTATATGAGTTTGTGGATTATCGGTCTAGCGAAACGCGAAAAGCGCACACCCGATTCTCAAGCATTCAACTACCTGAAAACGGTTAAAGGACACCTTTGGCACCAATCCCTCGCCAAATACGCCAGTGGAAGAATGGGCGGAAATCAATTACGCCAAAAAGTGAAAACTCCGGGTCAGCGAGCCGAACTAGCCTACTACACTGCAGCGGTAGGCCCTCGCGATGTCGGGCGCGCACGTACGGTGGGACTGCTAAAGAAAGTCATCGCCAGCAACGTGGTTCTTTTCTTTGAGTTCGATATGGCCAAAGACTGGTTGAATCATATTGAGACCAACAAACGAAACGAACGCGTTGGCACAGCCCTTAGGGTGAAGGCCAAAGACTCCAGGTAAAAAACAAACCTGTCAAAACAAATGCGGTGAAGAGCCAGCCGGCAACGACGCTTAAAAACCAAGCTGGTATTTTTGTGGGGCCGTTCCGCAAAATAGCGTAGCAAGCCGCGAACACCAGCGTACCACCCAGTAACGCCCAACATGCCGTTCCGAAATAGCCGATGGACACCTGACCTTCCAACGGCGCACCGTAGTGGAGCTGTCTTTTGTAAGGCGAGTATATTATTTTCGGCCAATGCCCAAGCGTCGATAGTCCGTACACGGTGCAGTACGCCGTAGCCCCCAAACACGCACTTACATACAGACGTTGCCAGTCTCGCATTTACCAGGGTAGTTCTTCACCGTTCGCGTGCCAAAAATGGCCACTTGTCTCTAGCGACAAAGCGTCTAACCGCTGAGCAATTCCTGCAGCCGCATCCGCTGGCTCAACCTGCCCATTTTGCTTAGTCATATCCGTACGAACGAATCCAGGGTGTAATAGAGCAACAGCTACGCCCTCACCCTTCAAATCGTGAGCAAGAGAAACTCCTGCGATATTTAGAGCTGCTTTCGACATCCGATACCCATAGCTGCCGCCAGATGTATTGTCGGCAATAGATCCCATACGGCTGGTAACCAAACCGATTTTGCCGCCTTTGGCCATTTTACTTCGAAGAACCGCCGAAAGATGGATGGGTGCGACGGAGTTCACCTCAAACTGTTTTCGTATTGAGTCAAGCCCTAGCGAGTCGAGCGAATTTCGTTGCAGAATCCCTGCGTTATTTATCAGCAGATGGACGTCATCGACGGCGAGTTTACCGGGCAAGGACTTCACGCTGTCTTCGTCAGTCACATCAACACCGCTTAGAACTTGAACCCCGAGCTTGTCCAAGCCCTCGCTAGAAGATCGGCATACCCCGAAGACCGTATCGCCCCGTTTCTGGTAGAGCCGACAAAGTTCTAGTCCTATTCCACGGTTCGCCCCGGTAATGACAATATTCATGGCGCCAGTCTCTATGCTAACGATGATTTTTTCAAGAGGCGATCCGTTTGCAACGGCTACAGCGCAGCAACGCCACAGAACCGCATCGGGGCACCAGGCCCCACAGCAAGACAAGCAAGCCCTGCTGGGCAATCAGTCGCCGCTCCTTCCATACAAGAAATTGTGCAGGTCAAATTCTGTGGATTCGGAGAAATAATATTGTTGCAGTCCGCGACTCCCGTAATCGTGCCATTGAATCCCTCGGTACAGTCGCTTGCTACTTCGCAAATTGGGCTGCAGGAACCCTGCGTCGCGTTACCAGCGGACAAGAAAACGCACTCATGCCCGCCCCCACATTCGCCGCCTGTCATCGTACAAAGAGCCCCTAAATTGTTGGTCGGAAGGTCCGGCTCTTCTCCTGTGTCTCCTGTGCTTCCTGTGCTTCCTGATTCACAGCCCAGTATCAAAAGACAAAAAACCGCTGAAATTCCCAACCACGTATTTTCTCTTTGGTTCATTTACCCGCTCTCCCTGGCTTTATTCTGAGTTTCATCCCCATATTCATTCCGACACTTACCTCGCCCGATTTGACCCCGATATCAACTTTCAAAGCCATTGAACTCTTGGGAGCTAGTTTCGATAAATCGACCTCGAGATTTCCCTTACCACTGCCTCTTAACTTTTCTAGAGTGGGAGAACCAGCCGTCTTCATCACCTGTTTGGGGGCGGTTTGGCTAAACTTAACTGAAGCAACAAATCCATTTCGGGTCCGTTTTTTTAGTTTGTAAGTCGCGGTTTGCGTAAGCGACATTCCTTGCTTGTTGAGTTTCATATCTACGCGCCAGCGACCGCCTACACCAATAGCTTCTGCCGGCAACGGAGCTGCCATCTGCTCTACGCTATCCGTCATTTGTGACATCATTTGTGCTATCTCTGCAGGAAGAGATGGGGGGATATCAATGGTTCCGTTGCGACTAAAACCGCGCGTACTAATCTCAGTCGTTCCTTTTACCCCCTTCATCTGCGCAAGCTGTTCCTTGAGCGGAGCGACCATCGCGTCCTGAGAACCGGGGCGTTTCTTGATATCCACATTAGTAAGTTTCCATGAGTACAGACTCCACTCGCTGTCGATTGCTTTTTCCAACTTGTAAGACATGGTCATAAGCATGGTTGGCATAACGACGCCATTGCCGTTGACGGTCATGTCCATATCCATGGCCATTTCGAAGTTACCTTTTTGGCCAGCCTCAAAGTTATATCTGAGAGGCGCCTTCTTTCCTTTCCCGGATTTAAGCAGCGTGACTTTGGGCGCACCTCCCCCAGCTGCAAGAGCAGGGACCGCGTCCCCCACCATCAAGACGAAAGCAGCGACCAGCGTGATCAAGTTCGATATTCTTCGTAACTTCATGGCCGGAGGATGAAACAGATCCGCAGGAAACTCCACCCTGCCACGACTAATTTCGCTTGTAACCTACATGCAAAGGATTATTTTTGCAGATAGGGCAAGAGATGAGTAGTGTGGCGTTGGCCAATGTCTATCCAGACTCGCCAGCTTCTGCTCTGCCTTCTCGGAGTTTCCTTTCTCTTTGGCAGCTCGGTGAACGCGTCGCTCCTACGTGACGATGAATCGTATCAGCCCACCCTGGCTACAAGCGACTTCGCTATCGGATTGATGCTCGAACTAAACGCATCAGCTGGCGCCGTCCTTCAGCCGGTGTCCTTGGCTCCTGATGTTTGGTACGGAGCTTCGGAGAGACTTACCGTGGGAGTAGTCCATAGCGGTCTAGGTCAAACGGGGTTCTTCGGAACCACCGGCAATGGTTTCTGTTTCACGGGCACCAGCAACGGTTGCACGAAATTATACGACTCCTTCGGAATTAGCTCTAGGTATTCTCTTTACAGTAAATCCTTTGGTAGGTTGGGTGCGATAGGTCTTGCCAGCGAAGTCGGACTTTTCACTCGCACACTTGAGAGCTTCAATCTAGCTAGCAAAGTGGGATTTGCATTGATCTGGGAGAGGGGTCGTTTCCAATTGACGGCAGCACCGAGCGTTTGGCTCGGCACAATTCAACGTAATGCAACAAACCCCGACCAACTATTCGTTCCCGCAAGTGCACATTTTGTCGTATCCAATAGAATCCGTGCTGGCGTTCAGTTCGGATACGCCGCGGAACTGAATTATGCAAAACAGTCTCGCTTCCCCTTATCGGCCGGAATAGACTTTGGATTAAACGAACGCGTTCAGTTCACCTTCGTATTTTCCTTTCCCGAACTTGCAGGAAAACAGTCCGCTGGAACAAGATCGCGTAGTCTTACATTTGGAACCATGCTGGCTTTCTAACCATGCGCATCACCCTAATTCTCATAACACTGCTCCTAGTCTGCAGTTCCTGTGCGACACAATCGCGCGTTTGCTCAACTACGTTTTCCTGGGTCGGCCCGACCTCGGTTTGTACTCGATTGCGCAGTTTACCCAAGATTCAAGACGCTAAATTGAGCGACAATGCGCCGTCAACTTCTCAGAAACGACGCGAAAAGCCGCATTTATCGGCAAATCAAAGCGGCGTAACAGCGAGATGTTATCCGCAAAGGTTGGAAGCGGCGGCGACAGCGACACCAACTTGCCAGCCTCTACACCGTGCTGGGCAACCCTCTCCGGCAAAATGCCGACCCCCACTTTTGAGAGGGTTAAACTTTTGACAAGTTCTAAACTTGAACAGGTAAGAGTCCTTGTCGGCTGGATACCTTTCTTAGACAAATCGCGGATAACACGTTGGCTTTGCACCAACTCTGGAACATAGAGAAGCGGCCATTCCTCTACAACTTTGCGAGCAGACTTGCTCTGCAAGCTCTTTTCGCAAACCAACATAACCGAGTCACTGAATAGAGGGGATATTACTGTTTCCGGGTGGTGGCTCGGGTTTACTACCACCCCAAGATCGACGTCTCCGTCAATTATCGCTCGTTCGACTTCTTGAGAGCGACCATTCCACAAACTCACCTCGATTTTTGGGTAGTCATGGAAGCACTCCACGATAAACCCTGGGAGAGCATACGCAGCCAAACTTTCATGACAGCCAAGGCGGACACGGCCAATGGGCTGTTCCTGCTGCTCTTGTATCTCGCCGACGGCACCTTCGAGTTCCTCAAACGCACCTATGGCAGCTTTCATCAAGATCTCACCAGCACCGGAAGCGGACGCTCCCTTGCGAGTTCGGATTACCAAGTCGGTACCGACACTCTCTTCAAGTTTTTTGACCGCGGCACTGACGGCAGGCTGGGTAACCCCCAAGGCCTTACTGGCAGCAGTGAAGCTCCTGCTTTGAATGACCGCTACAAGAGCCTCCAAAGACGCTAAATCCAACCCCTCAACTCGACGATGTTCGTTACTCATTTTGAGGGGTTAAACTAACTTATAAGTTTTTGCTATCCTAGACATTTCTGTCATTTTCTTTTTTTATCGACTGGTTTCGGTTATTTCAAGAGCACGTAACAAGCCCATTTGGGCGTCAAAAACAGGAGTTGTCACAGATGAGAAAAACACCAATTCATTTAGTAATGTTTGCTTTCCTTTCTTTCGGTTTGAACCAAGCGTTTGCCTCGCCTCCTCCAACGGAAACGAAATCGGAAATTGTTCACCAGACAACAACAAACGTGGAGATTTCTCTAACTGAGGAAACAGTGATCTGCTCCTCTGCAGACTACGGCGCACTGTTCTTGAAGATCTTAATTCCCGAATTAGCCGGCCTAACCTTATTAGATCACCAAAACCTCGGAGCTGGCGCACCATGCGTCGCCGCCGGGATGTGTTTCGGAGAAAACGTCCCCGACAGTATCTTGAACGATTCCCCCACCGAGGAGGTTGAAATTGCGGTTACCGCTACGCGAAATAACTTCATCAACCATAAAGAACAAACTTGCACCGTGAGCCTCACAGAGGACGTGAACATTCTCATCCGCGGGGTTGAGTTCACCCACACCCGATACGCATCCCTCGGCTCTCGCATCTACCAAGACTGCCTGTAGAACCACCGTTTTCGGTCAATACTTGCAAGACAGGCACCCTCCCTGTCTTGCATTCTTTTTTAAAACTGTGAGACTTTGGTCCTGTGACGGAAGACGAAGCGAAACAGGAGCTGGCAGACGCTACTCTTGTACCAGCGGTGCAAGGGGCTATGGATTATGTGCGCGAAGTAGCTCAGAAGTGCCTCGACGCAGATATTCCAGTTCGTCTCGAACGTTGCCGAGGTAAGACCTGAGGTACCAAACTTGACCTCCTGGTTCAGGAGGCCGACCTTCAGCGAGTTGCCAATCTCTTGAATTCCGAATGGCTCGACATGGTTGCCAAAGAGGGTACGGCTCTGCCCATCTCTCAGGCCGACGCTAGTCCTGACGGCGAACCACCCTGCCCCGCCTGCGGAGTTGCTGCGCCTCTTGTAGAAGGTGCATGCAGTGAGTGCGGACTGCAACTTGCCTAGCTAAAGATAAACCGTGATGCCTCGCCCCTGCAGCTCGTCGGTGACCGGGGTATGCGAGAGTTTATTCCAACGAAGGTCCAGTTTACGTAAGGAATCCATCTCGGTGAAACCAGCAGGAATACTCTCAAGTTGATTTCCACGTAAATCGACTACAGAGAGTTTGTCGAGAGCAAATAACTCATCAGGAATAAGAGAGATTTGATTGTCGCGGGCATGCAATTCTTCAAGGTCAACGAGCCTTCCCAAATGATGAGTCAAGTCCGTTATCTTGTTTCCCGCTATTCGCAATTCTACCAACGCTGCCATCCCCCAAATGGCATCTGGAACCCTCGTGAAAAGGTTTCCAGAGATATTTAGGTAGGACAGTGAGGACAAACTAGCCAGCGTTTCCGGCAAAGAAGAAAGCTGATTCTCGTGGAGGTATAAAAAGTCCG
>CAYPIX010000112.1:0-11043 GCA_964410875.1 uncultured Kofleriaceae bacterium
TGCCTCCTCTCTTGGACCAACCGCCCGCCATCCTGAATGCCTACCGCCAAGAAACCGTCCTCGCTGAAAAGCTCCATGCCATTGTTTCCCTTGGCATCGCGAACAGCCGAATGAAGGACTATTTTGATCTTTGGACTCTTGCTCGGAGCTTCCCATTTAAGGGACTCGAGGTAGCAGACGCCATTGCCGCGACGTTTTCCCGACGGAATACTGAGATTCCCGAGGAACCTCCCATCGGACTATCCGACGAGTTTGCTCGCGACGGCTCGAAGCAGTCTCAGTGGACCGGTTTTGTACGACGGGCGCACATCCCCGACGACGTCCCTAACCTCCTTGAAGCCATTACCCTGATTTCAACCTTCCTGCTCCCGCCCTTGCATTCGATCCGAGCAAACGACGAGTTCACTCTTCGGTGGCAGCCAGGTGGACCGTGGCTTGAAGTATCCAAGTAAGAGCGCGGGCTCGATTGACCCGTAAGAGTTCTCCAGCGAAACGCTGCCGTCGAGTGTGACCGTTTGCTCTAGGGTCCCCCTTGCCGGCGCCTCGGACCTTCCGGCCTACGGTAAATATTTCGGTTTTGGTTCCCTCGTTTCTCGGCTCGCCACGCTCGCAAAAACCGAAATATTCATCCGAGGAGCTCGGCGGTCTCCCCTCGAGTAGAACAAACAGTCACAACGACTTCAACCCTTCACTCAGGAGAACTCAATGCGAAATCAAAGCAAATCCCCCACTCATACACTCTGGCTTCTTCCCAACCAGAATCACGATGGCGAAGCCATCTGGACCCCGGTCGGCGCCGCCTGGATCAACAAAGACTCCTCCATTAACATCGTGGTCAACAGCAACCTGGACTCTGGCGAACGGGTCCAACTTCGGGCCAGAAAACCCGCCCGGCGAACAATGCGGCAACCCGCAGAGCACCGAAAAAACTAAACCTCTCCGGGGCGGCTGCAGGGTCGCCTCGGAACCTTGTTGGCTAGATCTGTCAAATTAAGGCGACAAACCATGGTCGTATGCTAGAACAGCGTTTCCGATGCCAGCTACGAAGTCTTCCATCGAGACGGTGACATTCCCCATCGACATCCAGGATCGGCTCCTGCGAATCGTGGAAGACCATGCGGTCGATATTTCGATGAAGACCACCCACTACATCCCGAATGTGATGAACAGCTACCGGGATGGCAAAGCCAACATCCCTAGGCCAGAGAAGCCTTCTCTCGCACGGCTGTCGCTTGGTCGAAAAGGCCAGAAATTCAAAATCACCCGGCTCAACGCCACCTACCAGGAAAAAACCGCCGATTGGATCGAGGAACTTGGCCAGCGGGCCGGTGGTTTCAAAAGAACCGCTACGATAACGCTGCTGCTGCTCGATTGGTTTCAAATCAACCCGTTCCCGGATGTGTTTGACCTCAAACCCGGAGCACTAGCGAAGAAGAACGAGACCATCTCGTCGACCACCTCCATGACCGATCGCCTTCGGGGTGCGCTCACTTGCCAAAAACGGCTGCTGCGCCTTCTTGAACGAGCAGGCGACCCCATGCCGCTCCAGCAGTATATGCGAGCCATCCTCGCCTCGTACGCTCGAGGAGAGATCCGCGCTCTCCGCCCGCCGGAAGGCTCGGTCCCAGCCCTGAAACCCTCGCGAGCCGGTAAAGACTTCCCCAACCAAAACCTGAGCGTTTATTTCAGCCCGGACCTTCTCCAGTGGATCGACGAACTCGGTATCCGCGCCGCCGGCCTCAACCGCTCCCACGTCATGCTTCTGCTTTTCTTAGACTGGTTGCACGTCAGCCCGTTTGCAGAAATCTGCACCGTTTGAAGGGTGGGTGATGGCCGATACAGCAAAAAAAGACGAGAGCGCCATCCTCCTCGCAAGCGTCAATTGTCTGAAGAGCACCCTAGTCCGTCGCGCCACAGGTGACGGCTTGAGTAACGACAACGATGACTATGTCCGCGAAAGAAACCACTTGATGAAAGCCCACCATGTGCGCTCTCAGCTTCCTGATTTCGTACGGACATGCCGAGACCTTTCTGAGTTTTGGGGCTTCATAAAGCAAAAATTCTCCACCTACCAAGAGAGAAGAGATTTCTTGCGAGACGAGTTCGATGGTTTGCTCACCATGCTCGAGGACGGAGCCCTCATTCCCGTAGATGCAAGTACTACAGACCTTCTTTCCACGGTCGACTCCAACCACGTACGCTCCGCATGGGCCAAAGCCTTGGATCGCCGCGAGTCAGATCCAGACGGAGCAATCACGGCCGCCAGGACTCTCCTGGAAACCGTCTGTAAACACATTTTGGATGACCTCTCAATTCCCTATAGCGACGCCATGGAGCTTCCGAGACTGTACGGACTCGTGGCCAAGAGTCTTAATTTGTCTCCCAGTCAGCATAGTGAGAAGGTTTTCAAGATGGTACTTGGGGGTTGCCACGCAGTGGTCGAGGGAATCGGTTCGATACGAAACAAGCTTAGCGATGCGCACGGACGTGGCAAACGCGGCTACAAACCGGCCCCTCGACATGCTTCGCTCACTGTCAATTTGGCGGGGACTATGGCCTCTTTTCTAGTCGAGACCTGGGAAAGCCAGGAACAGCTGATTGCGTAGCCGTAGCTCAAGCTAGACACCCTTCGGTGGAGCTTGGGTTTACGCGGCCTGGCCGTCCTCGGGCTCTTCGTCCTTTGCTTCATTAGAGCTCTTAGTCCCAGGTTTCTTTCTTTTGAGCGCGCGCTCGAGCAAGCGTTTCATCGGCGGTTCACTGGCCGGCCGCAAGAGAGCGCGTGGAGATATAGCGCGATCCTCTTCAATTAGCCGTGTCGGCGTTATGGTGGTCGTGGTCCCCTCGATCACGACCTTCCCCTCAATGGCCGCTTCCTCCAGCGTCGCTCTACGTTTGTGTCTCAACCAACCGAGAAAAACGCCTCCAGACACCCCTATTAGAGCTGTGATGGCCTTGATCGCCTCTATGTCTAATTCCAAACCGCCCACTGTGTCCCCAAAAAATTCCCGACCCGGCTCGTTCGTTCCCCAACACCTTTGATGTTACCCTCGGACCGAACAGCGCCCTAATGTGAGCTATCTTCAAACGTCAGAATTTCAGGCACCTACATGTATATTTCGTAGGCGCTCGATATCCCACCCACCCTATCTTGAGGGCCTACATGTAGTTCCGCAGAGCTTTCCCAAGCCATTGATCTTGCGTCACCTTAACCAACAACCCGTACGAACATTGTTTGTCTGTTTTTATTCTTGATTTCCGCCGCACGCTCGAATATTACTGTTTCACATTCGACGTACCCACACCCCCGCTGGAGTCATCCCAAATGCCCCTCACTAAACGTATCTCCTCCCTTCTCTCCGCCCTCGCGATAAGTCTTTTTGCTGCACCGGTCTTTGCTGGCCCGGGTGGCTCCAATCTCGAAAAGGCGGGCAGCGAAGTCACCCACTACCTCATCTTCGTTCTTGGTCCCCTCGTGTTTGTCCTCGGCCTCATATTTGCCATGTACAGCCTGTTCTTCGGTGATGAGCGCGGTGTTCGCCGTGGAATCAACACCGTGATAGCCGGCGTGCTCCTGTTTGCTGCCCCCTCGGTGGTGGAGTTTATTAAGAACGCGGTCGGATAGTGCTGCCTCATGCGAAGCGCACGAGTGTATCGACACTCCGACTCTAAGCAGACGCTCTTCGCTGGACTCGAAGCCCCCGAGGTCTTTGGACTGCTCTCACTTTTTGGCGTCCTCATGATCGTCCAGCGAGACCGCTTCTTCTTCGATATCGCAATCACCGGCGTCGCCTTCCTCGCCGTGCACCTCGCGAAGCGAGGCAAGCCCCCCGGATACACAACAGCTCTAGCCCGGTTCACTATTCGCAGCGTCTCCGGCCGCTCCCACCTTTCCGCCGCCGAGGCAGACCTACCTGGCCGCGCCAACCCATTCCCCTTCCCCACGCCTCCTACTTCCACTCAACCTCACCACCCCAAGGACCAACCATGAACCGCTCATTTATCGTCAAATCAAAGAAGCACTTCACCGACAAGCGAGATGGCCTCGAAAAGACCCGCTGGGTCTCACTCGGTCGAGCCTTCATCAACTTCAATCCCAACGACAACACCACGGTCGACAGCGTTGCGATCGAGTTGGATGCCACCCCGTTCGACGGCTCCCTCCGCGCATTTCCCGCCATCCCTCGCGCCGAGGTAGACGCCGTGAACGATCGATAAACCACCACCATCCACATCCAGCCCACCGCAACACCCCTAGGCGCGATGCGGCCCCTCTCCTCCGCATCGCGCCCCTTTTCTTCATCTCCCCCTCATAAGAATGCCCACCATCATTTTCCTCCCAGCGCTGATACTCCTCGTAGTAGGCGCAGCCACGTACGGTATCTCGCGAGCTCACGCTGCCAGTGCCGCCCAACTCCGGCAGCCCAGAGCGCCCGCTCCGCTCGCTCGCGAGCTACCGTACTGGCACCTTTCCGACGATGGTGTCCTTACTCACACCGACCTTTCGTACTCGGGCTTCCTGCAAGTCACAGGCATTGACTCCGACTGCCGAGCGAACGAAGAACTCGAACAGATCCATCAAGCTCTTCACACCCTTCTTCACCCGCTCGAACCCGGCGTACGCCTGCAGTGGATGTATCTCAACGACGACGACCAAACCGAGAAGATTCAACGCTACGCCGCCTCCACCGCAAGCGCGCCTGCTGGACAACTGATCGCCGAAGAGAAAGTGGCGGCCGCTCGTGCCGCGAAACTGCGGCGCAGTCGAATCTATCTGGTCGTCACGACCCCGGGGCCGAACCACCGTGGGACCACCCCTTCTCTAGACTCGGCAACTCACGAAAAACGCAGTAGCCACATCCGCGGTCTGCGAGCACAACTCCAAAGCGGTCTCGTGAGCGCCGGCCTGTCCACAAAACTTCTCGATAAAGATCGCGTCGCCAACCTCCTTTACGAAAGTACCAACCCCTCGAGACATCGCCTCGTGAACGCGCCAACGTTGGTAGCCAAGCCCGCATTCTACGACCAGCAAACATTGCGGGAACAACTCTTATTTTCCGGCGTAACAGAAGAAGCCAAAACAATCCGCATCGACGACCGCATATTTCGGGTCGTCACCCTCAAGTCGCTACCGAACAGCACCCGGCCGGCGCTTCTTGAACACCTAACCGTTGGGCTCCCGTTTTCGTGCCGCGTTTCTCTGTCCATCGAGATTCTGAACGACAAATCGAAATTGGATCGGCTGAAACGAAAGCGAGATCAGGCGTGGGCGCTGTCAAGAATCCGTGCCCGCCCAAATCAAGAAGCAGAAGCTCAGGCTCGCGATCTCGAGGAGCTTATCGATGAAGTCTTGGCCGGTGGAAACCGACTCGTGCGAGCCGCTCTATCTGTCGCTTTCTCTGTCGATGCCAAACGTCCCGACGCAGAGAATCTACTGGACTTGCACACAGCCGACGTTCTTCGAGTACTGGCCAAGGTCGATGGCGCCGAGGGCCTCGTCGAAGAGTACGGACAGCTCAATGCGTGGCTCGCTTCCTTGCCCGCTTGCAGTGGCCGCGGCTCGAGGTGGCACAGTTGCACGTCAGAGAACGCCACCCACTTGCTTCCTGCATGGGAAAGCTGGAGCGGACATGCCCACCCTGCTCTCCTGTTCGAAAATGGGCGGCGATTCCTTCTCGGGATCAACCCCTTCGACCCGGGCCTGGACAACCCAAACGCCTTCATGGCGGGCTCCAGCGGCGCCGGAAAGTCCGTCACCACGAATTACTTATTGATGCACCTCCTGGCTCAGGGCGCAAAAGCGATGATCGTTGACGTGGGAGGGTCCTATCGACGGCTCATCGAGCTCTTCGGCGGCGACTACATCTCCCTTGCCCCGGACGCCGACCCAGCCTTAAACCTCTTCCAGGATCCCGCAAGCGTGCTCAACAACGACGGTGAGTTCGACCAGCTCCGCCTCGATTTCATGCTTGGCGTGCTTTCTACACTCATCGCTGGCCGCGATCGCGGCCCTCTGACCAACGAAGAGCTCGCCGTCCTCGACAAGACCGTGCGCGAACTCTATCGAGGCGCCTCAGAAACTCCCATTCTCCAAGATCTCTTCGACTCCCTTCGCACCCAGCCCTTCGACGATCCCGAAGACGTGGAAGTTGCGCGAGCGCTATCTCGACGGCTTCGCTACTGGCTAGAAGGCCCACACGCTCACATTCTAAACCGACGCTCTAACGTCAGTGTGACCTCCGACCTCGCCGCCTTCGACCTCGGAGGCATGGCCGAAGAAGTTCGCCCGGCGGTCCTCCTGATTATCGCCGGCGTCATTTGGAACCTCGTGCGGTCCCAGGAAGCTGCGAAGAAGGTCGTCGTTTTCGACGAAGTCTGGACTCTCTTATCCGACCCACACAGCCAAAAACTCCTGGAAACACTTTACCGGACCAGTCGAAAGCACGCGTGCTCGGTATTGTCTATCAGCCAGAGCGTCTCGGATTTCACCAACTGCCCCATTGCCCCCGCCCTGGTTCAAAACGCCGCATCCGCCTATCTCCTTCGGCATCGTTCTGGCCACAAGGATATCGCTGAGGTGTTTCACCTGAACGATCGAGAGCAGTACGTGTTCGAACGCCTTGAAATGCGGCGTGGCGAGTTTAGTGAAATCCTGATTCTCGCCGGACGAGAACACCACGTCGTCGCTCGCGTCACGCTGACGCCACTCGAGTACTGGATAGCGACAACGCACCCCGCCGACACCCGATATTTGGCGCAAATCCGCGCCGACAACCCCCAACACTCCCTCCTTGAATCCCTCCGTCTGTGTGCCGACACCCATCCTCGTGGCGTGTCGGCCACCCCCTCCTAACCCCTTTGGAGAATTCCATGTATGAAATATGGCCCGTCCCAGAAACGCGGGACGAAAGAGCGCGACTGCTCAACCAAACCGAATGCCAGATCTACGAACTGGCAGTATCCGAACCATCAGGCAAGTCAGCCGTTCGCACGGAGCTCATCCAACGCTCTAGCGAGTTTGTCGACTTTTTGCGCTCCCAGGTGCTTCCGCCCCGAAAGGCTCGCACACAGTGAAACGCCACACAAACTTAGTAAGAGCGGCGGCGATCGCACTCGCGCTAGCTTCTCCCTGGCGCTCTGCCAAAGCCGGCATTGACTCCCTTTGGATGGACGACGCCACATTGGCAAGTCAGCTCGTTGAGCTCATTGCGATTCACAACAAAATGGTCACCGTATCGCGCGGAATGAAACGCACCGCCCAAGCGACGCGAGAAATCGTCGACAACTACGAGTACATCCGCGGCACCATCGAAGAAGTTCAGTCCTACACGCCAGAAGCGCTCTGGCGCGACATGAAGAACGACTTCTACAACCAATACCCCGGATTCGAGGTTTTGAAAGGCGGAGCCAAGCATTGGAAAGGCTCTCGCACACAGAGTTCGCCTAAAGCGTATCAAGTTGTATCGGCCGTATTTGGCGACTTGACCGATACGCTCATGGAGAAAGAACAGAGTGGCAAGGTCGACACCACAGCCTTGCGCCTGCGCCATTTTGAAAGCGCAGGGGCACTTGCCGCAGCTCACGAAGCTGAGAATGCGACTAAGAGCTACGATGACGACATTCAACATCTCTACGCCCAGGCCGAGTCGGCGCAAACCGGTGACGAAGCATCGGTCCTTTCGACCAAGGCTCTACTCGTGGTCGCCGCACAGAACTCCCAGATTATCCGCCTGCTTTCTCGCGGTGTACGCCTCGACGGAGTCGACGCTGCCATCGACTACGGACAAGAGATTCGCTCGTTGAATAGCGCCGCTCAGGTGACTGGAAAAACCAGCCAAGCTGCCCGCGAACTAGCAAAGCCAGCGCCTCTGATGCGCTTTTCGTCCCCCATCGAGCTGTAAATTATGGAACCCGAGCAAAATACGGTCCGAGACCTCCTCGGTCAAGCCTCGCAGATGATAGCTGGCAGTGCCGATGCTGCTGTGGAATGGCTGTCCCGCGCTGAGACGACCTACGACGTCGCCAGCAAGGTCTCCTGGGGCCTGCTTTTGCTCGGGTTCGCCCTTTTGATCGTTTACGAAATGGGCCAGTCCGATCGCGGCCCTCGCGTCGGCCACATTCTACTCAAGCTCGGAATCGTAGTGGCTCTGCTACTTGAGTACGGTCGAGTGGTCTCACTCATAACTGGCATCGCCGGTGGCGGCGATTGGGGACAGTGGGACGAAGTCATGAGCTGGGCTGAGAATATCGACAGCGTCGTTTCCGACAAATACGACGGCATCGGCAGCCTCCCTCAGTTTCTTTTCTGGCTGCTCATGATCGGTATTCTCCTTCTGGCGAGTCTCTTTGCTTTTGTCATCTCCCAAGCCATCTCTTTGTCCCAGGGCGTGCTCATTTCAATCGCGCTCTGTCTAGGCAAACTCGCCATCACCGCCTCTATCGTGCCCGGCGTGTCGCTGGGCAAATCGTGGGCGCGCTTCCTCGCCATGGTAGCCGCCTGGACAACCGTCGGAGGCGCCATTTTGAGCTTGATGCAGGTACAGAGCGGTCAGGTCTTCACCGCCATTGGCACCTACAGCGAGCTCGCGGTACTCAAGCTTTCTGGCCGCTACGTGGTTTTGGGCGCTGCGCTGGGAGCGACTCCTTGGATTACCGCAGCACTGTTTAACGGCGTTGCTGCCATGGCCCCGGGGCTGCCCAACATTGCAACATCGGGCTGGGCGATGGCGCGAGCCAGCGGAGCCCTTGGTCGGTCGTCCGCTCCCATCGCAAAATCTGCCGCTCGAAGCAGCTACGCCGCGGTCAGGCGAGTGAGCCCCGGCGGAAACGGTGGTGGCTCTGGAGAGCCAACGAGTCGAGCCGGACTTTGGCGGCTCCACAAGGTACCGCCGGCGAAAGCGGGCCAGGTACCGCCCGCGAGCGCTAGCCCGAATTCCAAACCGAAGGCGGAGCGAAACCAGGCCAACCGCGCCGCGGACACAATCCCCGCGGCTCAGCATTCTCTTGGCAACGAGCGACTTAGCCGTGCCGAAATGGGGCGCTCTAATCGCGGAGTGCAATACGCCAAACCGGCCGATGCGGGTCCGGATGCGTCCCGGGTTTCCAAGTCGAACGGCGTAGGCAAGCGTATTCCCGTCGAGCGTACCGGAGGAGCACGGCCGAAGGACCCAGAGCCAGGGAGTGCAAGGTCGTCGACTACCCAGTCGGAGCAGACAACGTCCCAAGCTGCCATTGGGTCCGTGACTTCGAGTGCGACCGTCGACCTCCGCGCGACCGTGACGGAATCCCGATCCGCCCAGGCGAACAGTGATCGCAGCGACCCTGACAGCGGCGGACCGTCTCCTTTTGCAGAACGAGCCGGCCCCACACCGGCAAGCAGCCCCATAAACAGCCCACACAATGGTCAGCGCGATAGCACCGTCGCGGCGCGTCAGCCACAGAGCGCGGCCACCCCGCCTACGTCGGCGAGAGCCCAGGGAAACGGGCCGACGCCCGCCGCAAGTACCCCTACGGCATCTCCAACCAAGAGCACCCATCCCGCGAGAGTGACTTCTCAATCCTCTACGACCAACGAAGCAAAGCCAAGAACCAAGAAGAAGCCACACAGGACTTCCCCGCCGCGCATCCACAAGACCAAGGAAAGCTGATGTTTTTGAAACCGATCCAGACAAAAGACAAGAAGCCGAACGAGGCCCCCATCGAGATTTGGGACCACTTCGTTCAAACGCACCGTTTTTTCAAATGGCTGTCGGCCGCCTGTGTGGTTCTCGCAGGCGTCGGACTTGCTGGCGGCGCCTACGGGATGCTCGTGGCCCTCCACGACCCGCTCGTCTTTGCGGTGGACGCGAAAGGACAGGCGTTCTCGATGGGACGGCGAGAAGACGTTCGAGGTTCAACAGAAGCTGAGATCCGATACGTCGCGAAACGTTTTCTGCAAAAAACGCTGGCCTTTCGCTCAGACACCATCGAAGCCGACTTGGCTGACGCCATGAACTTGATGACCGAGGCGCTGCGCGCCAAAACGGACCGAGAGTTCCGAGATTACAAGATGCAAAACGGGGATGCGTTCGTCACCTGGGTGAAGAAACAACGAATCGACACCCGTCTTTCCGTTGATGAGATGACATCTGAAATCCACCCAGATTCCGATCGAATCGCTGTCCATGCGACTGGGCGGGTCGCCACCTTCTCCGCCGACCGTCCGCGCTCGGAATCGGAAACCACCGCACGCCGGGTGGAAGCGCGCCTAACCCTCGTGCGGGTCCCGCGAACGGAAAGCACGCCCCACGGGCTCCTAGTCTCTCAGTCAGCCACCCGATTTCACGACGCTTTACCACCCGAACCTTCCCTCAAGCGCAAAGCGAAAGCTCCAACTAACCCCGGAAGAAAAAGATGAACCACGTCCACTTTTGTCATGATTTTCGTACAGAATTCCCGCAACATGCGCGTTCAATGAAGTTCATTTCCGCGGTAAGCCTTTTACTCTGCACCGTTTTTGCGTCCACAGCAGAAGCCGCGCCGCGCTCCGGTGAATGCGAGTACAGAAAGACGGCTCGTGGCAAACGAACCAGCGTCAAGCTTTGCACCGTGACCGGCAACTACGCGGAGCTGAGCATCCGCGTAACCCAGGGCGTCCCCGTGTTGGTGAAGCTCGCACCGGACCAATTGTCTTCAAGCGTTCGCCCCGATCCGAACACCCTGTCCTTCGGCGAGCAAGACGGTCTGTTGGTTTACGAACCCCTGGTACGCACCTTCACACGGCCCATCGTCGCCCAACTCAGCACCAAGAGCGGGGTGGATATCACCCTGCGCTTCGTCATGAGCGAAAACCCCGACACGCAGGTCCATATCCTTCGCCCAGACCAAGCAGAGCGCGATGCCGCATGTGAGCGCAAAATGGATACGTTGCGCTCGGAACTCGCCGCCGAATTCCACAGTAAGGAAGCGAGCCTCGCTAGACGAGCAAAAAACAAAGAACGCAAATGGGTACTGAGTAGCATCCTGCACCGCTCCTCCTCCGACGCCATGAAGCAAATCGCGTTTGAC
>CAYPIX010000113.1:0-11010 GCA_964410875.1 uncultured Kofleriaceae bacterium
GTACCAGCCCCCAACACCGCACTGAGAGGCGTCGCTTACCCGATCAAACCGTTCCACTAAGGTGGTGCCTCCGGGCTTGTATTTCAGGAGCATCTTTTCTGGATTGGTCTGCAAGTCGCCGTTTGGCGTTGGAAGGTTGATTGCACACGGCAGTTTCACTTTCTCTACAATGCCTGCCGCGGCTTCCTGGAAAATCACGTCGTAATGATCGGGCTCGCAGATCGGGAAGCGAAGCCCGCCTGTGAGGATGCTCAGCTCCTGATAGTCCGGCGCTGTGCTCTCTGCGGCTGAACTGCAACGGACGGTTTCAAATGGATCATCTGGCAAGTGCGGAAGTGACGGATCGTTGGCATCCTTGCTCTTAAGTCCGACGATAGAGTGAAAGACGTACTTTCGCTTATCCGCTGTGCCGAACTGCTCCTCAGATAACGCCAGTAAGCCAGCGTCGAAGTCCGAGGCGTTCTCCCAGCGAAATGACTCGTTTCGGTCATCTGAAAATTCAAGAAAAACCTTGAACGCTTCTGGTCGCAGCCACTCCGAGTATCCGTTTTTGGCCAGACCAAGAGAGTCCTGCCTATCGTAAGAGTTGATGATGATGTCGAAAGAATCCCAGCTACCGACCTCAACGCTGTAGTGCTTGAACTTGTCTGTGAGGAGGGGTTCTTTGGGGACAGGGGAACAGGAGTGACCACTAAGCGGGGTAGCAATACAAACTGATTGGTTTGACTTACTAGAACCATGCTTTGTGAGCATGATGAGCCGGTAGTCGACGTTGCTGTTTTCAATTATTTTGGCGAAGTTCTCGTTGATATTGCTTTGAATACCGTCGATTTCTTCAGTCATCGAGAAGGAGTTGTCGATAACAAAGATAATGTCGACGGGGGCAGTGACTTCGGAGGCGGCCTGTTCATCGGACGCGCATGCAGTATCAGGAGAGCTTGGATCTGTTCCTAGGAAGATCTCATCGGCATCGCCAGTTCCATCTCCGTCGGTGTCACCATTCAGAGGGTCAGTATTGAAAAGGTTCTCTTCGCCATCGGTGAGCCCGTCGCCGTCAGTATCCGGATTATTCGGGTCGGTTCCCCAACTTTTCTCGAACGAATCGCAGAGGTCGTCGCCATCACTGTCCGGTACACAATTAACGGGTGGTTCTGGAGCCATCCCGTCAGGTCCAATCCGGTCAACGGTTTTCCCAGAGCCCTGCTGGCACCCGACGGCAAAAACTAAACACAAACCCAAAACAAAACACTCTCCCCGATGTTTCATGCGCGGCAGTGTAGCACTGGGGTCTGCCCCTGCAGGACAAAATCTTCCCGGGCGACAAAAGCTATCGAGGCTGGTTCAAAGCACCAGGAATGTGGCTTTTTGCCCCAGATCGCGACAAGTCGCCTAACCGAATTTCTTGCGCCAGTTCTGGGGAAGAGCAAAAGACGCTAGATGTATATCGCGGTTGTAATGTTTGCTCACTTCCTCGATTCGGAGCGCGCGCTCTTCGATAATTTTCTTCGGATTGACAGTCTTGGTAGCGAAGGTCCAGGACCACATGCCACCAGCGTAGATTGGCGCTGGGCCGAAGTACGGGTGCGCCGATCCGAAAATTTCTCTTAGCGAAAATACGATGTCGGAGAAAAGTTTGGGCGTAATGATCGGTCCCTCACTTTGTAGGGCGAAGACGCCGTCGGGGCGAAGCACTTTGGCGACGTCTTGATAGAAAGACTTGCCAAATAACCCTTCTGCGGGGCCGACAGGATCGCTGCCGTCGAGCAATACAATATCGAACGAGTCTTTAGCCGCTTCTCGAACAAATTCGATACCATCTCCTACGCGAACATCCAGCCGAGGGTCGTCCCATGCCCCGTGCCCTGGAAGGAATTGTTTGCATGCATCGATAACGTCACCGTCAATCTCACACATGGTGACTTTCTTAACTTCCGGGTGACGTAGAACTTCGCGCGCAGTTCCTCCATCACCGCCACCGATAATTAGTACATCTTCAATCTTGGCAGCCGTGCAAAGCGCAGGGTGCACGATCATTTCATGATAGAAATGTTCTTCTTCTACGCTCGTCATATAAATGCTGTCGACTGTTAGGGTCGGGCCGAAAGCTTCGGTGTCGAACACCTCAACAAGCTGATATTTACTTTGTTTTCGGTACAGGGTCTCCTTCACTTTGAGGCCAAACCGAATACGATCATCAAATTCTTCTGTGTACCAAAGTCCCATGAGGCAGGCTCTGTGCGTACAAGACAGATTTGCTGGGCGCAAGCACAATTTTGTGCGTAGAGTCCGCTTTTATCGATGTAAAGGGCGACGTGGAGCGACTGCACATTCTCGATGGCTACGGATACATTTTTCGAGCGTTTTACGGAATTATGTACGGCGGCAAAGACGGTCGACAAGTTCGACTATCAACGAAGGACGGAATGCCTACCGGTGCGCTCTATGTTTATGCATCGATGTTGATTCGGCTGCAAAAAGACATCGATCCAAAGCGGGTAGTAGTTGTCTTTGATTCTCCTGGACCATCGTTTCGGAAAGAACTCGATCCCGAATACAAAGCCAATCGCAGCGAGATGCCCGATGAACTTCGCGAGCAAATGCCATTTTTCCGTCCCTTGACCGAGGCATTTTCTTGGCCTGTTGTAGCTGTTCCGGGGTTTGAAGCTGACGACGTGATAGCGACTTTGGTACGGCTGGCACAAAAGCGTAAGTGGGCGGCGACGGTTTACTCCGCTGATAAAGACTTAATGCAGCTTGTGGGGGATGACGTATCAATGATCGATGCCATGCGGCAGAGGACCTACGACTACGACGCTGTCGTAAAGAAATTCGGAGTTGGCCCTGACAAGGTTAGAGACTGGCTAGCTTTGGTTGGGGATACCAGTGACAACGTACCCGGAATGGCAGGCGTTGGTCCAAAGACTGCTGCTAAGCTTCTGACTGAACACGGAGACCTAGAGGGCGTTCTCGCAGCGACAGACTCTTTCAAAGGAAAAATGAAAGAGCGTTTCACTGATCCGGATCTCTTGGATGCGGTTAAGCGGAGCGCAAAACTAGTGACTTTGGTAGAAGACGTTGAGTTACCAGTTCAATTGGACGATCTAGTAAAGGGAGAACCGAAGGACGCGGAGCTCAAAGGTCTTTTTGACAAGTTCCAATTTCAGGCTCTCTGGGAGCGAATAGGAAGGGACACTTCTGAGCTTGAGGAGACAAACTCAGAAACCGAACAAAAAGGTGCTGATGAAGCGAAACCTGCCGCCGAAATATCCATAAAGGGCGATACCAAGATCGCAGGTTCCGATTCGGATATAGCAAAGTGGTTGAAAGTGGCCGGGAATGAAGTGGCGCTTCACCTCGAGACCAGCGATGCGCGTTTGGGCCGCCAAATTCCGATTTCTCTGACTTTGGCTTCCGCCAACCAAGCGAGTCTCTATATCAATTTAGGACACCGCTACCTGGGAGCACCACAGCCGCTGGAGCTCGAGAAGCTTTCTTCATTGAAAAAACTGCTTCGCAACAAGAAAACTAAATTGGCGTGTTTCGACGGGAAACGCATTATTCGAGTTCTTCAACGATCAGGGCTTGAGGTCCTGTGCAAGGTCTTCGATGTCATGTTGGCAAGTTACGTCGCAGATCCAAGCGTGTCCGCAAAGTCACTAGAAGCGGTGGCTCAAGTAACCGGAGTAGAGGGACTGACGCTACGTAAGGTCTTTCTGGGAACCGGGAAAAAGGCGCGGACATTTGAGGAAATGCAAGTAGAAGAAGCATCGGTTTTTGCCGCTGAAAATGCTCGGGCGGTTCTAGCTTGCACCCCAACTCTGGTCGCAAAGCTAGAAAGCACAGGGCAAACAAAGCTACTCGAAGAACTCGAGACCCCTGTAACGAGAGCACTTGCCTTTCTAGAAGACAAAGGGGTTTGTCTTGACACGGATTTCTTGCACCAGCTTTCCGATCGGATTGGCAGCGAAGTCCACGAGCTAGAAGAACTCGCCTTTAAACACGCTGGGGAAAATTTCAATTTGGGATCGCCAAAACAGCTCTCGGCATTACTCTTCGACAAGCTGGGCCTAACAAGTCCCAAGATGCGCAAAACCAAAACCGGTTATTCAACAGATCATCAGGTTCTAGACTCAATGCGGGACGCGCATCCGGTTATCGAACCCATTCTGCGGCACCGTGAGCTGGTGAAATTGAAGAACACCTTCATCGATGCGCTTATTCCGTTAGTGAACCCAGAGACAGGTCGTCTACACACGGATTTCAGACAAGCAGTCGCTGCCACAGGTCGTTTGTCTTCGGTAAACCCGAATCTTCAAAACATTCCCATTCGTAGCGAATTGGGGCGTGAGATACGCCGCGGTTTCGTTGGCGCTCCAGGGAAGGTGCTCGTCTCGGCTGATTATTCTCAAATTGAGCTTCGAGTTCTCGCACACCTCTCAGAGGATCCGGTTTTGGTCCGGGCTTTTGCGGAGGAGATCGATGTTCACACTCAAACGGCTTCTGAGGTTTTTGGAATTGGTTTGGACGAAGTGGGGCAATACGAGAGAAGGGTCGCTAAAGCCGTTAACTACGGTCTAGTGTATGGGCAGAGCGACTTCGGCTTGTCGCAGGCATTAGAAATTCCACGAAGTGAAGCGAAACACTATATAGAGCGCTACTTCGAACGCTTCTCTACTGTCGCTGCCTTTATGAAAACGGTCGTCGAGAAAGCCCGCACAGAGGGCGGGGCGGTTACGATTTTGGGGCGTAAGAGACCTCTGCCTGACTTGTCTGCGAAGAACTTCATGGTCCGAAGTGCAGCGGAACGAATGGCGCAGAATACGCCAATGCAGGGCAGCGGCGCAGATATTATGAAGCTTGCGCTCCTCGGGGTCCACGATGCCATTCAAAATGGTGAGTTCGCCGCGTCGTTGATCCTAACGGTTCACGACGAATTGGTATTGGAGGTTGATGAAAGCCTTGCTGAGGATGTTGGAGTAAGTGTAGCGAAGATTATGGAGTCCGTTTACGACCTCAAAGTGCCCCTGAAGGTAGACGTAGGCATAGGACCTAATTGGGCCGAAGCGCACTGAGCACTGTGAGCGAAGCTGTTTAGGCCATCTTCGCTTCGGAAATGAAAGGCACCTTCCTCGCTAAATAGCCAATCATTAGACAAATTTCGTTGGCACGAAGATTGGTATGTTTGAGTGTGAAATGTTCCGTTTTGCCCTCGCTTCCGTTGCAACTCTAGTTCTAGTAGGCGCCATTCCGAGCTACGCCACCGCGCGACCTAGCGTCAGGCAGAGGCAAAAGGCCGCTTTAAAGGTCCTCCGGGCAAAAAAGATTGGCGGTATCACAGTGGTCGCGGACAGGAAGGCATTTCGCAACCGTGCGGTCTCGCCCAAGAAGGGGCTTTTTCGCAGGTATCGAATTTCTGGCCGGAAGGAAGACTTGCACCGACTGGAAGCATTGGCACGCCAGACTAAGCAGGTTCACAAGTTGGTCGAGCGCTGGACGGAATCTAGAGGCGGAAAACCGACCGCTCAACTTGACCGGGTGACCATCGTACCTCGTTCGGTTTCCAAAGGGCTGATTAAAAAGGTCGGCCAGGAGGTCCTTATTGGTGTCGAGGCCGGGCTCATTTCCGGCCGTCTTGCGGTGACCGATCGTTATCGTTTAGCTACGCACTGGGATGACGGCAAAATGTTTCCACTGTTTGACCCGTTTTTTCCAAAGGTGAGCACGACACGGAAGTATTGGTCATTTTTGAATCCCTTCGGCACAGTTCGAACCACTGCAGTCGCCGCCATCGCAGCGTTTCGCGGCAGGCTAAACCCAAAAGTATTCGCCTCAGAAAGCACTTCATCGCAAGCCAGCGAGTCTGAGATGCGTGTAGAACTTGAGAGTCAGATCTTGGCTGGAAACGGACGACAGAGCCCTCGGACCAAGAGGTTGCTTTCATTCATCGCTCGCGCGAAGAAGGCTGAGCTCCAAAGGGTCATAGGCCGCTTCCAACGCCAGTTGGCAAGTTCAGAGAATCAGGAAAAGGCTTTCAGCACCGTACGGGAGGCGGCTTATCGTTCAAATTGGAAATTCAATTTCCGAGGGTTTAAAGGGTTGGTTCTCATGAACTTGCACAGGGTCTTTGTCGGTTCAGATGGCCAGGCTCAAGCTGATCCGATTGACACGGTTATCGACGTCGAGAATGGCAGGGGTATCTACATGGGCTTTTTCGACGACGTTCGGGTCTCTGTTGACACTGATGCGCTTACGGGACGTGTAGTTGATGCGCTCCGATCTATTGCTCTAGAAGCTGCGTTCTTGGGTGAAGACGTAGACAAGTAGAGCTTCTACCTTAAAGAGGCGTTGAGTCAGCGGATATTGACCGCTTGATGTATCATTCGCGGGGTCATGTCTCGGTCGAGTACGCCAACTGTTCCTCCTACCACAGAGGAAAAACTTCGCGCGGAAACGCGGAAGCTCGGTGCCGTTCAAGAAATTAGTCAGGCTCTTTCTTCGACAATCGACGTTGATGAGCTCTTGTCGCTGATGATGACCAAAATGACGGAGATCGTAGGTGCAGATCGGTCAACCTTGTATTTGATTTCAGAGGACGGCAAAGAGCTCTGGTCAAATATTCAAAAGGGCGGCGCACTACACGAAATTCGTTTGAAAATAGGCGAGGGCATTGCCGGGGCCGTGGCGGCGTCGGGAGAAACGATCAATATTCGCGATGCCTACGAAGACGATCGATTCCAGCCAAGCATAGACAAACGTAGCGGATACAAAACCAAGTCAATCCTTTGCGTTCCGATGCGAAACACCGTTGGTGAAATCGTCGGTGTGCTCCAGCTTTTGAATAAAAAGGGTGATGAGTTCTTTCGCCGGGAAGACGCCGAACTTCTCGCTGCGATAGCGTCTCAAGCTGCACTTGCCGTAGAGCGGTCGCAGCTCTACCAAACCCTTATTGATCAGAACCAAGAACTTACCGAAGCTCAGGGACGACTTCAGGAGAGGACGGAATCTCTCAACATTCTCTACGATATTGAGAGGCAAATTTCCGATTCACGTGACCTTGAAGATCTTTTACGACGATTGGTTAGCCGCGCAATGGATATGCTCAGTGCGGCGTCGGCGTCTATCGCCTTGGCGGACTCAGATTCTGGGGAACTGCGCTTTCGAGTAGTGATGGGGCAGTTCGACGAGAGCTTGGTTGGAAAATTGGTATCGCAAAATAACGTCGAAAGGACAAATGGGACAGTAGCCACGGCTCGGCTTGAAGAGGAGGGCGAGTTCTTTGGTGTTTTGGAAGTGGCGGATAAAATAAACGAGAAGCGAGGCCACGTTGGATTTTCGGCGCAGGACAGTAAAATGTTGGCGCTTATCGCGGGCCGTCTCGCCCACGCAATACGTATCTCACGGAGCAAGTCTGAGCAGCAAAAGCAAGCGCGCCTAGCGGGAATAGGTGGAATGCTGTCTGGCCTGATCCACGATTTGAAGACACCGATGACCATCATTTCTGGTTTTGCTCAATTGATGGCCAGTAGCGATAGCGCGGAAACTCGAGAGAAGTACGTGGGGCAGATTCGCGAACAATTTGAGCGTACGAGCGCCATGACCAAGGAAGTCCTGGCATTCGCGCGAGGTGAGACGACGATTCTAGTACGCAAAGTTTACTTGCATAAATTCTTAGAAACCGTTGCGACCCAACTAGAGCATTCTTTTCGCGGTTTAAATATCGTTTTGAGTATGCGGTCCGAATACACTGGAGTTGCGTACTTCGACGAAAATTCTGTTCTGCGACTGATCCACAATCTCGCGAGCAATGCCACCGATGAAATGAAAGGCGGAGGTGAATTCGAAGTTGGTTGCTTTGAAGACAACGAGTGGGTTCGATTCGAGTTCCGAGACAATGGTGGTGGAATTCCGAAGGCTCTTGAAGGTAGGTTGTTTGAGACGTTCGCGACTGGAAAATCTCACGGAACTGGGCTTGGTTTAGCAATCGTCAAGAAAATTGTGGATGATCACGGCGGACGAATAGATTATCAGTCGAGCGACCAAGGTACCGTTTTTAGAATCTGGTTATCTCGGGACCGGCCGACTTCAACGCCTGAAGCCGGGGAGAGTAAGCGTTGATCGAACTACAAGGTGTCGAAAAACGTTTTGGAAAGACAATTGCTCTCAAAGAGCTCGACCTCAAAGTGGGCGAAGGGCAGCTCGTTGGAATTGTGGGGCCGAACGGAGCAGGTAAGACCACAGCGCTTCGCCTTATTGCAGGGTTCTATTCTCCTGACTCTGGAAGAGTCCTTTTAGGGGGAGTTGACGTCCAAAAAGAACGAGGGCGTGCGGTTGAACATCTTGGGTACCTCGCCGAGAACGCACCTGCATATCCCGAGATGTTAGTTCGTACCTATCTGGCGTTTCGCTATCGGGTAAAGAAACCCAAGAACCTACGCAATCAAGCCATAAAAAAAGAGGTGTTGCGGGTTGCAGAAGCGACAAACGTTGCGGACTGCCTCGAGCGCCCCATTGGAGTGTTATCACGAGGGTACAAACAGCGCGTTGCGTTGGCCGATGCGTTGCTTAATGACCCGCCGTTACTCATCTTGGATGAGCCCTTGGTTGGTTTAGATCCGGTTCAGACGCGCGATTTCCGCGATCTCATTGCGCCATTCCGAGGCACAAAGACTGTTGTTTTTTCTTCTCACCGCCTTCTGGATGTTGAGAAGCTCGCTGATCGACTGGTTCTAATTTCAGACGGACGTATCGTCGGTGACGGTACGGTCTCTGAATTGCGTAGTTTGGCGGGTGCGGAAGAGAGTGACGACATAGAAGATGTCTTCGTACGATTGGTAACAAAACGACATTCTGGTGGAGTTTGCTAAGAACGTCGCTGACCGTTGCTCGCAGAGATTTTGCGGGTCTTTACTTGTCGCCTATTGCGCTCTTCGTCGGGGTAACTTTTTGGGTTTTGCAGGGCCTTTCTTTTTTTTCCATAGTAAAAGTGCTCGCCGATCCGAAAGCTGTAGTTGGCTACGGTGCCGTTCTTCGAACGCTTTTTGGTGGCACGATGATTTACTGGTCAGTTGTTTTCGGTGTGGTGTCACTGACTACGATGTCTTTGATCGCCGGTGAAAAACAGTCTAACCAGTGGGAGTTGACCGCAACTACTCGGGCAGCGATGGGGAGCATCGTATTTGGGAAATGGCTCGCCGCTTGGTTGTTTTACGCCACACTTTTTCTTCCAACTCTGCTTTATCCGGTTATCCTCTATTGGCTGGCCCCCCTTGCCACGCCATTAGAGCTGGGTCCGATCCTGTCATCTTATTTTGGCGTTTTAGTCTCCGGGGTTTTATTAATTGCAGTTGGTGTGTTGTGCAGTTCGGTTTCCCCAAATCAAATTGTTAGCGCTGCTATTTGCCTCGGTTCGTTGTTCGTTCTGTTGTTGGCAGGGGAAAATTTGAGCAATTGGACGCCTTTGCGTTTATTTTCCCTTCGCGGGTTTCTTCAGGATTGCGCAGATGGATTGGTGCGGCTCGATGGTTTCGCGGTTTTGATTCTTTTCGGAGGGGCTTGCATCGCTTTTGCTGCAGGCGTACTTGAACGTCAACACCGTAGCTGGCGACGGGCATTTCTGGGTATTGCTCCTGGGATTCTCCTCCTCTTCATAGGTATGGAAGTGGGTGCTCTCTCTCGGCACTATCAATTAGAATATGACGTCACTCGGAACCGTCGACATAGCTTGGCGGACAATACGCTGCAACAGCTGGCGAAAGTTGATAAGGAGCTATCGGTTCTGGTGGTGGAGCCTGGGCAAGAAGATTTCCGCGAAATCTTCCGGCTGGTTAGAGGAGCCTTGGACCGAATGGAAGAACGGCAACCGCTCCTTGCACAAGAACTTCTAGATCCTGTTCTCGAGCCAACACGGGTGGAACAGCTAGCCCGCGAGTTTGCCTTACCACCAGCTGATATTGCGGACGGTGGCGCCGTGGCGTTTCGTTACGGTGACCGTAGCCATATCGTTGATTTGTTGGATATGGCCTCGTTTTCCAACGATGATTTAGGCCGCGGCACAGTGGCCCAATTTCGAGCAGAGGATGCCTTTGCTAGGGCAATCGGAAACCTTGTCCAACGCAAAACCTCGACCATCTGCCACAATTTTACAGCTAGTGAGACGCGGAAATCTGAGTTCGCCGACTTCTTTTCACGATTAGAAAATTCGGGCTATTTGCTTCGTTCGGTACCGGCGTGGGAAGGGCTTGATTCTTGTGACGCTGTCTTATTTCTTGGCGCTCAGAATAATTTAGGTGCCGAAGGGCTGAAGAGAATTGATCGTTTTGTATCGAGCGGGGGCGGATTGTTTGTTTCTTTGGATACAAGACTCGAGGACGAGCAAGACCCGCTGCCGAACAGTGGTTTAGAAGCTGTCTTGGAAAAATTAGGAATCTCTAGTCCACCCCTAATAGTAGTTGATCCTTCGCAAGAAACTGGCTCACGTCTCACGTGGATGACCTCTGAGGGATACGGTCCTCACCCGATTTCGAAGGGGTTTGTTGGACGAAGAATGAGCGTGTGGCCTGAACCCCGTCTAGTTCTCGGAGGGGAGAGCCTAGTTTTCGGGTCTCCATCTTCTTGGGCAGAAAGCAACATTGCTGCTTTGGTTGGTGACGATGAGGAGGACGCTTCTGAGCAAGAGCTTACCTATCCACCATCGGTGGCAGCCGCCGTAGAAAAGAACCGGTCAAGAATTGTTGTCTTTGGAAGTACGAAGAGTCTTACCGAGTTTTATACAAAAAAAGGGATTACGGGAGCTTCCGCCCTAGCGACTGCTAGCTTTTCTTGGCTTCTTCGTCGGTCACCGCCGAAAATCGGCGATGGTCGGAAGCCAGAGAGATTGCGATTGCTAACCAGCGAAAGACAACGAAATACGGTCTTTGCTTTTGTTGTCTTCTTACTTCCTTTAGGACTTGGTTTGGTTTTTTGGTTCGCTCTGAATCGTCCTAAAATGAGGTTCAAAAAGAGAACAAAAAA
>CAYPIX010000114.1:0-10927 GCA_964410875.1 uncultured Kofleriaceae bacterium
AAACGCAACGGGTCAAAGACCTGCTTGAGAAGACCGCAAAGCTAGAGTTTAAGATGGTGGATAGCGGAGCCGACGGGCAGGGCACCGACTTTATGAAGCGCCTCTACGCTCATGTACAATCGGATGAAACTGCCAAGAGCCTTGGGATAACCGCAGAAAGTACGAACTGGAGCGGCGGCGAAGGCAAAGCGCAGAAGAACTTCCGAGACTACTACCTAGTGGCTCGGGACGAAGACAGGCGGCTATCGGTGGCTGAAGCCCGCGAGCTTGGCTGTTATGAGAGCGGCAAAGAAGGCTCTGATGGCAAGGTTCCATGTACGGTCCAAGGCCGAGCAATCATTGCTCAGTATCTGGAAGACTTGCGTTCCACAAAACCTGGTCTCGCCGTAGACGATGAGCATCAGTTTGGCTACGAGTTAGCCCAGCGTCGCGACGCCGACAACGAAATCGACGAAGTCTGGACGTCGTACTACCTCTTCCGCGCTGTTGAATTAAGTGGTTCCTCGGTGACAGACGCAATCGTTTACTTTGACCAAACTACCAACGAGCCCAAGGTCTCTGTGGATTTTGACAGGGCGGGCGGTCGCCGTTTTGGCGATATGACCACAGCCAATATTGGTCGGAAGATGGCCATTATTTTGGACAACAAAGTCACCTCCGCTCCGATTATTCAGGGCGCAATTACTGGTGGCTCTACTTCGATTTCCATGGGGTCGGTTGACCGACAACAGGCCATGAAAGATTCGGAGATTCTCCGCGACGTTCTTCGGACCGGTTCGCTGGCTGCACCCATTCAGGAAGAGTCATCCTCTCTCGTCGGACCGCTACTTGGTCGAGATGCGATTGAGAAAGCAAAACTCTCTTTCATGATCGGCTCAGGACTAGTGGTTCTGATTATGATCTTTTACTACCGATTCTCCGGTGTGATTTCGATTGTAGCTCTCGCCCTCAATCTTCTTTTCATGATGGCGGTGCTTGCTGGGTTCCAGGCGGTACTCACTCTGCCGGGTATTGCTGCATTAGTGTTGACCGTTGGTATGGCCGTTGATGCGAATATTATTATCTATGAGCGCATTCGTGAGGAGTTGCGCTCTGGTAAATCTGTAGGTGGCGCGGTTGACGCGGGATTTGGTCGTGGCTTCTGGGCCATTTTCGATGGCCAGCTCACCACAGGTATTGCCGGTTTCTTCCTGTATCAATACGGCTCCGGTCCAATTAAGGGATTCGCGGTTATGTTGATGATTGGAATCCTTTGCACGTTGTTCACCGCCCTTTGGTGTACGCGACTGTTTTTTGACTTCTACATTAGTCGACGTGGCAAGGCCACAGTCCTAGGGATTTAAGACAATGGCAACTACGCATAAACCATTTCGCGAACTCATTCCTGCCGAAAGTAACTTCGAGTTTGTCGGCAACACCAAAAAGTGGGTTCTACTCTCCACTCTTCTCATTCTGGGAAGCATCGCCATGCTCTTCATTAACAAAGAGATGCGCGGGGACTACCTCAATTGGACCATCGACTTTAAGGGCGGCACTGAGGTCATTGTTGGTTTTGAGAAAGACGGAAAAACCACAAGTGTAGGTGCTGCTGATGTCCGCAAAGCACTCGCGGACAAAGGCTACTCCGGCTTCTCTGTGGCTGGATTTACTTGGGACAAGGAAGAAAGCGGCCAAACAATCACCGTGAGCGGGATGAAAATTGCGACAACCGAGTTTGGCGCAGTTCCTAAGGACAAACAGGCAAAAATTGATGCATCGATCCGGGAGACATTTGCTGCGAATAAAGTAGGCAAGGCCACCTGGTCCGGGGACAGGCTGTTCGTACGTAGCGAATCGCCCATCGATTTCGCTGCGATGAAGGCGCTGCTCGCTTCTCATGACCTGCAAGCGAAAGCTTGGGATGAAGACGAGCAGGTCCGCTTTACAAGTGCCCAGGCCGGTACGTCGGAATTCAATGCACAGTTCGCTATTCGCGGCATCGACGCCAACTTGGAAAAAGCCATCGAGAGCGCGTTAGACGGTGTCGATGTGGTGGTCGTGCAGACCTATGCGGTAGGCGCGAAGGCCGGAGCCAAACTGCGCAACGACGGAGTGAAGTCACTCTTCTTCGCTCTCCTCGTCATCATGCTCTACCTCGTGTTCCGTTTTGATGTTCGTTACGCACCAGGCGCGACTATTGCTCTTTTGCACGACGCGTTCTTAGTGATCGGTGTTTTTGCTGTGACCTGGCAGGAGGTATCGCTTACTACCGTTGCCGCTCTCTTGACGGTTATTGGTTATTCGGTAAACGACTCCGTAGTCATTTTTGACCGAATTCGCGAAAACGTCGTGCGTCTGAAAGACAAGCGGTTCGACCGGGTGATTAACGTTTCTCTTAACGAGACTCTGAGCCGAACCCTTTTGACTTCGATTACGCTCTTCGTTGTTACCTTGATGATGAACATCTTGGGCACGGGCTTGGTTCGAAACTTCGCCTTCGCCATGAATATCGGTGTTGTGGTCGGTGTTTACTCGTCGATCTTCATAGCATCGCCTGTCGCACTCGCGATTCATCGCAAGTTCTACAATTAGGCGGGCTCTTTATCGAAAACGGCGCACAGCGCCGTTGTTCTTTCGCCGCGGGCGCTTATGCAAAGGGCGCATAGTACCGTTTTTCTTCCGTCGTGCTCAGTTGAGGTCGCTGAAAATTATGGTTTTGTCACCCGACGTATGCGGAAACGGATTTTGTTTCCCAGCTGAAATGAGGGGAGCTCCTTTTCGTTTTTGTAGCTGGAACGCCAAATATAGTAATAGGCAGTGCCCGAGAAGGTGCGGCCCTTTTTTTTTAAGCGCGCTATTACTGGTTGGTTGGCGCAATCACCGAATTGGAGCTTGTTAGTGTCTTTGCAGGTGTCACAAGTGCAATCCGAGAAGCCGCTGAGCTTGCCCATGACGGTTACTTCGCCTTTGTGATCCGAGGGAAGTATGTCGGCTTTGAGAGCAAAGAAGTGTCCTTGGTCTTTGGGGATGACTAGGCGAACTCCATCGCCATTCGCCTCAATCATGCAGGGGCGGAAACTATAACTGCCCATTTGGCACTGATAACTTTCGCCAGGCGGGAAGAGGTTAGCTGATCGATAACGACTTGCGCCTTGTGCTTCGGCGGAAGAGGAAGCTAATAGGCAGGCTAGAGCAGCACCGTAAAGACTTCTGTTGCCTCTTGGTAAGCGCACAGAGTTAACGTGTAACACAGTTAAGAGTAACGGTGGTTGCCATATGCTCTTGATCTGTACGGAATACAGCCAAAACACCTCACCCAAGAATCGAACTTGGAACGCCGGGTTTAGAAGACCTGGCTGGGATCCGTCCCGTGAGGCTTAGTTTTTCTATTCGACTAGTTGCCCAGTCCAATAGAGGTAGTCGCGCCATGCTTGAGGGGCGTCTCGCCTGCTAACAGAGAAGGCGACGATGGGTACCCAACGCGGACGTACTGGCTCTGTTATCAGCCGCATACCTGCTTCTTCGGGGGTCCGGTCAGACTTGCGCGAATTACATGGGATGCATGCCGATACGATGTTTCTCCAAGTAGTTCGTCCGCCTCGAGCACGGGGCAGTACATGGTCATACGTCATTTCAACCATGGATATTTTTCGTCCACAGTACTGGCATTTATATTTGTCTCTCGCGTAAATATTGGCGCGAGAAAATTTCACCCGATTCTTCGGTCGCTTGAATACACGCAGAAGGCGGACCACCGCGGGCATCTTGAAAAACACGGTTTGAGACCGGATGTCTCTGTCGTATTCCTCAAGGACCTCAACCTTACCCAACGTCAATAGGGTGATGGCCCGTTGCCAGGAGACCAATTTGATGGGCTCGAAACCTGCGGACAGAAGTAGTGTTTGTTCCATTTGTTGTTCTCCTTTCTTGTTGTTGTGAGTTGTCGGTGCCGCGCACCTGCGGTTCTCGTGCCGCCTTCGCTTCAGGCGGGACAAGGCGTCTGAGCCTCAACAGATAAGATTGGTATGGCCGCGTCGCGGCGCGGCTAGGGGCCGCGGAAGAAGCCGGCGGAGGATACTAAAAGGGAAAAGTAGCAGAGTCCCAAGAACAAGAGGATGCCCAGGAGACTCATGCAAATAGCTACGTTTGCCAATGCGCGTTCGTGTGATGGGTCTTCGGACTTGACTCGGAACCGTCTGCGAAAGCCGCTGACCAGACCGCAAATACTCAGAACCAAAACAAGAACCGCGCCTTCTGTGGCGAGTGTCGCCGGCGAAACCGGAGCGTCTACGTTTAAGATCGAGTTAACCACGACGAAAATTATGATCGTCACCACATGGGCGCTGACAGCGAGTTTTAATGCCATCCTAAAAAACCTGCTACTGCGATAAAACCTGGAAAAAGACTCAAGAAGCCAAGCACGAGGGCTAGAGTGTGAGGGGCATAGGCTTGCGAACCTTCCCCATGACCGCGTCGAGCCTCAAAAGAGAATGCAATTCCAACTGCCAGGAACCAGACGTAGATATCAATCAAGATGAAATGAATGAGTTCTCGCGAAGTCCCTTTCGATGGGACGACGAAGCAACTAGCAATGATCGCTATTGCCAGGAGAGTACACTTCAAGCCGACCAACCCGAACTGCCGAGAGTCTTGTATGGATGACTGGCTCAAGAGCGGAAAGTAGCCAATTGCAAAGTCTAGGTCTAGGAGAGAAATACAAACGGAGCGGATGGCCGAGGGATTGAACCTCGCTAGGTGGCTTTGGAGACCACACTGATCCCAGATCGCCATCCAGGGGTACCACCGAGCAGAGTCGAACTGCTTACCCAAGATTCGGAATCTCGGAACGCGTTCCGCGCGCGGTGGCCAAAAATCACCTCCAGAAGGAGTCGAACCTTCCCGCCAACGTTCGTAGCGTTGGGTCCCATCCATGGATGGAGGCATGGCTCCTTGGACAGGAATCGAACCCGCATACACCGGTTAACAGCCGGCCGCTCTGCCGTTGAGCTACCAAGGAATGGAGCCTCCCGTCGGAATCGAACCGCCTTGCCTGTTTACAAAACAGGTGCTTTCCCAGATAGCATCGAGAGGCATGGAGCGGGCCACGGGATTTGCACCCGCACCATCGGGGTGGAAACCCGATAACGCTACTGTTACGCCAAGCCCGCGTAAGATTGGGGTGACCGAAGAGAATCGAACTCCCATCCACCGGTTCACAGCCGGTTGCTCTAACCATTGAGCTACGACCACCAAAAATCCGACGGGGTGGAATCGAACCACCGTTGGTCGCTTATCAAGCGACTGTTCTGCCATTGAACTACCGAGGGGAAATACCCCCTGAAGGAATCGAACCTCCATCTCCCGTTTGTAAGACGGGCGCCCTCCCGTTAGACGAAGGGGGCAAAAAAAGGTTTCTCAGTCGTGTACAAAAATCGATATCTCGTCTGAGGCGAAGGAACGGCAAGAACCGGTTCCGAGCGTACTTGTGTACGTAAGGAACGGAAGCACTGTCCGTGACGCACGGATCGGGCGAGATATTGATTTTGGTACCGAATGAGTCGCAACGGGGGGACTCGAACCCCCGCCCAAGCGCGTATGAAACGCTGATCCATCCTCTGGCCGCTGCGAAACCTTTCCAAGTGAGCTTTCTAAAGCTGGCTGGTGTGCCGGGCAGGAGTCGAACCTGCGTCTTACGCTTATAAGGCGTGTGCTCTAGCCGCTTGAGCTACCGGAACTAACAAGGCCATCCTGGGTAATGCTCCCAGCACACCGGAGGTTGCAACTCCGAGCCAGCCCTTGCTGGTGATGGCCAAATCTCAAAATGCGCGGAGTAGGGGATTTGAACCCCTGTCTCCTGGATGGCACCCAGGTGTCCTACCGTTGAACGAACTCCGCAAAGTGTCCCCAGAATTCCGGCTGGGGACGGTTGTCTGGGCGCCGGATCACCCGCCGCATGTTCGCCGCGGCCCACGGGCGCCTTTCAGCGCGTTCTTAAATGTCCAGATGGGAGGACTCGAACCTCCGGCCTCGCCGATCCAAACGGCGTCGTCTGCCACTGACTTACATCTGGTTATGGAAACGAGGGGAGTCAAACCCCTATCTCTCGGGTGCAAACCGAGTGCTCTCTCATTGAGCTACGCCCCCAAAAATTGGTACCCCGTAGGGGAATCGAACCCCTCTCGCAAAGTTGAAAGCCTTGCATCTTGACCACTAGACCAACGGGACAAACGGAAGACATCGGAGTCGAACCGAGCGCATACGCGCGCACCGATTAGCAGCCGGGCCAGGCTCCTCAGCCTGTTTGTCTTCCAAAGCGCCCCTGAAGGGGATCGAACCCTCCTCGACCGATAGACAGTCGGCCAGCCTCACCAGATGCTTACAGGGGCAATCGCTCAATTTTTTTTGTGCTCATCGCTCCAATGTCAATTGGAGCCCTATTTATCTGTGAGGTTCAGAATGCTTGACTCGGTTGAAGCGAAGGAGCAGCGAGAACCGGATCCGCACGTACTTGTGTACTTAAGGAACGGAAGCGCAGCTCGCGACGCCCGGATCGACCGAGTCAAGCATTCTGAACCCACAGAAGTCCCACCTTTTGGAATCGAACCAAAACCTCCGACTTTTCAGGCCGGCGCGCAGACCACATACGCCAAAGTGGGAAAAAGGCGGAGCTACACAAAATGCGAAAGACTCCGTCTTCATTGCCAAGGTATTCAATTGTCATAGATCGATAATCCACCGCGGATTTGCCGCCCACCCTGGGTCAATCAAGACCAAACACGTGTTGCGTGCAGTGCAGTTTCTAAAACTTGGTTCGGGGACAGGGATTCGAACCCCGAATTGCCGGGCCAAAACCAGCCGTCCTGCCGTTAGACCATCCCCGATTGTGGTGCCCCTGGAGGGAGTCGAACCCCCAACTTCCCGGTTAAAAGCCGGTTACGCTACCAATTGCGTCACAGAGGCAAACTGTGTCATCTGTACAATTGGTTTTCGTTTTCTTTCTCTCATTCTTTCTCCTTGCTTTGGGCGCAGCTCTCCCGTTCGCGCCTCGCACGTTGTTTCGATTTACTAAGTTAGTTTTTCTCCGACGTTTCCCAGCTCCCGAAGGGAGCCCCTATTTCCTTTAGGAAAGAAAAACCCAACTGGATTTTTTCGATAAAAAAAGCCGCTCTAGGTTTCCCTGGAGCGGCTTTCAAAACTCTATTATGTGTAGAGAATTACATAGCCACTCCGATGGTCGGATCTATCGCTTTTGCCTGGTTTTCGGGCCTAAAACGGGTGCTAAACCCGCTTTTTCTCCCAGCAAAGTCCATGTCAATTGGACACCAGAGACTGTTGGATCTATGGCCCAACTCGCTCCGGCCGCGCTCAGCTGCGAGCTCGATATGCCTCTTTTGCAAAGAGGCGGCTATGAGGTTCGTCATCAACATTGTTCGAGTTTCTATTATAGCAGACATCAGTTCTAAACCACGCTTCTTTTGCAAACAAAATGCATTTCCAACTTATCCTTTTACGCAGACGACCTGCTTTAACGTGTAAGCCACGTCAACTAGATCGCGTTGCGCTTCCATCACAGAGTCAATGGATTTGTAGGCAGCCGGTGTTTCATCAATAACGTCTTCGTCTTTCCTGCACTCAACATGTGCTGTGGCTTTTGCGTGATCTTCAAGGGTAAACCGTCGCCGAGCTTCGGTCCGAGTCATTGCTCGACCAGCGCCGTGACTGCAACTGTCGAAACTCTCAGGGTTTCCTTTTCCCTTAACGATGTAGGAGCGAGCTCCCATACTTCCTGGGATAATCCCCATGTCGCCTTTGCGCGCTCGAACAGCACCTTTTCTCGTTACGAGTACGTTCTCGCCGTAGTGGTGCTCCCAGCTCACATAATTATGGTGACAGTTCACCGCTTCGAGCCGAGCTTCGAATTCTGGGACTTGTCCCGTACTCCGAACCGCATCAACCACAGAGTGCATCATCAATTCGCGATTTTCTCGCGCGTAGTCCTGGGCCCACGTAACCGCTTCCGTGTAATCACGGAAGTGGTCTGACCCCTGAGGAAGGTACGCCAGGTCAGCGTCAGGCAGGTTGATGAAGAATCGGCGCATGTCTTCCTTCGCTCGTTCAATGAAGTATCGGCCGATCCGGTTTCCGACGCCTCTAGAACCACTGTGAAGCATGAACCAGACGCTTTCGTGTTCATCCAGGCAAACCTCGATGAAATGGTTTCCGGTCCCAAGGGTTCCCAAGTGCGAGAGGTCATTTCCCCTGCGAATTTTTGGGTGTTTGTCTTGGATTACCTCATAGCGTTCGCCCAATTCAGCCCATTTCGCAAGGTGCATATCTGGAGAATGACCCCAGGCTCCGCGATCGCCAGGCCCGCCGTTATTGCTTCGCCCGTGTGGAACCGCAGCCTCAATGGCCGAACGGATTCCGGCTAGGTTGTCGGGTAGGTCGCTGGCAGACAGTGATGTTCGCACCGCCATCATCCCGCAGCCAATATCGACTCCAACCGCAGCGGGAATCACAGCTTTATGAGTCGCGATAACGCTTCCTACCGTGGCCCCCTTGCCAACGTGAACATCGGGCATGGCAGCAACCCACTTGTGAATAAAGGGAAGCGACGCAATATTAGCGAGCTGTTCTTTCGCGTTGTCGTCGAACAACACCCCACGGGTCCAAGCTTTGATGGGCTTGCTACCCGATCGGTTGATGACCTCGTAGGCGCGGGTTGTTTTGTCAGTCTTGCTTTGCATTTGTTTGTCTTGTAGAGCACTGAATGTGCCGAATAAGTCTGCGAGAGCTCGAAGAATATGGCCCAGGCGGGCAAAGACCTCTTTGCAGTTTCCAGAAAACGGATGAAGAACCCAAACGACTCGGATCGAATTCGTAAATACTTGGCTCGTTTTGATCGGAGTTGGGCCGATTTTTCCTAGCGTGAACGCGGCGTCCAGATTTCACGCTTCTCACCGAAAGCGCAACTATAGAAGCCACCCTGCAACGAGAGTTGCCACTGGCAAAACCAATAAAATTCAGTAAAATAAGGGGTTTGTCTCTCTTCAACGCTTGGCATAGAACTAGCAACTTTTGATGTACATGGAGATGAGGAGTTTTTTGTTTTCTTGTTCGCTCTCGGTCTTATTGATGTCCGGGTGTACTGCCAGTTCCCCGGATTTTCTGGCTGAGCCAACCTCTCCCGGACAGTCCAGTTTTGATGAGTCTGACCCGCCGAGCAAGCCAGTCATTGTCGTTGACCGCTACACATCGGAAACCAAATGGGGGGCGGTTCCTATAACAGGCACGGTAACGCCAGGGGCCACTGTCATCTATGACTCGCCGGCATCGGGCGAAAGAGTTGTGCCCAACGTTACTACAGAAGGAACGTTCTGCGTCAACGTTGACTTAGAAATCGACAAATTGAATCAAATCTCTTTTTGGGCGATTAGTGGCAATGAACGATCTAACCTAGTCCAACCCACAGTGATTCAGACGGGAGTTCCACCGGAGCTCCCAACGAGAAGCTTCATTGATTCAGAGAATTTGGCCGCCGGCGCATTCGCTGAATTTCCAACCGGAAATTACGAGCTAGGTGAAGGGCAAATTGAAAATCTAACAGATGGCAACAAGGACAGTTTTGTCGAGATAACGGAAAATTCTATCCGTATAACAAGCGGGTCTCTTGCAAATCAGTACCACGTACGACTCAATGATGGCGGTGGGTTTCTGCAAACTGTAGGTGTCACGAGACCGCAGCATTGCTCACCTTGGTTTCGAGTCTTTCAGTCGGGCGCGGCCAATCCCAATTGGTTGGTGAACAGCGCAAATGGGATTCGAGAAACCAGTCAATGGGAAGAGCTTGAACAGTTTGATGTCGACGGTAGAACTGTTTTGTTCCGCCCGGCTGAGCTTCGGCCCTTTACGAGGTGGTTGGCCATCTGGTCTTCTTCTTCGGATACGGATTGCAACGGCAGTTGGAATTGGCCGTACCACCCCATTGCCGAAGTTGAGGCTTACGCATTTCCACAGCTAGAAAGCGACAGCGAAGGTCCTGCCGAGGTTGCACCAACTTGCGAGAACGGATTAGCAAACTAGTTGTGATATCCTTGCAATCGTGAGAGTTGAGCGCGACGGGGACATTGCAATTGTCCGTATGGAAGCGGGTAAGGGAAATGCAATGGGGCGCGCATTCCTAGCAGATTTTAAACGTCTTTTTGACGAGGTCGAGAATTCAGACGCTCGTGGCGTAATGCTTACTGGTAAAGGCACCTTCTTTTCTGTCGGTATGGCTTTACATGAACTGCTCCCCCTCAAACGCGATGACATGCGCTCTTTTCTCGCTGAGGTGTCCTGTTCGTTGGCTCGGCTCATGACGTTCCCTCGACCGGTGGTAGCGGCGATTAATGGACATGCGGTTGCTGGTGGTTGCGTCTTGGGGTTGTACTGCGACTATCGCGTTGTAGGAAGTGGCCCTTGGCGACTTGGGTTTTCAGAAGTGCAAATTGGTATCGGCCTTCCGCCCTTTATTACCGAAGCACTTCGCCAGGCAGTACACAATCCAGCAGATTGGGTTGCGGTTGCCCACCGAGGACGGATGATGTCGCCTAAGGAAGCGCAATCTGTTGGACTTATCGACGAGGTTGCTCTTGGAGATCAGTTGGAGTCAGTCGCTCTTCACAAAGTTCGACTTCTTGCCGAGCGCCCCCAGGCCGCCTTTGCTCAAGTGAAAAGTGAATACCGAAGGCCCGCGTTGGCGGCGATGAAAGTTGATGCGGATGCGAGAAACGAGGCGTGGCTTGATACTTGGTTTAGTGATGAGGCTCAGGCGCTTTTGAAAAAAGCGGTGGCACGCCTCGGTGGTTCTGGCAGGAGTTAGCTCTTATGAGCGATGGTCTCGTCGTTAATTCTCGGGTGACAATACCGGAGGCCGAGTTGCGGGTTTCGTTCGCGACTTCTGGCG
>CAYPIX010000115.1:0-10880 GCA_964410875.1 uncultured Kofleriaceae bacterium
ATCTCTTAAACTCGTATTGATTTCTTCTAGCTCAGACGCTTCTAGGTAAAGTAGTGCATGTTTTTCGAACCAATCTACGCTTCGCTTGTAGTCCACCCCGAGCACGATCTGACTAGCCTCGAGGCTAACGGCTAAGCGATCCGCATACCGCTTTAGGGTTTCGAAATCAGCTCCTTGAAGCAGAAGCCGCATGGTTTCAAAACCGCCGACTTCCTTTTCTGACCTTCGGATTGTTTGCACGCTTGGATAATGCTCGGGCAAGAGTGCCGCAATGTTCGCGTTGAGCTTTAGACGTGTTGTGAAAAAGGAGCCCAGTATGGTTAGTAGAAAGCCGACACAAAGAACCCAGCGGTACTTTCTAATTATGACAGAGGCAGATCGTTGCCAAATGCTGTTTGCTGGGTCGTTCATTGTGTTTTCGTTCGGGTAGCGAGATGGAATACTACATGAAGCAAGACGCCAAATAACGCCCAGGCTACCTGTCTTGCACGGCGAAGAAGGCCGAATACAAGAGCGGGCGTTGGCGGAAGCGCAAGAAGATTGAAAGCCGTGGAAATTCCTGCTTCGTTAGTTCCTAGTTGTTGGGGGATCACAAAGAATACGATTGCGCTGACAGTCACGAATGCGGCAACGAGAGCGATTTCTTGTATGGACGGTTCAATGCCAACGAGTCGATAGAGAAGCCAAACTTCGAAGAAAAGGACAGTTTGTGCTTGGAGTTTCAAAATAAACGCTAGCCATAGGCGTTTTCTGCTGATGCCGACGTTTGCTGAGTTTCCTCCAAGGTCTTTCCCTGTAAATTTTTTGGCAACAAACTGTGTGAGCTTTCCAGGTACGCGCGAGAACGCGACGCTAAGAAGAATACAGCCGAGAGCAATAAGGAGGACGGCCGCGATAAAGAAAGAACCTTCAAGAGCAGGGTCTAGTTCAAGGGACCAGGCAGAAAAGGCGAGCCACGCCCCGCCCAATAGCGGCCCTGGAATACCGTGTAGAATTCTATCGATAAGTACAATCTGACCCGCTGACTCCGGGGGTAGGTAGTCCGAAAGAACCCGAATCTTGTAGGGTTCTCCGCCAAGGCCAGCTAGAGGAAGGATCTGATTGTATCCGTTACTTACAAATTGCACGTAAAGAAGCTTGGACGCTGGAACCAGCCCGCGGCAAAGGACGTAGAGACTAATCGCGCTGAAGATGGCTAGGATTGGGCCAGGTACTAGGGCCCAGAGCGCGTTCCAGCCGATGGCTTGAAGGGACTCCGTGAGCGATTCCAAGGGGAGTCGGCTGGCGAGATAAAAAATGAGGGCGCCCCCAACTGAATAGGCGATCGCGAGCCGAAACCACTTGTTCCCCGTCTGCCCAGCCTGTATCGCTTGTCCCGCGATCGTGAACCATGCCGTTGACGCTGCTACAGCGACTGCAGATACGAGTTCGACTTTTCCAAGAGCTAGGACCAGGAATGCGCAGGCGAGGCCGGTCCCCCTGTCGACAAAACTAGCAAACGAGTTTGCCCAGCGCCCCCAAACTTGATTGGGGCCGTTCAGAATGTCTGCGAGACGTCGTTGTGAGAATGAAGGCTCTTGGCGGGCTGCCTTCACGAAAGAGGTTGCGCAGTAAATGCCCGTGCTTCCCACCAAAGCCGCTCCAACCGCGTGCAAGGAGAGACCTGTTCGGAAGATAGAGTAGGCCAACACACAAATAACCAGAGTGTCGAGTACCGTGCGGATAGATAGCCAAAAGGGAAAACGTTTCTCAGCAAGAGCCTGGTCGGTCAACGAAGACGCAAACCATAGAGTGCCCACGATCCAAGAAGGTGAGCCGTCGAGCGTTAAGAACACTGCCGCTATCGCCAATGTCGCATGCGCAAGTACGAGGGCGACCGCGGGTAAACTTTGCATTCCCGTTAGTCGAGCAGCAGGCCGGAGAACTTTTTGGCTAAGAAATGCCCCGGGGGGCGGCACGTTCTGTGACGTCTCAGCCTCCTCGTTGGACTCTAAAATAGGATGACTCACGTTTTCTCTGACCGACCGCGTAAACGAGTAAGGACAAGAATCTACCGCAAACCCGCTGAGTCTCTGAGCTCGATAAAAACGCCAAAGGTCGAGACTGGCTTCTCTGTGAACGGAGGTAATTCGATAAGACGACGTTGTCGGGACTTTTTTTGCTATTAATTGGCAAATGCGCCGTGCTTCCTTGTTTCTTTGGTTCTCCCTTGTTCTCTTCCTTGGGGGAACAGCCTTCGCGAATGAGCTTTGGGAAGACGCGACCGAGGCAATGATAGGTAATTTCGGTCAGGGGGAATGGACCCACAGGGTCGAGGTGGCCGATCTCAACGGTGACGGTTTGCCTGATCTCCTTTTTGCCAATGGTCCAAATTACTCATCACCAGGTACGCCTGAAGTGAACAGGGCGTTTCTCAACCGTCCGCCTGCGGAAATCCCGGCGGGTGAGCCGCGTTTTGTAGAGGTGACTGAAGACGTGTTCGGAAAGACCCCTGACATCTCACGTGTCATTAAAGCGCGCGATATTGATTCCGATGGAGACATGGATATCTTTGTGGGCACAGCGTTTCACAAAGGGCCGAGCAGGCTCTATTTGGGCAATGGAGATGGCACCTTCGAGGAAGTCACGAAAACACACTTATCCGAGGTCGCTGGAATTCCGCAAACAACGAGTGTAGGGGATGCAGAGTTCGGTGATGTGAACGGCGATGGGCATTTGGATATTGTTCTGGCGAACTGGGGCAAAGGGAACCCATGCGTTGCCGGAGTCGCTCCTTGCGGTGCAACAGTGAAGAACGCTTCTGAAGGTGGACGAGTTCTTCTTTGGCTGGGCGATGGCAAAGGCGCGTTTAAGTCAGCGACCGCTACCAATATGCCAGAGACTCTGATCCGTTGGTCTTGGGATCTGGAACTTTTAGATATCGACAACGATGCAGATCTTGATATTGCGATATCAAGCAAGGGGGAGTCGGGCAGTTTTCTGTTCGAAAACGATGGCGCTGGCAATTTCACGGATGTGACTGGTGCAGGAACTCCGAACGAACGGATGCCGCAATTCGGAAACAACTATGAGTTCGAACCAATCGATTTTAACGGGGATGGTTTTTGGGATCTCCTTACGCTCAACGATGGCAAAGTGATTCAGGCTCCCTTTAACGTTGCTGAGCATGTTTTCTCTAACAACCAAAAGGGCGGATTTAACAATGTTACTGGTGATGTTTGGCCTGAAGCTCAGAACATCGGAGAAGATGACAATGCCATCGTTGTACTGGATTTTGATTCGGATGGAGATCCAGACTTCTTAGTGGCGTCACTCTTTGGAGGACTGGATCGATTGTTGGTCAACAAAGGTGCTTCTTTTGAGTTGAAGGCAGACGCGATTCCAGCGGATCCCAAAACTGATGGAAGCCTCGGAATAGCTGTTGCTGATCTTGACGGGGACGGTCGTCTCGACATTGTTCAGTCACAAGGCGAGGCTCAGTTCGCCTCCGAGAAAATTTTCTTGGCTAATTCTAACTATGCCAAAGATACAGCGAAGCCAATTGTGTCCTTACTGAGTGCCAAAAAAAGTATTGGGCAGAACACAGTGTCGGTGGTCGCACGAATTCACGACAACAAAACGCCGGTGGTGGCTACAGATTTCTCAGCAGACCCCGTTGTATCGGTTACTGAAGCTAGCGGTCTTGAGAAAGCATTTCCTTTGCGCTGGGTTGGCGGGAGTCTTTGGAGGGCCGAGGTCCCCTCAATTGAGAACAGCAACTTCTCAGTATGTGCGACCGACGCTTCAGGAAACAGCACTTGTACCGCCAAAATGGAATTCTAACTCCCATTCGTGGCGCTAGAATGACCTTTTCAAAACCAAGAAGGTTTACACTCCGCTCCTATGCCAGACTTAGTCATTATCGGTAGTGGCCCGGCTGCACACACGGCAGCCATCTATGCAGCCCGAGCGGAATTGAAGCCCGTCCTATTCGAGGGGTTTATGGCGGGTGGAGTAGCGGCCGGCGGTCAGCTCACGACAACAACCGATGTTGAGAATTTTCCAGGTTTTCCAGAGGGAATTCAGGGGCCAGAAATCATGGATCGGATGCGTGCACAGTCACTCCGATTTGGGACGGAAATTATTACGGAGACTGTTACAAGCGTTGACCTCTCGAAGAGACCGTTCCGCTATAAGACGGATGAGAGGGAAGGGGAAGCGAAGAGTCTGATTTTAGCAACGGGGGCAACGGCAAAACGATTGCCTATACCTGGCGCCGGAGATGATGAGTTGTGGCAGAAGGGCGTCTCGGCATGTGCCATTTGTGACGGTGCTCTGCCCATGTTCAGAAATCAGCCGATGTTCGTCGTTGGTGGTGGAGACTCTGCGATGGAGGAAGCGATGTTTCTTACGAAGTATGGATCGAAAGTCTATATCGTTCACCGGCGCGATGAGCTCAGGGCTTCGCAAATCATGCAGAAACGAGCCCTCGCGAACGAAAAAATAGAGTTTCTATGGTCGAGTCAAATCGTTGAAGCGTTGGGCACTGATGAACTAGAAAAAGTCCGCGTAAAAAACCTAAAGACCAATGAGACGCGGGAAATGGAAGGCAAAGGCTTGTTTTTTGCGATCGGGCACATTCCCAATACCGCGTTCTTGAATGGGCAAATAGAGACCGATGACACTGGCTATGTTGTCACCAAGCCAGACTCGACTAAGACGAATGTAGAAGGTGTTTTCGCTGCAGGTGATGTTCAGGACAAGAAATGGAGACAGGCGATAACCGCCGCTGGAACAGGTTGCATGGCCGCTCTCGAGGCAGAGCACTTCCTCTCCGCCTAAACGATTTTGCTTCGACTCGCTCTCTTCATTGTAATTGCCTTTTGCGCATGTCAATCCGAGCCAGGGACTCTGGGTGAGGGTAACGGATTGAATCCGGCCAACTGCTCGGCTAGTTTTGGGTGGAAACAAAGCGTACAGCCTCCGGCTTTAGCTACAGAGGGTGGTGCGTTAGTAAGGTTGGGTTCACGGGTGCTTTGGGTCAATGAAACCGTTGCCTACCTCTACGAGATTGGCAGTGGTAGGTGGAGCGAAGTCGCTGAGCCTCCGACAGATGAAGGTGCGCCAACCGCGCTCATTCAACTCGCCACCGGAAACGCTTTATTGATCTCTCAAATAAACGGTGTCTGGTCTAGCGCAGAATATGATGCGGAATCCGATGAGTGGACAGTGGGAATTCCAACCGGTCAGAGCGACGAAGCTTTGCTTAGCAATTTTGGAGACGGCGCGATCTTGGCGGGCGGAAGAACGCGCGCCTTAGACGAGGTTCATATTTATCGCGAGGGCGAGTGGTTAAGCCCCTATTCTCTAGCAGTAGGTAGGTTCGACCACGGACTCCAGGTTGTTTCGAGAAACGAGGTGCTGGTCGTTGGGGGCCGAGATGAAAACGGAATTCTTCTGGCAAGCGCCGAAATCCTTACACCAGAAGGAAGCGTAAATACCGGAGGGCTTGTGAGCGCGCGAGCCGACTTTGGCACTCATCTTCTTGCCGACGGACGAATTTTGATTGCAGGCGGTGAGGTGGATACGGAAGGGGCAACGGCGTCTGTGGAGGGGTTCGATGCTCAATCTGGGCGTTTTTCGGAGCTCCGTCCGGTTTCGAGTCCGCGTTCTGGTGGTTCGACTTTCACGTTGAACGACGGAAGGGTTCTGCTAACCGGGGGAGTGGGCGATGACCCTATCTCTGATGAGCTTTTCGTTCTTCGCACCGGCTTTTGGGAGCTCGTCAGCTCTGAGTCTCGGTTGGCTCCAGGGTTGGAAGTTGGGTTGGGAAACGGGGCCGTTTTGCGTCTAGGCATGAGAGATGGAGTGGGTTCTTCTGAACTCTTCTGCCCGCCCAGATTGCCGCGGCTTTAATTGCCTTTTGAACCGCGTAAGTGCCTAATTTCCTTCTAGAGATTCAACTTTCACCTGGCGCATTAGTAGGAATCACCAACACTTTATAGGTAGGTGCTTGTTGGGGGCATCTCGGGGTTGGTTTTGCTGGGATATATCGCTTCAGATTCTAGGTTTGGGTACCGAACAGAGACAGTTCTTTGCTCTCGTTGCAGCGCGGAAGTCCCGCTCTTGGATTCTAGAGGGGCGCAATGTCTCTATTGCTTAAAAGGCATCCCGGTCCCGGCCGGTAGCACGGTTACCGGGGAAAGCAGTCGACTACGAATCCGGCTTCAATCTGAGCTTGCAGAAGTGCGCGAGTCGACAGGAGCGAAAGGCGCTGCCTGGACTTTTGCCCTTGCCAGTGTGGTGTTGGCAGGAGCGATTGGAGCCCTTGCGGTCTTTGGAGTCGGTTATCTCGGCTTTGGAGATGTTTCGGTTGGAACCGTTATCGCGGGTGGGGTTCTTTGCGGCGCGATCCTATTTGTTTCAACCACAATCGCCTTTGTAAGACACCTTTGGAACACAGCCTCCATACCCTATGCTCGTCTCGCTGCAACCGGTGACAGCTTGGACGCGTTCTGCAGTGCATGTGACGAAGAGTTGTCCTCCAAACGCGGAGCAGTTGCATCCTGTCCTTCGTGCGGGACCGACAACTTATTGCCGGCGCACCTTGTTCCCAAAGCACATCGCCCTAAGTATGTTGCTGTTTTGGGAAGACGTTTACAGACGGATTCTCTTGAGGCCGCCCGAGCCATTGCCAAAACTCATTCCGAGGAACTTGTTGGCTGGTTCGTAGTTGGGCTCGGTTGCTTTTTTGTCGTTGCTTGGTCTGCTTGGTCGACTCTGGCTTCGGCACCGTTGTTTTTCAATGACCCGGTCGGTTCTGTCGGGATCCCCCTTTTTGCGCTTCTAGTTTTCTTGGGCTTTGGCAGTCACACAATTCTGTCCGCACGTAGATGGCGCGGACATCTAACCGATCGTAAGAAATAGGCAACTTTAGACGGAGACGCTCCTAGCTTCCTCGCTTTAATTGGAAGGCTGAATAGCCACAGCAAGTTAGGGGAGTCCCCTGGAATAGGTGATTCTTTGCCGGAACACTGATTGCAGCTCCTGGTTGTATGCGTCTACTGACTCTCAGCCTATGTCTCTTTGGTTTGAGCTGCTCCACAACCGCTCCAGAAAACAGGCGCTCCGCCGTTTCGATTTGTTTCGACAGCTGCGAAGAAGCTCAGGCCGAGTGCGGGGCGGTTTCAGATGGTTGTGATGGGGTTCTGGAGTGCGGAGAGTGCGAACTGGGTCTCTTCTGCGGTGGGGGAGGCCCGAACCGCTGTGGCAAGAAGGCATGTGAGAAGCGCGCCTGCCTTCCTGACGAGTGCGGGATCATTGATGACAACTGCGATGGAGTGCTGGATTGCGGTGGATGCAACGGGGATGCAAGTTGCTTAGAAAACGTCTGCGAGTGTGTCGCGGATAAATATGAGCCAAATAAACTAGCAAAGACCCCTGCAGATATTGGCGCGTACGAAGATGACGCAGGTTTTGGAGACTGGTTCCAAGGATTGACGCTTCAGCGAGACGAGGAAGATTGGTTCTCTGCCGATATTTCTGATGAGAGAAACGGAGGGAACCCGAATTTCAGAGTTTCAGTACATTCGTTGGATCAAACGGCAAAATTTGATGTCGCAGTCCATTTCGTCTGCAATTTAGGGCGTGGCGCACACGTTTGTTTCGGCGGAGATAGCTCGCCAGACGACAGCACATGCGATGCCATTTTGGGTCCAGAAGGAACATCCTGGGTCGGCATGGAGGTTTCTTGCCAGGGCATCCGTGACAGTGGAAAGGCTCTGATTCGGGTACGACGTGTCTGTGAAGGAGAGGACTGTTTCGGACTATGTACTGCCTATTCTCTGGGGCTGAGCGTCTTCTGATCCCGACGTTGCAATTGTTGGTTCAAGGAAACAAGAGTCTCTCGGTGTACATGCGAGAGTCTAGATTTCGAGATTCCAAGGGCCCTTGCTATAGAAACTAGGCTTTTGCCTGCAAAGTAATGTTCCTTGATCAGGAACTGCTGTCGCGCAGGTAGTTTTTCAACAGCTGCTTTCAACAACTCTCCGCCTTCCTTTTCAAGGACTTTTTCTAAAGGTGTTTGGGGGCGTTCTTCCAACGTTGTCGTATACCTGCCGGCGACGACGGGTAACCGTCCCCTCTGCCATTTGTTACTTTTTCTGTTTGCGTCCAACATGGCGCCTCGGATGCGGTAGTAAGCAAAGGTCGAAAAAGAAGCCGCGCCGTGCGCTTTGAAACGCCGAGATGCTTGAACGAGTCCAAGCATTCCTTCGGAAACCAGGTCATCAAAATCGACGTCGTTTCTATCAAAGGTTCGGTTGGCTATTCCGCGCACGAAACCGAGATTCTGTAGCGACAATGTTTCAGGCGTCATGGCTGCTAACTCAGCAGAACTTGTGCCGAGCGACCCTGGTTGCATAGAGAGTTTTAATTCAGTGTCTTACATGGAGGTTTACCTCAGAGGTGTTGCACCGGTGTGTTGCAGTAGGTTGCAGTACCTATAGCCAAATGCATCTTGCTGCGTTCGATTTTATCGCCATACTTCAAACTTGGCGGATTCTGAAACACGGTCGTTCGCGGAAAAGAGCCTTGACCAGGAGTTCTTGCGGGTTCCGTATATTGTACGGCTTCTCTCTTTGAACGAACCCAGTGGCTCGGCAGTCCGACTGATTCTACTTGATACGTGGGAAATAGAAATTGGCCGTGGAAATGCAGGAATAGAGAGACAAGCAACACCCGGCGGGGTAGCGGTGCAATGGGGTCTTCCCGACGAGTGGGCTTCGACAAAGCATGCCCGGCTGAGGCGCGTAAACAAGGGGTTCGAACTTGAAGACTTGGGATCCAAGAACGGCACCTTTGTAGGTGGGCGAAAGATAACCAAGAAGCTCCTGGAGAATGGCGACATGTTCGAAGTTGGGAACTCTATGTTTCTTTACCGGGATGACCAGGAGCTAGACCCGCGCTCGGTGCCTGTAAGAGAAATGATGTCCAGTCAGCTGTTTGATGGAGAAACACTGGCTCCAAGATTGGAGAAGACCCTGGCGAAAGTCGCCCTTGCTGCGAAAAGTTCAGAGCCTGTTCTTCTCTATGGAAAAACGGGCACTGGCAAAGAGGTGTGCGCTCGTTGGGTTCACAAGTTGTCGCAACGTAAAGGAGAGTTCGTCGCGGTCAATTGTGGTGCTCTGCCCGACAACCTGGTGGAAAGTGAGCTTTTTGGTGTGAAAAAAGGAGCATTCTCCGGGGCAGACCAAGACCGAGCGGGACTAATGGGGCTAGCCGATGGCGGTACTCTTTTTTTGGACGAAATCGGCGAACTGACCTTAGCAATACAAGTAAAACTTTTGCGAGCACTTCAGGAGAGGGCAGTACGTCCGGTTGGAGGAGAAAAAACCGTCAAGACTTCGTTCCGCCTGATTTGTGCAACGAATCGGAACTTGGAGGAGTTAGTTCGAACAGGCGACTTTCGACAAGATTTGTTGGCCCGTATCAAGGGCGTGCAAGTAACGATGCCAGTCCTAGACGAGAGGAGAGAAGATTTTGGTGCACTCCTTTGGGCTGGGATAGATGGAAAGGCTAGTGATGTAAAAATCACCCGTGAAGCTTTTCGAAAACTATTTTCCCAAAAATGGCCGTCGAATATCCGTGAGCTGACACAGGTGGTACGGGCTGCTATTGCAACGGCTGAAGATGGCAAAACGGTTGAGGTTGAAAATATCGCCGCGGATCCGCCCGAACAAAGGCCCACCCTCGAACAGGTAAAGGATCTCTTAGCTAAGCACAATGGAAACGTCTCTGCAGTTTCCAGGGAAGTAGGCAAGGCTCGGAGCCAGATCTGGCGTTGGTGCCAAAGATACGGCCTCGATCCAGAGACGTTCCGTTAACATGTTATTCGATGCAGATAGCGCTCGCTAAGCCCGAGTTGTTGTTGTCGTCGCGACACTCTCTAAAGGGAGCTGTAGCTGGATCCGCATGTATACGGGCCTCGTATGAATCGACGATATTGAGCTCGGGAGCCGAGAACTGGACGGTTTCTGTTTGCCCTGGATAGACGCGCCCAGTTGTTTTACTGGTACCAAGTAGGATTCCGGCTGCATTGTAAAATCCAATTTCAACATCAGGTGGAAGCGGAGCCGAACCAGCATTTCGCAATGTAGCGAAGAGCGTGGATGGTGTTGTACAGGCAACTTGCAGCGTTACGGTCGGATCGGGCGCATTGAAAATTCCCTGCCCCTGGATGTTCTGCCGGAAGTTGTTGAGGAAGGAAATATCCCAATTACTGGCCTCTCGGCTTGGAATGTCGCCATACGAGGATGTTGCACCGCAGACATCGCCGGAACCGTCGCAAATATTTGAAACGTGATACGTGTGCTGATTCCAAAGGGTTCGCGTTCCGACCCAGGAGTTGGCAGCATCAGCAAACAGGGTGAGTCCACGGAAACGATCTTGACCCGCGGGCGGTTCCCAAGCGGGGCGTCCCGTAACTGGATCGGGCTCCGTCCAAGGGGATATGTTGCATTTCCAATTTGTTGGACTCGCACCATTCGAGATCATGAGCAGTTCAGCATGAGCGTCTCCGTCTACATCCGCAACCAGTGATGCTTCGGTTGCGGTAAATGAGGTCGTGGGAGTGGCGAAGCGGATTTCTCCGGTAACACCATCAAAAACCCAAAGGAAACACTCGTCATTGTAAACAACCTCAGCGCGACCATCACCCTCGAAGTCGAAAACCGTAGAACCAGTAACCGAGGAACTGAAATCGTGATTTGGGGTTTGCCAAACTAGCTCGAGTTCTTCTGTGCTGAAATTCGGCCTGTGAACTGAGTAGAAACTGTCTCTTATACACATCCGAGCCCACGAGACTAAGGCGAATCTCGTATGCCGTCTTCTGCTTGAAAAAA
>CAYPIX010000116.1:0-10869 GCA_964410875.1 uncultured Kofleriaceae bacterium
GCCTTTGGCTTTTCTTCCGATGTTTTCACGTCGGTCGTCGCAGAATCCGCATCGGTTGTTTCAGAAGTCACATCCGTCTGGGTAGGGTCTCCCGTTGTAGACGCTTCCGTTGGCGAGGCAGCCGCCTCCACTTCCTTCGCAGACTCCTGTCCGTTAGCGTTTGCCCCCGTGGTTTCAATCTGCGGCTGCGGCTTAGCTTCGGCTGGTTGGTTTGAAATTTCTGATTGTTCTTCGCTCATTTGACTCACAGGAAAACGAAACGATGTTCTGCTCAGTATGAATCCGACGCATCCCCCAAATAGGTGAAGCCCAAGACTGAGCAATATTCTGAAGACGGGAACTCTAAGCCTGGACTGGGCCACCGTCAATCCGACAGTAGTTTCTACGGCTGAATTTAAGGCGTTTCGCGGTTTATGATGCCGCCAACGAGCTTTTAGGAGGCCAATTTTTTACTCGACTTTTTGAGAGACTGGTCTCTGAACGTTCGCAACATTTACGAATTTCCGTGTGATCTTCAGTAGGAATCGCTCGGCAGCCCTTACCTCAGTCTTGATCAAGATGGGCGGGGTGTTGTGAAAAACAACCTGCTCACCGCAACTCCAACCAGCGTTATCCCAACACCTGCATAGGCTGATGGTCCAAGCACAATCTCCTTCTCGAACGCGGCATCTACAAGGATCGCAAAAATGGGTTGAACAAACGTAAGAGTCGCCGCCGTCATCAAGGTCGATCGTCGCAACAGTGCGAAGTATGCGGCAAAAGCAATAACCGATCCGAATACTGCCAGGTAAAGAATTGCCATAGAGGCCGTGAAGGGATAGCGCTCAGGCAAGACAGGCCCCTCCCAAAGGAGCGTTGTTGCAATCAGAAATATCGTTGAAAACGAGAAAAAGACGGCGAGCCCAGATAACGAACTAACCTTGGTCGAGGTCTTTTTGAAAATTACATTGTAGACGGCGCAAGTGAAAATCGAGAGCAATAGAAGCGAAATACCAAAGACTCCGTTGACACTTGCGGTACTGCGTTCTCGCGTCAAAACGAAAATGCCAATAATCGCAATACACGCTCCAACAATGTCCCTAGCGGTGACGCGCTCGACGCGAGCTACCGTTGCGGTAAACGCGACGAATAGAGGTAGGGTCGCGTAGAGCACGGCCGCGATAGCGCCCGAGATATGTTCTTCTGCCGCGTAGATTAGGGCGTAGTTAAGCCCGTTTAAGAGACCGCACAGAGCCATCCACCGCAGCCCACCTTCGGACTTTCTCTTGGAACAGAAAAACCAAACGGCCCACAGTATGAGTGATGCGATACCGAACCGCAGGCTCGCAGCAAACATCGTCGGAAAGCCAAATTCCCCAATACTCAGTCGAATCGCGAACCAAGTCGTGCCCCAGATGGTGGCGCACGTCATGAAGAGGAAGAAGGTCACTCCTCACGTGTAGGACGGCAAGACCTACTTATCAAGGGCAGAGATGTCTCGCGAACGAGGAATCCCTACCTTTTTCCAAAGCCCAGTTTAGGGGTTGGCCGTCTTCCAATGCTTCTTGAAGTCGGATACCGCGTTGTCTTTGACTGGGTAGTCTTTGCCAAGTTTGACGTGGCAGTCCAGGCAAGTCAGTTTCAGGCCCGCAGCCTTGGCGCTTTTCACAAAGTTTTTCATGCCAGCCTTGGCCGCTTTCTGGCCTCCAGCCTCGCACCACTCGCTAACCTTGGCGACTTTGGATTTGCGCGCACAAGGAGTTGCATCGCCCGCTTCAACAGGGCCCGCCCAGGAGACGAAGCCAAGGACAGCTAGTAAAATAGAAAGACTTGAAACAAGTAGTGTATTTTTCATTCTTAGTAACCTTTAATTGCTAACGGGATGAGATTCTAGACCTCACTACACTAGACGATCCAGTAGCTCGATAAATTCATCGTTTTCAGCGAACATCGCTCCCGTTTGTAGAGCAACGGTTACTTTGAAACCCAGCTAACTAGTTAAATTTATTGACGTGGTTATGTTCTCCCCTTTCCCAGGTCCGACGATTTCGCACCGGGGATAAGGGTTGCTACCATATATGGGGGTAATTTGGGCTTGGGCAAGGAAACCAGTGGCTTGAAGGACAAGCGCTTCGGGCCGTACACCGTGCTGGAACGCATTGGCGTTGGCGGCATGGCGACGGTCCACCTTGCCACAGAATCCGGCAGCAGCGGATCAGAGCGTGTAGTTGCACTTAAGAGACTATTGCCCCACCTCGCTGCCGACGATGAGTTCATTGAGTCATTTGTTCGGGAAGCCCAACTTTCCTCTTTGCTTCACCACGACAACATCGCTGAAGTCTACGAGCTCGGCAAAGTTGGCGAGTGCTACTTCATCGCGATGGAGTACATCCATGGACGTGATCTCCGGTCCTGCCTTAAACAAGCTCAGAAAACGGGGGCTCCTCCTCCGCTGGATTTCACAGTTTTTCTCATGATAGAGCTCTGCAGTGCTCTCGAATATGCTCACACCAAGGCAGACACCAAAGGCAAACCGTTAGGCCTAGTCCATCGAGACATATCTCCCGCGAACCTCCTGATCTCTGCAGATGGCCACATCAAAATCATCGATTTTGGTATCGCGAAGGCAACAGAGGCACACGAAGCAACCCGTTCCGGCGCAATCAAAGGAAAACTTTCTTACCTACCGCCCGAGACCTTGACCGGGCAGCTCGATGCCAGGTCGGATCTTTTTTCCGTTGGTGTAGTAGCCCACGAACTTCTCACAGCGACGCCACTTTTCGCTGACAGTAACGACTTCAAGGTACTTAACAACATCCAACATATGGAACCTGTGGCGCCGTCAAGCGTCAACAAGAATTGCCCGCCAGCACTAGACGCAGTAGTCCTCAAAGCTCTCGCCAAAGATCCAAATGAGCGTTGGCAATCTGCATCTGACTTTCGCGGGGCCCTGTCGCAAGTTGCGAAAGAGTGCAACTTCAACCTCTCAACACGAACGGTAACTTCCTGGGTCGACTCTGCTTTCAGTTCGGCTGCCGGCAAAAAAACCGTACCTGAAGAAAATGAGAGAAGAGGGAGAGAGATAGCTGACCGCGAAGATCTTTTTTCAACAGGAAAATTCGCTGACACCCATGAATCCCTGCTTCTCAACGAGAAAGACATCCTTGCAGAAGAAGAGGAATTCCCAACCGAGATCGAGTTTTCCTTAAGCGGTATCCAAATTGACGGTGACGACGACGATGACGATATGGAAACCATCGCAGCCCAGCCTCGTAGTTCCTCACCTCAATTATCTTCGGCTTCATCCGTAGATCCCGAACCAGATACCGCACCGATGACAAAACCGGTCTCGGGCGGTCAGCGGAAAGAAGCCTCTGAAAGCTTAGTGTTGGCCCTTATGAATTCCCTTGGAAATAGCTCGCCACCTCCTGCCGTTGCAATCCCCAAGGTGACATTTGCAGAAAGAACTGCCCCCTTCGTTACAAGCCAACCGACCCGCTCTTCTACGCCAACACTTTCTCCCGCGGATACCTCGCCAATTTCGACGTTGTCCAGCCCCAGAAGGAAAGCGATGACAATAGCCGCCATTGTCTTCGCCGGTGTCGCTGTTTTCTTTGTTTTGCTCTCGCTGTTTGGCTAGACGACGCTCAGAACTACTTTTCCGATCGCGCCCCTGTTTTCGAGAAGCTGATGGGCCTCTCCCACTTGCGAAAGGGGGAGTGTACGGTCGACGACGGGTTTTAATTGCCCCTTCTCGACGAACTCAAGCACACGAAGCAGCGCGGATTTAGAGCCCATTGTGGAACCAAGAACTGATAGTTGCCTAAAGAACACATGCCGCAGATCTATCGTGGGTTTGGGGCCGCTTGTTGCACCGCAGGTAACAATACAGCCACCGTTCCGCGTGGCTTTAACGCTCTTTTCGAAAGTCTCTCCTCCAACATGCTCGAAAACAATCTCGGCACCTGTTCCGGCGGTTGCTTTACGAGTCGCCTTAACGAAGTCTTCTTTGAGGTAATTGACGACCACCTCAGCGCCTAATTCTTTGCACTTTGCGAGTTTGGCGTCCGTGCTTGCCGTGGCGATGACCCGCGCTCCAAAAAGCCTTGCTATTTGGATAGCCGCTACTCCTACTCCGCTGGCACCACCTTGGACTAACACCCATTGGCCCGGAGCTACTCGTGCTTTATCGACGAGCATTTGCCAAGCCGTCAAGAACGGTAATAGAACACAGGCCGCCTCGTCATAGGATAGCCCCTCTGGAAATGGTGCGAGGTTTGCCGCGGGTACAACGGCAAACTCACCGTACCCGCCTTGGGTGTTCTCACCCAATATTCTGTACTCTCGACACAGATTATCGGCTCCTTTAAGGCACTCCAGACAAACACCGCAGGAAACGCCCGGGTTAACAACAGTTTTCTGGCCAATTTTCGCGGCAATCGTGGGCGAGCACCCCGGTCCGACAGCATCAATATCCCCAGAAATATCCGAACCAAGCCGGTGCGGATACTCGAGTTTGAAAGCAGGTCCACCCTTTCGAACCCAAATGTCCAGGTGATTCACCGCGACCGAACGGACACGTATTCGCACCTGCCCAGGTCCTGGCTCCGGTTTATCAACTTGCTCCTCACGTAAAACTTCAGGGCCCCCATGCTCTCGAATCACAACGGCTCGCATCTTTTTGCTCATTTTTTCGCTCCCATAATAGTTCGCTCCAACAGAATCTCTGGGACGCTTTCCTGCTCTGGCTTGGGTTCAGGAATCCGGGGGCCAAGTATCGAACCTAGCCAGATAGACAAGGCTACAATGCAAACTCCTGTTATGAGCTGTCGGCCAACCGACCACTTTACCTTCCAACCACTGGGAATGCTGATTTGAGCAAGAAGGATGTCAAGCGCGACCATTGAGAACATCGTACCGATGCAACGAACAAAGAGTTCCCACTTAACGAGTTCTACGATTGAAAATAAAAAGTAAATTTGTGCGGCAGCAATAGGTACTGCGACGAAAGAACGTCCCACGTAGACATTCGCGAAGCCAAACGGCAGGAACACACCACTCCCCGCAGCCAGCAGGCGACTCTTTGCTGGTTCACCCAGTCCACTGTCTTTCTCGTCATCGTCATCGAGCAAGCCCTCTTCTCGCAAGAGTTCAACGCCATCTCCACGAAGGTATTCTTCAAGGAAGTCGGTTGCGGTGCCAGCCTGCTCAGCAGGTACTTTGATGTGAAGTTCCATCGTATTCCCCCCCACACCAACCAGTGAAGCCATACGAGTTCCAAGCACCTCAGCTCGAACCCCAGAATCACGTAACAGGTCTCCAAGAATCTCAGCCTGTATAGGATCGAAGGTGCGGTGAACTATCACAAATTCTTTGTCGCTCACATCCTCACTCTACTCATAGGGTAAGCTGCCCGCCATGCAAATCGTGCCAATTGCTTGTTTGCGCGACAACTACGCGTACCTGCTTGTTGATCCAAACACAAATTCTGCTTTGGTTGTGGATCCATCCGAAGCCGAACCGATTCGTTCTAAGATTGTCGAGCTCGGTGTCAAACTACACGCCATCCTGAACACCCACCACCACCATGACCATATTGGCGGCAACAAAGAACTAATTTCTGAAATCCCCGATTTAGACGTTTTTGGACACACAAGCGATAAGGGGCGTATTCCAGGCCAGACCTGTTTCCTAGAGGACAAAGAAGTAGTCGAAAAAGGTGCTTTCTCTTTTCAAGCCCTCCACACCCCCGGGCACACGCGGGGAGCCATTTCGTATTATTTCGCCAATGAGAACGCTGTGTTTACTGGGGACACACTTTTTACTGCTGGGTGTGGTCGGCTCTTCGAGGGCACACCAGCACAACTCAACCAATCTCTTGCAAAGTTGGGGGCGCTTGCAAAACACACAGAAGTGTTCTGCGGCCACGAATACACAGTTAACAACCTAGCCTTCGCGACAGCGGTAGAGCCGGCCTCGCAAGCAGTTAAGGCGCGCATGAAAGGCGCACAAGCAATGCGAGAAAAAGGTCTTCCGACTATTCCCTCCACCATGGAGTTAGAACTGGAAACAAACCCATTCATGCGAGTTTCCAAAAAAACTGTAGTGGAAGCAGCCGAGAACCAAACGGGTCGTGCTTTAACCAACCCTTCCGAGGTCTTTGGAGCTCTCCGATCCTGGAAGGACTCTTTCTAGGGATTTGTTCTCGGGGTCCCATCGACCGGTTATCAATCTGGCTCCTCGTTGAAAGGTTAGATAGTTCCATATCCAGCCAAACATCACGGCGATTCTGCTTCTAAAACCGACGAGGAAGAAGATGTGGACGAACCACCAAACCATCCAAGCGAATAAACCTGAGAATGTAATTTTCTCTCGAAAATGTCCGACCGCTCGCGAACGCCCTACCGTCGCCAAAGCGCCCTTGTCGACATAGCGAAAAGGCTCAGGAGTTTTTCCGCGTAGATGTCTTCGAATATTCTTTCCGACATAGCGACCCGCCTGACTCGCAGCTGGGGCGAGAGCGGGAACGGTGCCATTTTCGTCTTCCATATGGGCCATATCACCAACGACCCAAAGACAAGGGGTGTCTGGAACCCGCAAATACTCGTCGACCACGACCTGTCCCGCTTTCGTCAACGAACAATTCAACGCCTTGGCAAGCGGCGACGCCTCCACACCTGCTGCCCAAAGCACAGTTCTCGTCTCTAGTCGATCGCCATCTGCAATAAGGCTCCCCTCGTCTAAGTCAGAAACACGACAGTTCTTTCTTACCTCGACTCCAAGTTTTTTCAGTTGCGACTCTGCATTCGCCGCGCACTTGTCAGGAAAACCTGGCAGTAGTCTGCCCCCAGCTTCAAACAGGACTACCCTAACCGAACGCGGATCAATAGTACGAAAGTCTTTTGCCAATGTGTATCGACCTATTTCAGCGAGCGCCCCAGCCAGTTCAACACCAGTAGGTCCCCCGCCGACAACAGCAAAAGTGAGCCATGCTTTTCGTGCTTCTACATCATCAACAAGAACTTCGGCGTTCTCATAAGCCATCAATACCCGACGTCGAATCTCAAGAGCATCTTCCACGGTTTTGAGTCCAGGCGCGTGTTGCTCCCATGCTTTGTTGCCAAAGTAAGAATGCTTGGCCCCCGCCGCGACCACGAGGTAGTCATACGTAATTTCTGAATCTCCAAGTTTGATACGCCGATTCTCTCTGTCTATTTCGGTGACCTCGGCCAAAAGGACCTTGGCATTTTTCTGCCGACGTAGTGCTGCTCGGATCGGATACGCGATATCTCCGGGGTTCAGCGCGGCCGTGGCAACTTGATAGAGCAGTGGTTGGAATAGATGATGATTTCTTCTGTCTACAAGGGTCACTTCTACCGGCGCCCGTTTTAGGGATTGAGCACATGCCAATCCTGCGAATCCGCCGCCTATGATGACTACGTGAGGTTTGGTTTCCATCTATTTATTTGATGCGAAGAAGTCTCGCTTGGGTGCGTTGACCTTGGACCCAAAAGACGCAAAAGTTGGGCGGTTAGACCTAACTACGCGGAGACACGTTACAGATCTGACCAGAAGTCCACAAGGAGCCCTCGTTGAAAAGACAGTCAAATTCATTCGCTATTTTCATATACTTACTCGCCATGTCTGGCGCCGGTTGCGGCAATAAAACCACACCAAACCCAAGCGGGCCAACTCCAGAGGCACCAGTGCGCGTGATCCCGCAAGACAAGGCCGAGTCCGGCCTAACGATGAAATTGAGCGAGGGGACCCCAGGCGCAGAAAAGCGGTCCCCAGCCAAACCTGTCGAAACCAAGAAACTCAATAACGAACGAGTACGAGCTCTGCTCAACCGGCTACCTAAACTGGAAGAGAAAGCGTCGGATAAGACACCATTCCGTTTTAGAGGAAAGTCGCAACCCCCGCCGAAAACCGGAGAAGTTGTCGAGCTTGCTCTCAAGCCAGAGAATGCCTCCACAGGTCCTGCTCCCACCGCGGACGGCGAACTTAGCGTTCTACGGCATGCGCCAGATGGTGATGTTCCTTTGGCGCCCCATGTTTCCATTACCTTCTCACGACCGATGGTTGCGCTTTCATCGCAAGAGCAAGCTTCGAAGAATGTTCCAGTAACTCTCACGCCGCAACCAGAGGGAAAGTGGCGCTGGTTGGGGACTAGCACCCTCTACTTTGACCCAGACAAACGTATGCCCATGGCAACAGAGTACAAGGTAGAAGTAAAACCAGAAGCGACATCGGTCGATGGTAAGAAACTGGCTACTTCAAAAAGCTTTTCGTTCACGACTCCCCCGCCCACGTTGAAGAGTCATATTCCGGGTGGCGGGCCGGTTTCGCTCTCGCCGGTGGTTTTCATGGAGTTCGATCAGAGAGTTGATGCGGACAAAATCTCCAGAGTCGCAACACTCCGCGAGGGAAGAACATCCGTCGCTTTGCGGAAAGCAACATCCAAAGAAATCGAAAATCAACCAGACGTTTTCGACAGGGTCCAGCGAGCAAGCGACGATGGAAGGCAGGACTTTGTTGCCGTTCTCCGTCCTGAAACGGCTCTCAAACCAGACACCGATTACCAGCTTACGGTTCAAAAGGGTGCCCCGTCTTCGGAAGGCCCAAGGAAGACCACTTCCGCGCAATCCTTTAGCTTCAAGACTCGCGACAGGCTCAAGATGACAAAATACCGCTGCGGCTACGGCGGCTGGGGAAGTAAGTGTCCTCCAGGCCAGAGTTGGACGATTGAATTCAACAACCCGCTTGATGACGAGTCCATCACCGACGACGACATCCTTGTTGACCCTCCCCTCCCAGGGAAAACCATTCGCATTTACGACCGTCAAATATACATTTCCGGTCAGAGCGCCGGTCGAACCAAGTACAAAGTCACGGTTCCCGCGAGTCTAAAAGACGATTTTTCTCAAGCGCTAGGTGAAAGAGAAGAAGCATCCTTTGCAGTGGGCCCCTCAGAGCCGCGTTTCTTCGGCCGCCAAGGCCCGGTGGTCTTGGATCCCGCTTCGAAACCCGGGTACGTAGTCCACTCGATCAACGTGGAGCGCTTGAAAGTAAAAGTCCATAAAGCCGCGCCCAAAGACTGGCCTGCCTACCTAAAAGCTAGCGAACAAAACCGCCGCAAGACCTACTCAATACCAGGAAAAGTAGTAGTCAATAAGACCATTAAGGTTAGCGGTGAAAGAGACAGGCTAACAGAGACTTTCTTGGACCTTTCTTCAGCAATGAACAGCGATGGTTTCGGTCACGCCATTGTTTCCGTAGAACCTGAAAATTGGAAATCAGACTACAAGCCCAAGGTCTTCGTATGGGTGCAAAGAAGTAAACTTGGACTCGATGCGTTCTCCGACAACAAACGAATATTGGCCTGGGTTACTGAGCTTGGAACCGGAAAACCTGTCCAAGGAGCAGAGGTAGAATTCGCGCCAACGTCGCGAAAATTTACATCCGACGGCACAGGTCTAGTCGACTTACCACTCAAAACGGAAGTAGGTCACTATCTCGTCGCGCGTAGAGGCACAGACTCCATAATTCTTCCTCACGGGAGAAACTACTGGTCAAGGAACAATAATTGGCAAGCCTCCGAGGCAAAAGAAACGACCCGCTGGTTTGTGTTTGATGATCGCAGCATGTACAAGCCGGGCGAAACGGTGTCCATTAAGGGTTGGATTCGTCGCGAGAACACAGGAATCGCCGGAGATATCCTCAAAGAAATTCCCGAACAACGGAACATTCCATATAAGGTTTTTGGTTCCAGAGGAAACGAGCTCTCCTCGGGTCAAATCCGCACCAACTCTCTTGGTGGTTTTCACCTTGATTTCAAGATCCCCAAGAATGCCAATTTGGGATACGCGCGCATCCAATTTGAAGACAAGCAAAATCACTCCTTTCAAATCCAAGAATTCCGTAGGCCTGAATTTGAAGTTTCCACCAAGACTAGCGCCGGACCATTTATGGTTGGAACGCGTGCAAAAGTCACGGCTACGGCTGCGTACTATGCCGGCGGTGCGTTACAAAATGCGCCCGTTCAGTGGAATGCGATTGCGTCACCAAGTAACTTCCGCCCACCGAATCGTTCCGATTTTACCTTTGGCTTTTGGACGCCTTGGTGGAGATCGGGACGTTCGGAATCATCAGGCGCTTCAAAGAGCCTTTCCGGGACAAGCAGCCCACTCGGGACTCACACGCTAAATATCGACCTGCAGTCGATACAGCCCCCCCGTCCCATGAGTGTCGTCGCAACTGCTTCGGTAACGGATGTTAACCGGCAAACCTACGCTGGAACTTCGACTCTTCTCGTACACCCATCCGACTTATACGTAGGGCTGAAACGAGAAAAGTACTTTGTCCCTCTTGGAACCCCCATGGAGGTAGACGCCATCGTCGTAGATCATGACGGAAAAGCCCACAGTGGACACGAGATTGAGATCAAGAGTGCGCGACTAGAAGGTTCCTGGAAGAAGGGAACCTACAAAGAAGAAGAGAAAGACGAGAAAATTTGTAAGCTGACTTCTTCGGAAAAAGCGAAGCGGTGCGACATTGCCACCCCGGTGGGTGGTCGCTACCAGGTCACCGCGACAGTAACTGATAAGAACGGCCGCCCCAATCAGACCAAGTTTTCGTTTTGGGTGAGTGGTGGCGACGCACCTCAACGGGAGACCGTCGACCAGGAAGAAGTCACCCTAATTCCCGACAAGGAGACCTACGAAGCGGGCGACACGGCTCAAATTTTAGTCCAAATGCCATTTTCCCCAGCCGAAGGCCTACTCACGCTTCGTAGATCGGGCATCGTGGAGCATCGGGTCTTTGACGCCAAAAATGGCTCGGCGACCCTTGACGTGAAAATCACCGAAGGCCACTACCCAAATATTTATG
>CAYPIX010000117.1:0-10607 GCA_964410875.1 uncultured Kofleriaceae bacterium
CTCTGTCATTGTCCACGCCACGCATAACGTAGAGCCGAACATCCAAGTCGCCCTCGCGTAGCAGCTTTTGATACCGCTTTACTGTCGTGTCGTCTACGCCCGCTTCGTGTACCTGTGTAAGACCAAATTCTAGGGCCGTTTTGTTGCTTTGACGTAGGTCGGCAAGAATTCGTTCTTCGTCCTCTTTAGGCAGATGACGCCTAACTAGATCTTTCGCATCTTCCAGTAACACGCCCGTTAGGCCTCTTTTGTCCGATACCAATTGGCCGCCAGCGGGAACCGGCACGCCTTTCGTTACCCGCGCGATTTCGAGGGCTTTGGTGTTGGCCCACGCTGCGTGGTTTGACATGCCAGCCAAATAGACCGGGTTTTTAGGTGCGGCGGTGTCGAGTAATGAACGATGCGGGTACGTCTGGTCTTTCCAGTTACTTGTGTGCCAGCCCTTTCCGATAATCCAGTGATCGGGAGGTGTGTTCTTTGCTGCTTTCGAAACGATATCTGCGACAGCTTTTGCGCTACCGGCATCGTCTAGGAACAACTCTCGATGGCGTTTCCCAAGACGGGCAAAGTGCATGTGAGAATCGATAAGTCCCGGGATGATTAGCGCGCCGGGAAGATTTATCGTTTCCGTATTTGGGCCTTTAAGTTTGGCGAGCTCAGCTTGAGTACCCACAGCGAGAATTCGTTGGCCAGCGACCGCGACGGCCGTCCCCTTAGCGTTCTCGTCCATGCTTACCAGTACCCCGCCACTGATAATTAAGTCGGCTACCTTGACGTCATGTCCCGAGTAGGGCTTGGTGCCGCTACAAGCAGCCAGCAAGAACAAGAAAAGAGCCACGGCTTTGTTCATGGGCCGGAAGGTAATTGATTTGGTCTGACTTGGTAAGGACTCGCCCGAAAAAGTGTCAGCCTTGAACTTGGCGAGCCATACGCCGCTTCTTGAGAGCAATGAGTTCGCTAGTACTTGGGACCCGGGCCACGGGGCCTGTTGGCTCGCATCCGTGTTCGGCAAAAGCTTTTTTATATGCGCCGAAGGATGCGCCGTTTCGGTGTGCAGTAAGCACGGCAAGACCAGCCTTTGAAGTGCCCTGGGCGAGCATGTATTCGACCCAGGCCCAACGGGCGGACGTCGGCCTGACTACGACTTTCCCCTTTAGTCCTTTTCGTAATCTTTTTATCCGGTCTTCGACCACTCGTATGCCGGCGAAGGCTTCTCCGTCTAGAGGTGTGTTTCGCTTGGCTACAAATGGGGCCAGTCCTAGTGCTACACGTGGATGGATTTTTTGCAGTTCGAGGCAGAAGCGAGACAGCTCGTCCACGTCGTTGTCGGTTTCTCCCGGGATACCCAACATCATGTACATTTTGATGGTTCGTATTCCGTGTTTTTTTCCGAGCTCTGTAGAACGGATTAAGTGTTCTTCTGTGGTTCTGCGTTCGATAAAATTACGCATCTTTTGACTGGCGCCATCACCCGCGATGGTCAACGTGCGGTAGCCTCCTTTAGCCAGCAAACCGACTAACTCGTCGTTTAATTTGTCCGAGCGAAGGGAGGAAATGCCAATTTGACGCCCAGAATCGACAATCTGCCGAACGATGTGCGCGATTTTGGGGTGGTCAGTGACGGCGGCACCTACGAGTCCAACTCGCTTTGCCTCGTTTGGTATGCCGGCGAGTACTTGTTCCGCGGGGATGATTCTCATCCCGCCGTTGGTTGATCGGCGCATCACGCAATAGGTACAGCCACGGGAACAACCACGGGCCGCTTCGGTCATAAACATGGACGAGAGCTCCGTGTGCGGTGTGATGATCTGTGACCGCGCTGGCAGAAATGCACTGCCAGCCTTCGCTACTGGTGGCATGGCGTCACCGTGAACTCTCGGAACGTAAATGCCAGGCTCTTTCGACAGTTGCTGGAAAAGTGTGTCTCGGCCTGAGTCCGATTCCATGATTGTATCGAGGAGCGGGATGGTGAGCTCTTCGGCCTCTCCCATGATAGCTACGTCAATGAAGGGGGCGAGAGGTATTGGGTTGGAAAAGGTGAGCGGTCCACCCGCGACAATCACTGGATGGTTCTCGCCTCGGTCGGCAGCGAGGGGAGGTATGCCCGCGAGTTCCAGGCATTGAATAAGGCCTGCGATTTCCAGTTCGTAGGCAACAGAGAATGCGATGATGGGGTACTCGCCAACCGGTTTTTCCCGTTCGTAGGTGACAAAGGGGACCTTTGTCTGAGCGAACGCATTGGGGTCGTCGGGTAAAATAGCCCGGTCAGCCGCCCAGCGTCCGTCCTCGTTGATCAGTCGGTAAACGGACTGATAGCCGAGAGAGGACATTGCAGCTCGATATGGACTCGGATAGGCCAGGGCAACACGGAATGCCGCTTCTTTGCGCACCGTGCCTATCTCGTCTTGTAGACGAGCACGCATTGCTTGCCGTGTTTGCCAGGATGGAATCGCCATCGATCGACCTCGCAACATACAAAAACACGGGGCGGAATGCGACAGAATACTAAAAGTCGTTCAACCTTTGGTGAGTGATGGGAATCTATGCCAAAACTGCGACCTCTCATGGCGTCAGGGAACCCCGTAAAAACAATATATAAAGTTACTTTTTCAAAACCAGAGAGTCATTGGTTCGAGGTCGAAGCCGTGTTTTCCGATCTGGATCCCAGAGACCAGCTCGAGCTGTCAATGGCAGCTTGGTGTCCTGGCTCCTATTTGATTCGCGATTACGCGCGTCATGTCTCAGATGTGACTGCCCGCGGGCCGAAAGGAGACCCGCGGAAAGTTGCGAAAACATCCAAGCACAACTGGTCGGTGGAGCAGGCGGGCGACAAAAAGGTAACGGTTCAATACAAGGTTTACGCTCACGACCTGTCTGTGCGGACCAATCACGTAACCACTTCCCACGCCTTTCTTCACAGCCCTGCGGCCTTTATCTACACCCCAAGCCTTCGAGGCGAGTCGCACGGAGTTCGAATAGAAGAGCATGGTAGCTGGGTTCAGCATGCCGGGCTGCCTAAAAAGGACGGGGTTTGGGTAGCAGAGAACCTCGATGAACTCATGGACACTCCTTTTCACGCTGGCAAAGTGAAAGTGCATGACGTCAGCGTTCCCCAGTTGTCCTGTCAGATGGCGGTATGGGGAGACCTTCTTCCTGGAAAACACACGGAAGAGTCGCTCGTCGCTGATTTACAGAAGATTCAGATTGCCCACGGCAAACGATTCTCGGGTTTTCCGTTCGAGAAGTATCTCTTTATGCTGTTGATAGCGCCCAAGGCATACGGTGGTTTGGAGCATCGTGCGAGCTCGGCAAATTTGAATAACCCGTTTGCACTCGCGGACGATGAGGCCTACGGCGATTTGCTCGAGCTTCTAAGTCATGAGTTTTTCCATTCTTGGAATGGGAAAAGAATTTTCCCACGGGTGTTTGAAGAATTCGATTACCAAACAGAGAACTACACACACTGCCTTTGGGTGATGGAGGGAATCACTTCGTATCTAGACCGGTACACGTTGAGGCAAGCAGAGTGCATGGGGGTATCGCGCTACTTTGATAAGCTGGCGACAGAGTGGGGGCGCATGATGGCGATACCTGGGCGACACCGGCAGAGCTTAGAGGCATCATCCTTTGACGCCTGGGTCAAACTCTATAAACCCCACGAGTCGAACGTAAACACGTCTGTGTCTTACTACCTCAAGGGCGGCTTCGTTTGCATGTGTTTAGATCTTCACATCCGCCACGAGACAGCTGGTGACAAAAACCTCGACGACATTTTACGCCACCTCTGGGAGCGGTATGGGAAAAATGGGGTAGGTCATCCAGAAGACCTTCTTGCGGATTTCGAATTGGCCTCCGGCTTGTCATTAGGTGACTTTTTCGACCGGTATATTCGCGGTGTAGAAGATCCACCTCTGGAAGAGTGTCTGGGAAGCGTTGGACTGGAGCTCAGTCGCAAATGGAAACGTGGTGAAGGGGAGGAACCTCCGGCGTTCTTAGGGTTAACGATGGCCGGAAAAAGCAGCCGAATCGCTGCAGTCCTAGAAGGGAGCCCCAGCTTCAAGGCCGGGATGTCGCCAGGAGACGAGCTTCTCGCGATCAACGGCATCCGCGTCCAAGGTATTGATGGTTTGCGCCGGCTCTTGTCACCTGGCATGAAAGGGCGCGACGTACAGGTTGCATTTTTCCGCGAGGGTCGCTTGCAGGACCTGATGGTTTCGCTTGAGGCCGCACCGCCCGATGTGTGGGAAGTTTGCGTGCGTCAGGATGCCACGGAGAACCAGCGTGCTTCGTTCGCGGTTTGGATGGGAGAGGCGCTGCCCCCGGATGGTACTTTAGGAAAAAGCCCAGCAGCTCCCTGGGTGTAATTTGGTCTAGCGCCCTTGAAGGTGATCGGCTAGCCTCCGACTATGCGTAGTGTCTTTTGTTGGTTAGTGGTCTGTGTAACCTCGGGCGCGGTTTTGACGAGTTGTGAACGAAAATCCAGCGAACAGGGTGGGCTGCCAGTCGCGGACTCATGGCAAGCGCCAGCGGCAGGTAAGCCTGTTGGTAATGGTGACGTACCCAACCCCCACGCCGGAATGGCGAACGACCCCCACGCTGGACTCGCCGGGAACCCACACGGTGGAGCGGACCCTCACGCTGGGCTTGGTGGGAACCCTCACGGAGGAGCCGATCCTCACGCTGGAGTTGATATGGAAGGCGGCGGCAACGAATTACCTAACTTGCCTCCACCCGACCCAAATCGGCCCATAGACAAAAGTAAATTTTTGCGCGGTAAGATTCGTGTTGCACCTGCGATGGCGTCAAGCATCAAGAAGGGGTCGGTTATTTATCTGCACGCTAGACCTGTCGACCCCTTGTCCGGCGACATTATTGGCGGACCAGTAGCCGTTGATCGGATAGATGTCGACAGACTGCCTGTTGAGTTTAACCTTGATGAGACCAAAGCGATGTCAGCTGGAACCGGGTTTGCGGGGGACGTGATCGTAATTGCTAGGTTCGATCAGGACGAAGACGCTATGACCAAAGACAAGGGTGACATCGAGGGGCGAATTCGCGCCAAAGTCCCAGCGGAAAAATTGGTCCTTACCCTCGACAAAAAACTCTAAGCCAGCCGCTCGTTCTAGCTGAATAGAACGAGGGTAAGCGATGTCGCACCGGCAATAACGAAAACTACAGCAGCTGCTAGCGTCCAGGTGTTTAAGTACGTGAACTTTGCATCGCGTTTTTTCCAGTCTACTTGGGCTGTACCCTCAAAGTGCAAGTTCGTTTCCGACTTGGCGTCTTCGATAAGAGCCATCGCAGACTCGCCCGGTTCGAATGCCCCCGAACCGAGAGGGGTAGGAATGTCATGCTCCGTCGTCCGGTAGTCGCCTGAGGCATTCTGGGCCAGAGCGGCAGGGAAAACTGCATTTTTAATTTCAGTTTCGCGAGCATGTATGGCCGCGGGGGCAGAAGTTGAAGGCATAGGGGCCGTACGTCTGTGTGGAGGCGCGGTTCCCACATCTTCTGGAGGAATGGTGATGTTAAAAAGACTGACTGGTTCTCCTGTTATAGAAAAATCCAGAGTATTTATTGAGGTATCTGCGGAAAGGCTCGCTGGCGACGCGGCTGCCTCCATTTGTTGCCCGATAGTCGGATCGAAGAACGTCACGTCCATCTCATCGGTTGTATTCGGGCCATCGCTCAAATCACGCATGGTTGTGACGTCGCTTGGTAGCGTATTATCGTCATGGATGGGATGGTCTTCCCCGAATGGCTGCTCTTCAGGGAAGTTGTCCCGCATCCATGTTGCCAGATCTGCGCGAGCGTAAAAGCCTTTCTCAGCACGCATGGCGCTCCAGAGTGCGTCACGGAAATCGATGGCTGTTTGAAATCTGTCGTCTACGTGGCGAGTGAGAGCCTTAAGCACTGCCGCATCGAGTTCTTTGGACACAGAGTTGTTGTACTTACTTGGAGGCTCAATCTCTGCACTGCGAGCGCGTTTGAGAGTTTCGAATTCAGAAGAGCGGCGAAACAGAGCTTTGCCCGTCAGGAGCTCCCAAAGGACAATTCCGCAGGCAAATACATCCGAACGTCTATCTACCGGCAATCCTCTCAGTTGTTCGGGCGACATATAGGCAAACTTGCCTTTTACAAGCCCTGCGAGAGTACGAGTAGACCTGCCCTCGGCTTTGGCGATTCCGAAGTCAACCAATTTTATTTCGCCTTCTCGGGATACCATGATGTTCTGCGGACTGATGTCTCTATGGACGAGCTCTACAGGGTTCCCATTGGGGTCGCATTTAGTGTGAGCGTACTCGAGAGCTTCACAAACCTTTATGGCGATATGGGAGCTCTGTTTCACATCGAAAGCGCGCCCGTCCAAGGCCATGGCCTTTTGCATGGCACGAAGATCTTTGCCGTTTACGAACTCTTGAACGATGTAGTACCGGTCGTCGACTTTCCCGAGGTCAAAAATCTGGGCAATATTTGCGTGAGTGAGAAGCCCAGCGATCTTGGCCTCATCGATAAGCATCGTGACAAAGCCATCGTCCATAGCGATCGTGGGCAATAAAACCTTGATGGCGACGGTGCGTTCGAATCCGGCCGCCCCCGAGGTTGTGGCGCGGAATACTTCGGCCATGCCGCCATGGGAAACACGACCGTGTAGTTCGTACTCTCCAAACCGTACTGGCTTCATGCCTTTGCCGTCTGCGCGCCCCAAAATACCCCCAAGTAAGGTAATTGTATCAGAAACGAAGCGGTTTCAGTTGGCGGTCGAGTGTGGGCAAATACTGAGGTTGTGGGAACGTCTCTAGCCTTCACAATGGTTTCCGCGTGGTATAAGCCGTCGCGATGCCGGATTATTCCAAGCTTCACGAGCTCGTTAGTCACCGCGTTGTACTTGAGTACGACACGGGGGCGAGAATTGTCGGATATTTAGCGCACTGCCTGCCTGGGTCGGGAAACGTGCAGTTGGTGCGATTGCAACATGCATCTGTGTACGACGCGGGCGGCAAGGAACTGGAAAAATATGAAGAGTTGGCTGTTTGTCCGAATGTTTTAACCGGGCTCCGCAAAGAGGAGGGGCCGACTGGCCGTACCGTTGGAGCATCGACAGATTGACCGAGATGATTAGCTCGACAGCGACACAGATGCTGTTCTCCCATGTGGTGAACAAGCCCGAGGATGATATCGATCTGGGGACAGCAGCTCTTGTGGTTGGCGAATTTGAATATCCCGACATAGACGTCGCGAACTATTTGGCAAAACTTGATGCCTTAACCGAAAGAGCCCAAGCTCTCGTTGGCGACGACGAGAGGCATTCTAAACTGCAGGGGCTAAACCGCGCTTTGTTCCAGGAAGCGGGGTACCGGGGCAACGAAGAAGATTACAATGATCCTCGAAACAGTTTCATCAACGAGGTGATAGACAGAAAAATTGGAACTCCCATTTCTCTCTCTGTGATCTATATCGAAGTTGGGCGGCGGATGGGAATTGACCTGGTTGGTGTTAATTTTCCGGGTCATTTTTTGGTTCGCTACCAAGGAGGCGACCAGTCTTTCATTCTCGACCCTTTTCATTTGGGGATGACCCTACCTGCATCGGAACTCCGGTCGCGTGTGCGAGACGTGCTCGGAGCAGATGCTGAGTTGCTCCCCGAACATCAAGAGCCGGCAACAAAACGGCAGATTCTGGCCCGAATGCTTACCAATCTGTCAGTCATTTACCGGCGTGCCGGTGACTTCTATCGGCACATTGAAGTAATTGAACGGTTGCTAATCCTGGAGCCAGAGAACAATAAACTTCAGGTGGAACTCAAGCGCCTTCGTCGATGTGCACAGGGACTGAACTAACACCGACCTCGCGTTCGCGTTTCGGTATCGTTGTCTTCGTTGTTTCTCTCCTTGCAAGTTGTGGGGAGCGGCAAAAAGTACCGTCCGCGGAGAATGCCGAAAACGGTGCGCCTGTGGCCGCGACCGTCGTCCATGCGGACTTGTGGATAGATGGTCAAGTCGAAGGCGATTGCAACAAAGGGTGCGAGGTTCTTTTTGCCAAAACCGAGGATGGAAAAAACGTATTCAGCAGACCGGTAGATTCGGATGGTTCCTTTTCTGTTCGTAAACTAGCTGCTGGCCGCTATCGAGTTTGGGCGCGAACGGTGGGCAGCGCGAGTCACACCGTCCTTGTTGAAACCGTAAGGTCTGGGTGGACGGCGAGAGTAAAGCTTGTTTTGAAGCCCACAATTACCGTTCATGGGCGAGTGAGGCATGAGACCGATGGTGCTTCGGTTTCAGTTGTACGAGCTATCGGTGAGACATCAAGCGACGCAGCGAGGGAAACCAAGTCTAACGCCAAGGGAGAGTATGTGTTTGAACACCTGTTTCCTGGAATGTGGACATTCGTTGCCACAAGTGATGTTTACAGTCAGTCTGTTTCTACGAGAATACAGGTTGCTAAGGGAAGTGACGTACCCCCGCTACTTTTCAAAGTAGGTGGATCTGCACAGGTTACCGTTACGGCCGATGGCGCGCCGCTTGCCAATGCACGCGTTTTTCTGTCTGGTCGTGGGCCGAATGGCGAACTCCGCCAGATCCCATTGCCGCCAGAGGGGCAGACCAAGGGAAGCTTTCAACAGATTGGCGAACTAGGTGTGATGACAGCTGTTCCGCTCTTGCCCTTGGGCGGGCCCGTTTCGAAAGGGCTCGGGTTGGGCGTTGCCAAAGAGAACGCCGTCGGGTTGAAATCAGATGCTGCCGGGCGCGTTGTGATACCGAATGTTCCCCCAGGCCGATATCACGCTATTGCTACTCATCCGCGGTATGCCCGCGGGCTCTCAGTTACTTTTTTGGTCGAGGCCAAGGCGACTGCAATCACAAAAGCCGAACTTCGCGGCGGGGCTTTTATTACCGGAAAAGTTTCCGACGGAGAAGGCCTGCCGGTATTCGGAGCAGACGTTTCTGCATCCACTGATGACGGCTATTTTACAAGTGCCGTAACCTCAACTGATGGAGTGTACCGACTAGGTCCGCTGTCTGGGAAACACGTTCTTGCAGTATCAGCAGCCCGTCATGAAAGAGTAGTCAAAGAAGTGGCTGTTGGGAGTGAAGACCTGGCTCTCGATTGGGTGCTTTCTGGCGGCAACGGGAAGCTGGCTGGTGTAGTGGTTGACCCCAGTGGCAACGCGGTAACCGGCGCCACCGTTACTGCCTTAGGTCGCGCAGGTGTATCCGATGAAGCGGGCCGGTTTGTCTTGGGATCGATGCCTGATTCACCGGTAGACGTAACGGTATCGCATCCGGGTTTTCCAAAAACGTCGGTGCGTCTGTCCACCCGGGACAAGAGTAACCGTATCGAGCTTCGCTATGGTGGATTGGTGTCTGGGGTGGTATCTGACTCTGGAACCGGAGACCTGATAGAAGGTGCCGTGGTCACGCTTTCAAAGAAAGGTCAGGCGCCGGTTCGGACGACAACCCAAAATGGTAGATTTCTTGTCGGGCCTTTGCAGGTAGGAACCTGGCAGACGAAGATCAAAAAGAAGGGTTTTGTTGCTTATGAAAAAGCGATTCCAGTCTCCGTGTCAGGCGGCCGATCGGGAAGTAAGCCCAAAGAAACCTTGTTTGAAGTTTCACGTGGCGCGTTAATCGCTGGTGTGGTGCGGGATGAATTTGGAGATAGGGTCGTCGGTGCTGTCGTCGAGCTCGGGGACTTACGCGACAAGAGTAACGGCGATGGTGAGTTCCGCTTTGAAGATGCGCCGATCGGGGTAGTTGTGGTGCGCGCGACCTCAAATGAGACTACGGGCGAATTGCGCTTAGAGGTCGGGCCCGGAGACGAGGTGGTCACCGCTACAATTAGGTTGAGCCCCTAATCATTAAGTTAGGGCTTTGTCTTCCGACGCGTTTTCCCTTTTTTGATTTCAGTAGGCGACTCTTGGGCCGATTTGTCGAAATCTGGTGCTTCGCTAAGTTCGATAGCTGCTGGGTTGGGCCTCTCCGAGTTTGCAGCTTCTGGCGAGAGTTCTTTTGCCGAAACATTTGCGGGGTAGGCTGGGCTGGCCGGCGCGGTAACTTCACCAGGAGTAAGAGTTGCCCTGCTTCTAGTCGCCTCGTCGCTGGGCTTTGGGCTGAAACCAACAAAGTCTGGATTGGGGCCTAGAACGTCGCCGATCAGATTTTCGCCCACGTCTTCTGACACATTTTCTGAAAGTACGTACTCTTCTAGTCTACGGAGCTCGCTTTCAATCTCCGCAGCGAAGGTTTTGCGAACATACCGTCCAAGGTGCGATCTCGAGTAGTCACTCTTGTGACGTGATAGGAAGTCGCGGAGGGCGTCGGAAACCTCTTTGGCTGTCTGGTACCGGTTCTTGCGCGATCTCGACAAGCATCGGTCACAAATTGCTTCGAGCTCTTTCGGTACATCAGGCGAAATATCGGTGATACGACGGTATTTTGCGTCCCGCACCTTAATGAGAAGATCCATTTCATTCGCTGCTGTAAACGGTGGAATCCGAGTCAGCATCTCGTAGATGCAGGCCCCCAAAGAAAAGATGTCGGAGCGATGATCGAGTTTGCGACCCAACGCTTGCTCCGGGCTCATGTATTTTACTTTTCCTTTAATAACAC
>CAYPIX010000118.1:0-10306 GCA_964410875.1 uncultured Kofleriaceae bacterium
TCCGATCCTGTCGCTAGAGCGGTCACTCAAGAAATCGTGGACAGTGCACTGTCCAGCGGCGAGTCGATTTGGCCGAAGATCTCTGTCCTCCATCGATTTGGAAAGGTCCAGAACCAACATAATATCAATTCCACGAACGAACCTAACCTCGGTCTTGTACGTCTGAGGACCGGCCAACGCCAAAGCAAAAAGAAACACTGCAACAATACGAAAAACGGACGGAAGCGCCGACAACTTAGAAACAACGCCAAGTGGTGCCGGCGCAAGATCTGAAACTCGAGAGTAAGTGAACGTGCCCAGTCGGTTGTTCCGAAGGTGGAAAAAACACCACACCAACAACAGAGAAGCCAAACCAAGTAGGGCTGCCCAAGGGTGTCTCCATGAAAGAAAGCCTCCGTCAGCTACAGCCCCCTTCATCCATTGCCAAGACCCAACGACCGCAAGCAGCATTACCACCACCAGGGTTCCGTATGAGAACAGGAGTTTTTCGTTACGACGCCTCATGAGACTCTCCTACTTCGATCTGAGGAGACCGACTCTCTTGGTATGTGCTCTCCAGCGACTCGATCAAATCACAAACTTCCTTGTGGTCGACATTCGCATCACCATCAGATGTATCTTGGTTCGCAAACTTGATGAGATCTGTGCGCTTTAGCCAAGAAGTGATGCTATCACTCAAATTCTTACATACAGGATCGGAGGCTGTCGCGACAGATATCTCGTGTGTTGTTAAGTCAAGAGCGGGAATCCCGAAGCGTTTTCCTAGATACCTTCTAAAGACCTCCGACATCTCATGGTAAGCGGGTTTTAGATCAGCTTCTTCGAGGGCACCGCGCCTCTCAATTTCGCGAAGTTTACTCATGGCTTCCTCAAGCGGCGGAACCAGAGCATTCGAAGCAGCGGCAGCGACAGACTCTGTAACCTTCCGATGTTTCAACCACAAATTGCCTAACCAGAACGAGAGGACGATGGCAAAGACAGCCAGGGCAACCCAAAGCAAAGAGTAATCCGACCGCAACACCGAGACAGGAGCTTCAATATCTTCGAGATCAGCCTGTTCTTCCGCAACACTCAATACGGAGATTGTCTGTTTCTCAACCTGGTGCTCCGTCACACTGCCACCAAATGCCACAGAAACCGTTTGTGGAGCCACAGTCAACTGCCCCGTTTTTGTCGCAATGAGTTCGACAGCGATGACCGTTTTTTCACGGTTTCCCGAGGTCTTTGTTTTGCTCTGTTGGCGTTTTTTTTCTGTCTCGTAAATTTCGTCGCCAAAACCATTCGGCTGAAGTGCAACACTCGCTCCCTGAGGGTGCTCGACTAATAGATTTAAGAAAAAACTTTCGCCGATATCGGCAGCCTTTACGCTCAATTCCGCAGATACGGAGATATCTGGGTCTTCGCCATGTGCGTCCGAAGCGAAAGCCAAAAGAAAGCAAACGACAGCTAGACACGTGTTTCTCATACGTGTTGCATCCTTCTTTCCCTAGCTCTAAAAAATCGAATCAGTGGGTCGACATAGGGCTCGTCGGTACGGACATTTACAAAATCGATTTTGAGTCGCTTTAAGGACCTTTCACGAATAGAGCGCAATGACTCAGCATGTCGACGAAAAAGCTCAGCCTCAGGTCCGGAAGAATCAAATTCTAAAATCTCGCCTGTTTCGGCGTCTTCAAACTGGATGAGCCCTACTTTGGGGAGCGACTCTTCCATGGGATCAACGATGACCACTGGAACTAGGTCGTGCCGCCTATGGGCAATTTGGAGAGGCTTCTCCCATCCCTCTGCTAAAAAATCTGAAACTAAGAAAGCTACGGACCGGCGTTTTGCTACACGCACGAGATAATCAAGGCCGTTAGGGATATCGGTGCTCTTCGAGGCAGGCACAAAGCCCAGAATCTCTTTAATTACACGTAGTACATGCTTCTTGCCTTTTTTCGCGGGAACGAACAGCTCCACTTGAGAGGTAAAAACGATAAGCCCCACCCTATCGCCATTCTTGATGGCCGAAAAAGCCACCATAGCGGCGATCTCCGCAGCTACTTCTCGCTTTGCTTGCGTGCAGCTACCAAAAACGCCAGAAGCACTCATGTCTACCAAGAGCATGACGGTTCTGTCTCGTTCTTCGGTAAAGAGTTTTACATGCGCTTCGTTCATTCGAGCAGATACATTCCAATCGATAGCGCGAATCTCGTCACCCGGGACATAAGGGCGAACCTCGGAGAATGCCATGCCGCGACCTTTAAACACCGCCTGGTACCGCCCAGCTAATTGGCTATCCACTAGTCGAGAAGTATGGATCTCGATCTTACGAATCTTCTTTAGCAGCTCGCGAGGAATCATAGTTATGTCGTGCTTACGGTACTTCTACCTGCTCGAAAATCTTGCGGACTATATCTTCAGAGGTGACTTCTTCAGCCTCTGCTTCATACGTCAAAACAACTCGATGCCTAAGTACATCCATCCCAACAGCTTTCACGTCTTCCGGACTCACGTAACCGCGATGTCTAAGAAAAGCGTGAGCCCGAGCCGCCTTAGCTAGATAAATAGATGCTCGAGGCGATGCGCCGTAGTCGATAAAGGAAGCGATATCCTGAAGTCCATAGGAATTGGGATCTCGGGTCGCCTGAATCACATCAACAATGTAGTCACGAATACTCTCATCCATGTAAATCTGACCGACAACACGACGGGCAGACAGTACGTCATCTAACGAGGAGACTTGAGACGACGAAGGAGTAACCGGTGAAGTCATGGCGTCCATAATCTCCCGCTCTTCCGCCTTGGTTGGGTAGCCTACTCGGAGCATGAGCATAAAACGATCTAGCTGAGCCTCAGGTAGCGCGTACGTTCCTTCTTGCTCGATAGGGTTCTGAGTGGCCATAACCAAGAACGGTTCGGGAAGTTTTTCGGTACGATCTCCGATCGTGACCTGTTTCTCTTGCATCGCTTCGAGAAGAGCGGATTGCACTTTCGCAGGCGCCCTGTTTATCTCGTCTGCTAAAACCAAGTTGGCAAAGATGGGCCCCTTCTTCTGAGTGAAATCTCCGGTTTGAATATTGTAGATGCTGGTACCTGTAATATCGGCTGGCAAGAGATCTGGTGTGAACTGGACGCGTTGAAATTTTGCGTCGAGAACAGTCCCAAGTGTTTTGACGGTCAGCGTCTTTGCCAAGCCCGGCACTCCCTCGAGCAAACAATGTCCGCCAGAAAGCAGTCCAATAAGCAGCCGTTCGACCATGTACTTTTGGCCGATGATAACTTTGCCCATTTCTTTGACGATTTGGTCTACGAAGGCACTTTCCTTCTCGACCAATTCACTCATCGCTTTTACATCCGGTTTAGATTCCATGAGGCGCCCCTGTTTATCTGCTAAGACCGAGTTGACCCACCCACCTATTCCCAAAAAACGTACGGGTCGACGGGAGAATGTCTAGGTTTAAGTAGCCGGAACATAGCTGTTTTTGTCCACCGCTGCTATCATCAGGAACCTATGAATGCCGATCGTAAAGAGCCAACGGTAGAGGCCACAGGAGAAGCCCCTAGGCCGATGGATTTCTCAACGTTTGTCCTCTCGCTTGGCTCGTCTGCAATGGTGAACCTCGGACTGGTTCAGGCTCCCGGCGGCGAAGCCGGGCAACCAGAACCTGATCTTCCCGCAGCCAAGCAGATCATCGAAATTTTGGATGTTCTTAAAGGAAAGACAAAAGGCAACCTGGACACTGCCGAGGAAAAACTCCTGTCTAATCTACTTTACGATTTACGTGTCCGTTACGTGGATGCGCAAAAGAGGCCCCGCGCAACCAAGTAAGCATGACGGAATGTCGACGACAACAGGTCACTTTTTTACTAGTAGCGCTCGCCGTTGTTGCCTGCCGCCCCGTCAGTAACGACAGCAAAGACGAGGTTCCTAACACTAGTAGGAAAGATGTCCTTCTTCCTTTTCCCGCAGCCCCGGGCTCATTTGTCGACCTCGTTGAAACTCTGTCCCACTCGGTGGTTCAAGTACGCTCGAAACAAGCAATCGCCACACCCAGAGGGGCTGAGGCGGTCGGTGCCCCGGGCGCAGACGATGCTCTAGGGACGGGTTTCGCCATTGAAGTCGCTGCGCGTACTTTGGTAGTTACCACCGACAACGTCATAGCTCCGGCCGCGAATATCGAGATCCAACTAACCACAGGGCAACGCTTGGATGCCAAGGTTATTGGCCGTGATGACAAACTCAATGTTGCGCTACTAGAGGTTTCCGCCGCGCCTAGCCTTCGGCCGCTAAGACTAGGAGACTCTAATCGTTTATCAGTGGGCGAATGGGTTCTCGCTGCGGGAAACCCACGAGGGTATGAAGTTACCGCTGCAGTCGGTATTGTTTCCTCTCTTGGTGAAACCGAACGAGCATCCATGGTCGGAAGTCGGAGGATACCTGCCAAGGCGTTGTTACAAACCAGCGCCGCCTCGGATCGCCTAGCCACAGGCGGTCCCGTGGTCGACATGGCAGGAAACGTCGTTGGAATAAACGTCCCTTCGCGAGATCGAAACAGAGGAGTTGCCATTCCAATTACGGTCGCTGCTCAGGTGCTTCCAATTCTCGAACGAGAAGGCACAGTCGCCAGGGGTTGGCTCGGACTGAAAATTCTTCCTGTAGACCCTGAGGAAGCAAAAAATGCGAATCTCGAAAAACCTTCAGGAGCGCTTATCTCGGAGATTATTCCCGGCGGCCCGGCCGCCAAAGCGGCCCTTGCTGAGGGCGACATTATTCTCCGTTTCGGTGATCAGACGATCAACGAGCGAAACCTGCCATGGATCGTCGCTTCCGCCGGCCTGTCTCCCCGCGAAGTCACAATATGGCGCCGCGGAGGGGAGCAAGTCGTCACATTGATCCCGGAAAAAATGCCCAAGTAGCCAAGGCCGAAGCGAAGCCGTTAACAGTGTTATATTTTTCGCTGTGCCAAGATTCATCTTACCGCTCGTTTTTCTCACTTCGTTCTTTATTCACGGATGTAAGACCAACTCGGTAAAGAAACCGACGACTCTACCGAAAGCATCGCAACCGATCCTGGCCATCTCTGTATGGCCTGACCACTGGCAATCCCTAATCTCGCGGCTAGACCAATGGGGTAAAATCGCAAAGCCGCCAGTTGTGCTTAGCAAGAAGGCCGAATTGGCCAGCCTTTGGGCTCTCCTGGCTTCACTTCCAATCAGCCCCAACGCTGCTGTTCTTAGCGAAAAAATACCGCATCACCTCTCCCCCGAACATCCCATCACCATAGAACTCTATCCACCACGGATACGTTTCGAAGAGGTACTTTTGCGTGGTCTACAAAACCCGAAATCAAAACTCACACCTCAAATACAAGTTCGCCTATCCGTTCCAACCCAAGACCCACACAAGCTCCTCGAGTCAATTAGAACATCCGGTCTAGCATTCGAGAAAGACTCTCCCAACCCTATTTTTACGACAGAGAACACCGTCACTCGAGCGACGGTGCTACAATCCTCGGTCGTCTTCGACACCATAGCCCTAGACACGAGCAGGGTAAAAGGCACTGAGCAATGGCGACAGTTCTTTGGACGTGCACCCGTTAAAACGCCAGAACCTGCATTCTCTAGAAACACGGATAGTGCCGCACGTGTAATGCTACACAGTTTTGGAATTGCAGAAATGAGCGCCGCCGTTGGCGTGTTCCGCGCGCTCAGCGCATACCGTTTGTTTTCATCTCAAGGAGGAACCGAAGGCAGCCAACTCCTCGCGGAAGGCCTTGCTGAGATTCTCGATGGTTTCCTATTTGCAGATCCTAGCGTCTCCGTTGCCCACAGTATGTTTGTAGACGTACCAGTAGCTCCAAAGGCACGAATGGAAATAGCCTGGCAACTCTCAAAGGTCGGACTCCGAGCATTTCGCGCCGGTGGGATCACTGGCAAGCCGACGGACGTTTCCAGTGTTGCTTGGAAAGAAGTAATTGAAGCGGTCGAGCTTTCCCCTCGCTCGGCTGCTATTCAAGATCTTGATGAAGTAGTGAGTCTATTCCAAGTTGGCGCACCCTTTGTATGGCCTTACCTCTCGTTGGGAAATGCTCTACAACTTCTAAAAACTCTTAAGCTGTCCGGACGGATCCATTCTCTTTTGAAAGAAGCCCAGGAAAAATCGGGACTTCATATTTCTAAACTCAATGGACAGTTACAATTTGTCGACGACGACCTTCTTGTTCTAAACGGTTCAGCCGACGCTGACAAAAGGTGGAACCAACTTACACCAGCGACCATAAACCCCGCATTTAAGACCGCTCAACGTTGTCTGAGCAACGCATGGTTAGGAATAATGAGAGCCGGCTACTCTATCTCTGAGAGTCCCGAGGTTCGTGAGAAAGCATGGTCCGCCGCAGGACGGACTATCAAAGAGAGTACCGCCTGTGCGAAACGCTTCCCCCCAACCGAGCAGCGCTACCAAGACATGCAAGAGCTCTTCAATCAGTTACGGCAACAAATCCAAGCCCGCTGACCTTCGATTCTCGGTGGGGCCTGCACACGAGCAACGTCGTTTTTTCAACAACTTATAGCGTGGCATTGGATTTGCTCACCAAGGGGGCACCATGCAGCAAAACCTCCGTCTTTTCGTCATCTCAGCAGCTTTTGCGGCATTTTCAGCCCCTGCCTGGGCTGGACCGGTCAAAGCACCTGTAAAAGCAAAACCTGCGCGAGTCGCGGCAACAGCAAAGGCACGACCAAGTTTCTTTAAAGCTCCCAAGGTCTGGACCCAATTCCGTCAAAGCCAAAAGGTGCGCGCGAACAAGCGTGCCGAGAAGAGAGCCAAGAGAACGGCAATTACAACCATCAAGCAAGTCCTCCGCCGGTATGAAGGGCAGCTGCATCTAGAGAGCACAGGGAAAAACAGAGAAGTTTCCCTCGGCAAAGGCAGCATGGACGTGGTTGATGTCTTCTTGTTCTCAACCCAACTCAGTGGTTTTTCTGGGAGTCGAGTAAACGGAGCGACGGTAGAAGCCTGGGTAGCCCGTAAGGCCATCCTGTTGCCGACAGAAAAACTAGCCCGCGAATTAAATTCTCAAGCTGATTTCTTGCAGACTCTTGCCGAGACCCTGTCCGAGGGTAAGGTTCAATCGGATAAACAAAGAAATTGGCTATTAGGCTTTAACGAAGCGCACCATATAAAGGCTACGCGTCCGATGACTCCTAAGAGAATAAAGCAATTGGCGACAAAGACGCGAGCGATGGCATTGCGCCTAGAGCGTTCGAAACAGCCGCGAACAATGTTTTTAAACCCATTGGCAAATAGCACACACCTTCGAAGAACAGCTCGTACCCTCGAACATGAGCTCGACGGTTCAGCGATCCGTGAAGCGATGGCCAATGCCATAAAAGATATCTAAACTCGCTGCACGTAGTTGGCTAAGACCGTCTTGAGTCCAACCGAAGAGAATTGGACCAAAAGCTTGAGATCCTTTCCCGACCCTCGGGTCTCGAGCACCTTTCCGCTTCCAAAAGAGGCGTGGTTCACTCGCGCGCCCGCAGGGATGGCGCCACCAACCACTTCCTCCGGTGGCGGAAATTCGAGTTCATCATAGCCCGTGCGTTGATCAAAGTCGTACTCGGGCTCTTTTGTTTCTCGCCGTAACCGGTTTGGCGTTTCGTTGCGGGCTCGTCTTTCTGGGACAACCTGCTCGCGGACAGCGAGGCACTCTCCTGGAAGTGCGTCGATAAACCTCGAATGGCGGTTCATCCTGGCTTCTCCCCACTGGCGCCGCAAACGGGCGTTAGTAAGCACCAATCGGTCCATAGCTCGAGTAAACGCCACATAGCAGAGACGCCGCTCTTCTTCGAGTTTCTCGCGCTCTTCCGCCAAGGTGCCCTCTCGGATCGAAGGAAAGAGCCCATCTTCCATCCCGCAGACAAAAACCACGGGAAATTCCAATCCCTTAGATGCGTGGATCGTCATTAAAGTAACGGCTTCCCCACGGCCATCAGGTTTGTCATTCGCAGAATCAAGAGAATTGCGCTCTTCAAACTCTGTGAGGGTTCCCTTGCCATCTGTCTCTTCGTCGAAATCAGATGCCATAGTCACAAGCTCGCTCAAGTTTCCTAAACGCTCTCGTGACTCGTGAGTATCTTCCTCTTCTAACTTTTCTCGATAGCCACTTCGCTCTACCGTTTGAATAATCATTTCAGCTACGGAGGGTTGCCTGGCTTGAAGCTCTATTAATCCATCAAGGAGCGCGACAAAAGAGCTGACTTTCTTCCGAGCCGCTGCTTTGATTTCCTTTACTTCACCCTGAGCGCAGTGGCGTGCCGCGACCATCATGGAAAGTCCCTGTCTAATCGCGTATTGGCGGAGCCTTTCAACGGTGGTCTTACCTATACCCCGGGTTGGGACATTCACTACACGATCGAAGCAGGTGTCTGCCGCTGGGTTACAGATCAATCGCAAATACGCCCGGATGTCCTTTACTTCCTTGCGTTGAAAGAACGACACACCACCGACGATGCGATAGTCGATCCGGTACATACGAAACATCTCTTCCAGAACTCGAGACTGAGAGTGGGTTCGATAAAGGACCGCCACATCACCCCAAGTGCGTCCTTCTTGCTCTTCTAGTCCGCGTATTCCACGAGCGATAAAGTCGGCTTCGCTACGCTCATCATCCGCTTCCTCCCATAGAATGGGCTCCCCTCCGCTGCGTTCCGTCCAGAGCTTTTTGTCATGGCGATCGTCGTTTTCCGAGATAATCGCGTTTGAGGCTTCCAAAATCAGCTCTGTTGACCGGTAGTTCTGTTCCAGCTTGACCACTGCGGCATCGGGATGGTCCCTGTCGAAATCGAGTAGATTACGAGGTTCCGCCCCACGCCAAGCGTAAATGGACTGGTCATCATCACCGACAACCGTGAGGTTCTTGGTCTTAGCTGAAAACAGTTGTACCAAACGGTATTGAATCAGATTGGTGTCTTGGAATTCGTCGACCAATACATACTCAAATCGCTCGGCGAGTTCAGGACCGACGACCTCATGCTCTTTTAAGGCCAATACTTTAAGAAGAAGGTCGTTGAAGTCAGCCGCATCTTCCTTTTTCAGTTGTTCTTGGTATAGCGGGTAAATTTGTCTAACGATGTCGTCGAGGTACTGCCCTCGATCCATCGACATCGGATCGACTCCACGATTCTTTACTCTATCAATGGCAGACAGAACATTCCTTGGCGTTACCGCGTCCGCAAGATTCTCCTGCTTTATCAGTTTGCCAATCAGCTTCATTTGGTCGTCACCATCGAAAATCGTGAAGTCTTGAGAGAGTTCGGCGGCTTCGTGGTAGAGGCGGAGAAGTCGTGCGCATGTCGCGTGGAATGTGCCAATCCACATGGTCCCGGCTCCGCCACCGAGTTCTTCGTGCAGCCGAGCACGCATTTCGCCTGCGGCCTTATTGGTGAAAGTCACCGCTAAGATCCTCTCGGGGTACACGCCTCCGCGAACGAGGTGAGCAATTCGGTGAACAAGTACTCGGGTCTTCCCGCTACCTGCGCCCGCAAGTACCATTAGCGGTCCCTCGCCGTGCAATACGGCCCTGTTTTGCTCGGGATTCAGCTCCACGACGTCAACTTACGTCGTCCATGTGACGAAGACAAGAGCCGCCAGAAAGCGTGCAACTCACTGTTTTTCGAATAGTTTTGCCCTCCAGCCTTCCACCTATCCCCCTGAAAAGAAGGGATGAAGGCGCCCTCGGACTTTGGTCTCCATATTGCTCATATATGGTGCATGCTAGCGCGCAATCTATGGGCTCTCTTCCTGCTTAGTTTTGTTTTCAGTGCACAAGCGCACGCGGGCCGCCGCCCACGCAATGCTCGGTCCGTCAAAGCGGCGTTACTCGCTCACCAAAAAGCGCAAAAAGACCGGGGAACACAGTCGACGGTAACCGTCCGAAAAGTACCCAGCCAGATATTACGAAATGCGCGAGTCCTGATTCTTGGCAGGAAAAAAGGCGACGTGCTCAATCACCCTAAGCTCGGCCGAGTTACGGTTACCCATGCACAGCCAAAAAATGAAAAGGGTGGCGAAGTCACCCACGCACAGGTCATTGTGACCCAGAGCAAACTCGACGCCTCGGGTAAATCCTGGCGAATCATTACGGCAGACAAGATTCCCTACGAACCCACCAAACGCACCCTTGCCCCCAAGTCCACACGCTCGTTCAAGCAAAAGCGAACATCTGCCCTAGCTCCGAAATAATTCAAGGCAGAAAACAAAACCGCCCTTCAATTTCCCGAACAAAGCCTTTAGGAAAGAAAAATCCACACAGGGAGTTTTCGA
>CAYPIX010000119.1:0-10256 GCA_964410875.1 uncultured Kofleriaceae bacterium
GCGTAAAGCGGCTGCCAAGGGGCAGTACGACAAAGCGATCAAAGAGTATTTGAAGCTCGTTAAGGATTCTCCTAGCGACACCAGGACTTGGATGAAGATCGGCGATCTTTACTCTAAGAAAGGTGCTACCGAGAAAGCCGTCGAAACCTATACCCGCGTGGCGACAGATTACACGGAACAGGGTTTTTATCTGAAGGCGATCGCCGTCTACAAACAGGTGATCAAGGTTGATCCTAGCCTGATCGAGATCAACTTGAAGCTCGCTGAGCTCTACCGGCAGCTGGGGCTTTTGTCGGAGGCCATGCAACATTTTGAGATGGTTGCCTCGCATTTTCACCGAGAAGGAAAAACCGAGGAAGCGCTGGCAACCATTCGTCAGTTGGTTGAGCTGGATCCAGAAAATGTGGCAACTCGAATTAAGCTAGCCGAGCTCTATTCGAAAGAGTCGATGAAAGAAAAGGCAATCGAAGAGTTTGAACGTGCATGTGAGCAACTTAAAGCCGAGAGCCGCCAAGACGACTATGTGAAAGTTGCGGAACGATTGCTTTGGCATAAACCGGAGGACACCGAAACAGCGAGAGAGCTTGCTCGGATTTATCTTCGTCGAAATGACTCAAGGAGAGCTCTTCAAAAGCTACAACTCTGCTTCAAGAAAAACCCGAAAGAAATTCCAACGCTCGAACTCTTGGTCGAGGCATTCCAGTCGCTAGACCAGACCGAGAAGATGGTCTCGGTCCTCAAAGAACTCGCACGAATTCTTGGCGAAGAGGGAAATATGGCCGAAGCAGAAAAGGCTCATCGGCGAATACTCTCTTTGACACCTGAAGATCAGGAATCTCGAGCATTCATGGGAATGACGGCTTCCAAGCCGGCGGAGCAGCCCGTTCAGTTACCGCCTGAAATGACCGAAACTCCGCCACCGCAAATTCTGGGGCGAACGACTGGCTCACTTCCTCTTCTGGAAGACGAAAGTCTCTCAACACAGCCGATAGATGATGAGAGCTATATTGATGAGCTGGCACTAGATGATTCAGAGATTCTTGAGATAGCAGATATAGAACTCATCGAAGACGATGATCTGCTAGTGGCAGATGATTCTCTGAGCGGCGTTGAAGTTGAGAGTGTCGGTGAAGAAAAGAGTGAGCCCATTGCCGCCGCAGAACCAGCGGGAGGTGCCGAAGGCATTGCGAAGATGCTTGCGGATGCAGATGTCTTTATTCGTTATGGTCTGCATAAGAAAGCGATAGATCAGCTGCGACAGGTCTTTGACCTCGACTCTTCCAATATCGAAGCCCGTGAGAAATTGAAAGAAGTCTACCTCTCTCAAGGAAGAGAGGACGAAGCCGTCAACGAAATATTAACCCTTGCCGAGCAGACCCTCTCCTCAGACAAGGAGCGCGGGGCGAATTATTTGCGCGAAGCGCTGTCGCTAGATGCCGGTTGTGCGCGTGCTTTCGATTTAGCCAAACAGAACGATGTTGATTTGTCTGGGGTTTCCGTAGAGGAAGTACGTTTGGAGGACTCTGCAGTTGAAGCGGCTGAAGCGCCACAAGAAATGGAGTTCCCGGAAAGTGGCGACGAACTTGAAATGGAATTTCCTGAGCCAGCGGTTTCCGCGCAACAAACGCCCGCTACAGAGTTTGTAGATGAGCCCTCGGCTCTACGTTTCGATGCTGCAGACGCTGCTGCCTTTGACAAAGAGGCGGAAGTGGCTCATGCAAGTTCTAAAGTCAACAAAGTCCCAGAGTTCGTTGAGCAAGCGCCGGCTGCTCTTATTCCCGATAGGGAAGCGGATGTCGACTTGGCCTTCCAGCATTCAGCAAGCGCCCAGGGAACCCAGTCGGAGCCAGCTATCTCTGATGAGCTTGCTGAAGAGCTTGAAGAGGCCGACTTCTTCCTCGCCCAAGGCTTAGTTGAGGAAGCACGAGACATTCTTGAGGGGCTTTTGGAGGAAAATCCGAACCATTCATCAATCCTCGCGAAGCTCAGGGAAGTTGACAGTAAAGTCGAAGACGACCCAGGGATAGATTCGTCTCAACACAAAGTTCAAAAACCAGTAGTCATGCTGGAAGAGGCGCTCGATGATAGCGACGCCGAAGCCCACTACGACCTTGGTATGGCCTACAAAGAGATGGGACTTTGGGGAGAGGCTATCAAAGCGTTCACCAAAGTAGCGGGAACACCCGGAAGGCGAGTCCAGTGTCACGTCATGATCGGCTTGTGTAACCGAGAAAAAGGTGACCTTAGCGAGGCCATCAACCAGTTTAAGGCCGGGTTATACGTAGATGAGATTACCGAGGCCGAGCAGTTCAGCCTCTATTATGAAATAGGGGCCACATACGAGTCACAGAATGACCCAGAAGAAGCGCTCTACTATCTTGAGATGATTTCCAAGAAGGACTCAAGCTATAGAGATGTTTCCAAGCGAATTCCTGAACTTCGTGAGAAGGCGCAGGCGAAATCTCATCAGGAAGTCGATAGCGAAAATTTCCTGCCTGATGCACCTTAAGCGAAAACGGATACCCCGAGAGGTATCCGCTTCGCTTGTCGGCTGCAATTTTCAGTAGTCGCGAATCAAGTTGCGAGAACTTCAGCGGCTCGAAGAACTGCTGCAGGTCGTCTCTTAACTCCGAGCTTTTGGTAAAGACGGAAAAGTCGAGACTTTACGGTACCGACACGTACGTTGAGGGTCTGAGCGATTTCCTCGTTGCTCATTCCGCGCCATAGGAGCGAAAGAAGACGAGAGTCGGACAGGCTCAACTGGAGACTTCTAGCAAGAAGCTCAGTGATTTGTCGGCTTCCTGCAGCGTGAGCTACAGTGATTTCAAGGGCAGTCATTCCAGTCGCTCGGTCAAGGGGACGAGCTCGAACTCGAAGAACGAGATCGCTGTTTGCCCAGCGTTCTACCGACTGTCCGCCAGTAGCTCGGATTTGGTCCAGCATTGGTTGAAGGTGCTCAGTAGCCCATTCTGGCATGTCGCCAGCTTCGCTCTGGAGTAGGCTTCGCGCGCTGCTGTTCATGTAGACAGCGAATCCAGCGGAATCGATGACCACAACGCCAACTTCGGCGTTATCGAGAACAGAAGAGAGGAGGTCTGCGGTGTTGTGTTTGAGGGTATTGGGTAGTCTGTCTGTGTGCAGCATGCCACCTGAAGGTTCACGGATCGTGCCGAAGTTGTGAACTGAGGTTTCCCGCACATTTGGCGGACATGGAAGCTGATCGGTTGCGATCACTTTGGCCGATCAGTTGGAAATCAGCATGTGAATGGCAGATCGATCAGTCATGAAACTTTCGTTATTTCATGAGTTTGCGCACTCAAGTTACTAAAAAATGGACCGATCACTACGTCCTCGAAAGCTTTGGTGTGCTTCTATCTATCGATTTTAGTTCCAAAATTGAGCTTTGTTCAACAAAAGGAGACACTGACTGGCTACGAATTACCTTGAGTGATCGGTAAGGAAACTTGTGGCTGTTTTTGTAGCCACCTTAGTGCGATCAGAAAATCTCTGATCTAGTAGGCCCCATCAGCCGTCTTACCTGGGGTTTTGAGCGAAACAGACCAAGAGACGGCCCCGAGGGCTCAACAGTAATCAAAGGGCCTTCACGGACCTTGTAGCCCCGTTTCAGGTACCTAATGGTCGGCCGATTCTACTCAGTTTTGGACGTAAAACCGGTCGTCGAGGAATGCAGTGTCACGAAGTTCTTCGCTAGCTCCGGTGATCGTGCTGTTCCCGGATAAGAGCAGTCTTCCCTGGTCGTCGGTCCTAAAGCGCCAAAGTACTCAATGCCTGGTTCTAGCGGGAACTCGGTGCAGTTCACATCCGTAAACTCGAATTCCACACCTAGTTCTATCTCGACACCACATGCGTTGACAAAGATGTCTAACGTTATTGGGTCGCTCACAGTAAGGAAGACGCGTTCCAATGTTGTGTTTAGTTCCGTGTAATCTGACGTAACGGCTCAACCGTGAAAACTCCGGTGTTTCGGTTCTGTACCGAAATTGAATTAGCGGAACAATCAGCATCATCCATGAAGAAAGACTGTGTCTGCAGAAATGTGCCGTCGCTGGCTGCGCGGATGCAAGCATTGAAAATCTAGTCTGGCACGGCCAGTAGCTCAATTTTGCCACTGGACTTGCAGTGTTTGATCCCAGTAGAGGTCGACTGTAGAGTCCAAGGTCATGAAAGTACGAGCGGCCGTAGCCTATAAAGCAGACAGTCCCCTTGAGGTTGAGGACATTGAGCTAGATGGTCCCAAAGCTGGAGAAGTCCTTGTTGAGATAAAGGCTACTGGGGTTTGCCATACGGACGCCTATACGCTTTCGGGAGCCGATCCAGAAGGGTTGTTTCCCGCTGTGCTTGGCCACGAAGGAGCAGGGATCGTAGTGGAGATTGGCGAGGGCGTTCAATCCGTGAGTGTCGGCGACCATGTCATTCCGCTCTATACCCCCGAGTGTCGTAGTTGCAAATTTTGCTTATCCGGCCGGACGAACCTCTGCCAACGAATTAGAGAGACCCAAGGCAAGGGACTTATGCCAGACGGTACTAGTCGTTTTTCATCAGGGGGAAAACCAATTTATCACTATATGGGGACATCTACTTTTGCGCAGTTCACGGTGCTGCCGGAGATATCGGTTGCGAAAATACGAAAGGACGCTCCCTTTGATAAGGCTTGTCTGATGGGCTGCGGCGTGCCCACCGGACTTGGTGCGGTTTTGAACACGGCGAACGTTCAGGCAGGTGAGAACGTTGTGGTCTTTGGCCTTGGAGGGGTTGGACTCAGTGTCATCCAGGGGGCAAAGATGGCGGGCGCTGGCATGATTGTCGGCGTTGACTTGAACCCAAGCAAAAAAGCAATGGGCGAGAGCTTTGGGATGACTCACTTCGTTAATCCGTCAACTACCAAGAACATCGTGGGGCATCTTGTCGAGCTCACCGGTGGAGGGGCCGATGCTTCTTTTGAATGCGTTGGCAATGTAGAAGTAATGAGAGCGGCGCTCGAGTGCTGTCACAAAGGATGGGGGCGTAGCGTTATTGTTGGTGTCGCAGGGGCTGGTGAAGAGATTTCCACTAGACCGTTTCAATTAGTTACGGGTAGGCGCTGGTTGGGTTCCGCTTTCGGCGGCTGGAAAAGTCGGCGTGATGTTCCCAAGCTCGTCGATTGGTATATGGATGGCCGCGTCAAAGTTGATGAGTTGGTTACTCATAAGGTACCCCTCAAGGATATTAACGACGCTTTTCATACGATGCACAAGGGTGAGTCGATTCGAACGGTTGTGACCTTCTAAAGGATTCATAAAGCGCGGGAGCTCCCGTTCCATGCGAGCTCATCTTTGGTATGTTGAGTTTGTGAAACACGCGAAAACTTTTGCATTCGTGCTCTGTTTGTCTGCTTGCGGTGGCTCTCAAGATGGGCTGCGTCGAAGCTCCGACGGCAATGCCCTCTCTGGTTCTAGCGGGTCGTCAAAGGGAAGCATGAGAGATCCTGGGGGATTTGTGACGTATATGGTCAACGACACCCTCTACAGAGTCGAAGCCGTTCAGGGAGCGCGGCCGGTGGATGTAAGCGAACGATTATCAGCTTTGTCAGAAGGTTCAGACGAGGCCCCGTCTGTCTCTAAAAACGGCTCTTGGATGACGATAGTTACAACTCGTTTTGGTTGCGGGGAGCAGGGGTGCCTAGCTGTCGTGCCGAGAGATTTGTCTAGAGGGGCTAAGGTCCTTGTCGGTCGTGATCCTATTTTCGCGTCTGGACGAGGCGCGATATCGAACGACGGAAGAACGATTGTCTTCACCTGGAACGAAGGGCCTCACGCACTGGATTTGTATGTGACCAAGAAAGGTTCAACGGACTGGTCGAAACCTGTGCTCCTGACAGCCGATTCCCCTTTTAAGCACAACACCCTTCCTGCAATGAACGCAGCAGGAACCCAGGTGGTTTTCGATTGCGGAAATGCTCCCTATGCGGAGGCGGGAACAAATATTTGTCGCGTGAATACCGACGGGAGCAATTTCAAAAAATTGCTTTTGGCGACGGGCGATCCGCTGCGACCGGGTGACAAAACTAGAGCTCTTCATCACGCGGATTTTGGCCCAGACGGGAGTATTATTTTCGAGGCCGATTGGGGAGGGGAGCACGTATGGATTTTACCGCCCGGGAGTAAGGAGCCAAAAATGTTCGGTCCGGGCTTTGATAACGATAATTCGCCGTGCGTACTTCCCTCCGGGCATGTCGCCTCGCTTTGGCTTGGAGATCCGGAGGGGAACGGATTGCATGAGTTAAAGGTGATGGACAGGGGAGGCGGAGACGCACTCCTCCTTACACCTCTCGACCTAGATGTTTCGGACGTGGGAATAAGTTGCCACGGCCCGCTGTCTAACTAGTTACAACCGCTGTTATGCTAGGCTCTAGAGAGAGGTTTCTCTAATGGCACCAAAACTCACAACCATAGGTTTACTGTCAGTTCTGTTCTCCGCTGGCTGCACGGAGGTGGAATTTGGGCCAGCTCTCAGCATGGTTGAGTTTGGTGTTACCAAAACCGTGACGGTCGTTGCTGATACCTATATTTACAGCGGCGATCCTGGGCAGAGTAACGGAGCGTCAGAAGGCGCCTTTATTGGTACCACCGACGGACGCGATCAGCGGGCTTTCATTTACTTTGATGTTGGTGAGTTGGCCGGTCCTGATCAGGCGACCGTTACGAACGTATTGGTTCGAGGACAAATAATTGCTAGCCCTGAAGAGGCCACCGCGTCTGAATTTGGCCTTCACCGCGCACTGGAAGAGTGGTCGGAGGGCGGGACTGCCACTGCCGAGAGTTGTCGCGAACTCGGTGGTGCTACCTGGAGCAGTATGAATTGCAACACGGGCGATTTCTGGTCCACGGTTTGTGGGCTAGGAGAAACCTGCGGAGCCGGGGGCTACTTTTTAACTGCGCCCAGCGGTTTAGCTCAGTCCGGTATTGGTCCCGTTGAGATCGCTTGGTCCTCAGACGACGAGTCCAACGCATTCCTTGTAGACGACGTCCAAGATTGGCTCGATAGGCCTGAGGAGAATTTCGGATGGGCGGTTCGCTCGCTTTCCGAAGGGGAAAATGGAACTGCTCGAATTCTTGGTACACGCGAGTCTGGCCAGGCCGTAGAGCTCGAAATTACCTATATCTGTAACGTTGGCGCACTTGACTGCGACCATGTAGGCGACAAGCAGGTAGACCTCGGTGGCTCCGTCATTGAGGCCTCATCAACGGCTGCGCCTCAGAACCCAGCTCCAAGCCAAAAAGAGACTCTTTCAAGCCTCGAGTGCCTGGTTCTTAGGGAACAGTCTGGAAAGCGCTTCAGTTGCCTGGGAGACTGGGCGAAGAGCCTGGACTGGTCCGCGTCCGCGTCCGCGCAATAGCGGTCTTAACGAGAAATTCTCGAAAATAGAAAAACCCCACACCTCACTTGGAAGTGCGGGATTTATCCAGGAAGGACCCACTTTCTGGACGACAGTATGGTCGCCGCGTTGGAAAAAGCGGGTTCTTGTCTGGAAGCCCTCTAGTTGTTGAGGTGCTCTTTGAGAGCCTTCGCCGCGGTGAATTTCATCGCAGTCGAAGCAGCAATGTGAATTTGCTCTCCAGTTTTCGGATTTCGACCCATTCGAGCGGCTCTTGCCGACGATGTGAAAGAGCCAAAACCGGCCCAAGCTATCTTCGATCCGGCTTTTGCCTGGTCCTTGACGAGCTTGAAAAAGGAATCGAGTGCAGACTCTGCCTGAGATTGGCTGATTCCTGCCGACTCGGCAACATGGGCTATTACTTCAGTCTTTGTGTAATTGGACATTGTATCCTCCTCTTCAAAAGGTGAGATTGCTCTGACCTTACGGCACCCTTCTGATAGCGGTGGTAGAAGAATTTTCCGGATTGGTGGTTTCCACAAGAGGATGAGTTAGATTCAGCGATTGAAATCAAGCTGTTGGTAGCCCTAAAAAAAAGCTGAAAAACATGCAAACGAAAGCTATTCACGCTGTTTTTGACGCGAAGAATTGGGTTCTCGTGCTCCTAGAGTCTGCCCATTTGGAGGTTCCAGGTGATGTGGTCGGTGGGAATCTCCAATAAATTCTTACGTGAAAAGCTCGATCCGTTCCAAAGGTAACGGCGGATTTGTTTCTCCCGGTCGGCTGCCACGTACAGTTCGGCTTTTCCGTTCTGGTCAAGGTCCGCCGCTATGATGGCGTGCTCAAATCCGCCGGACTCGGTATCGATAGTCTCGATTGAATAGGCTCCGTCTTTGTCAGGTTGGAGCAAATGGAGGCCGCTATTCATACCGCTTACAGCCAAATCCACGACTCCGTCGTGGTTGAGATCGCTAGCGAGGGCAAAGCGAGCCTGTCTATCTTCCAAAGTCGCTATTTCTTGGGGGTGGAACTCACCAGATTTTTTCAGATAGCGGGTAATGGTAACCGGGTCCTTGAGTTTCAGCCCATCCGTGCTTTTTTCCACGTGACCCTCGCGGACAACATACAGCTCGTCAGTCCCATTTTTGTCTATGTCAGCTACCAGAATCTCTTTAGCGTGGGAATTGTTCCAAGAGACAACTGTTTGTGTCGCCCATTGTTTCCCTTCTCTTTTGATAGCCAAGACCTTGCCCGCTTGGCTTGTACCGTCGGAACGGTTTCTTGCAGACGGCGTGGCATAGATTTCTAGCGCTCCATCTCCATCGAGATCGCCGAGTTCGATCTCATGAACAAATGTATCTGGATTTTGAAAAAGTTCTTCGAACTTCCATTCTTTGCCGGAAAGACTTCCGATGGCGATAACGCCCTGATCGTGAGTTGCAATGACTAGGTTGGGCTTCTTGTCACCGGTGACGTCTCCGATTTCGATATCCCGGAGCCTGTTAAATTTTCCTCCCCAATTCTTTTCCCAAAGTTTAGTTGCCGTCCATTTTCCGTTGTTCTTAGTCCAGTGTTTGAGAAGAGCTTTCTCACCACCGATGGTGAGAATCCCACCTTGCCACTCGAGTGCTTTGTGAAAGACGTTTGAGTCGGGATCTTCAAGGATCTCGGTTTGTGTTTCTGCCTTGGGGCGAAGAATTGTCAGCTTCGCGGGCCCTGGTTTGAATTCGCTGCCATTCCGTAAGAACTGCGCTTGAGCAATGAGGAGCGAAGGTGGTGCTTGAGCCTTTTGGGTTTCTGCAGGTTTGCCTGAAGCAGCTTTGCCTTCGCTCTTTTCTTGACCGTTTGGTTTACAGCCCGAAACGGAGAAAAGTGCCACGATAGAAACAGCGGCGATCTTTAGCATGGGCCGTTTGTAACATTACTAGGGCCAGCGGGTAGTGAGAAATGGACTATCGAAGTCGGGGAGATCGAAAAGCGACTAGTAGTAGTAAGCAGAACCAGAGCCCGTTGGAAGAGGAACCTGTGCTTGAGCAACCTCCCGCCGAGCCTTCGCTAGTATAAATCTCCTCTGCGCAGTCGACATCAAAGACACAATCTTCATTGCAAACATTGTCCATTTGACAAGAGGGGTCGGCCGTTCGAATGCTGTCGGCATCTTCGGCAAGGAATGGTGCGAAAAATTCAATACTAGAATCAAGTCGTTCGTCGATTGCTGAGGAGCTATCCCCAATCTCGCATCGGCTACGAGAGTGGATTCCAAGGAAGACCTGAGTATTTCCAAATCCGTTGCCGAAAAGAGTGCCACCCGAATCACCATTGCACGTCGTAGACTGTTCCGGTGTTAAGTAAATGGCTTTGGAGTCGATAGCGTCTACGATCATTTCGCCAGCGTGTCGAATACCGCTAGATCCTGTGGTTGATTCGCTGACACCAAAACCGACAACGCGAACCGCGGTACCAACGAAATCTTCATTCAATGGAGTTCCAGGAAGGAAGACGGGTAGCACTGGTGCGTCTTCTGATAAGCGATAGACGCCAACATCGTCGTGGATTTTGTCGGCAGCCCAATCAGGGTGTGCAACACCGGAGATGGCAGAGATGTAGATGCCACCCTCCCGACCCATATCGTCGCCGAAGAAAATTTCGACATCTTTCGGGTCAAAATCGATATGTGGTGCAACACAGTGTGCAGCCGTTGCGACTATGCGCTTAGAAACCAGAGTACCAGTGCAAAAGGCGGTTCGTTTGTGAGTGATCGCCACAACAGCTCTATCATCACTCTGTGTGCCTCCGAGAATTTGTTGTTGGCTCGAACCCATCTCCGCGGCCGCGGCCGCGGCCGCCGACCCTGCTCCAAACGCTATCGAAGCGGAGAGGA
>CAYPIX010000120.1:0-10154 GCA_964410875.1 uncultured Kofleriaceae bacterium
GATCTGAAGAAGCGTTAGCAAGAAGCAAGAAGCGAGAACTTGCCGCAGAAAAAGCTGTTGCTCTTGCAGACCGTGAGCGCGCTGAGGCGAGCAAATTGACCCGCGAAGCGGCTACGTTGCGTCGCGAAGCCGCAAAAATAAACGGCTCTCGAAAACGGCAAGCATTTCTAAATAAACAGGCGCAAGCAGCTGCACATCTGGCGGAACAGCGAAGGATTCGAGCGGAAGCAGCAACCAATGAAGCGCGCAAAAAGCGGGAGGCTGCAGAAAAGGCCACAGAGCTAGCGCAAGAACGGCACACGGCACTTAAGAAAGCCATGGAGGTCGCACAAGGGGAGCGCTTACAAGCCGAGTCTGGGCGAGACTCGGCACAAACGGAACGGAGCCTTGCAGAAGCACGGAGTGTACGGGCTCAAGTTATCGCTGACGGGGCTGAAAAACGTATCAAAGAACTACAAGCGATAGCCAAAGAACAACAGGATCGGATTGAAAGAACTAAGTTGTTGCGACTGCGCGAAGAGACCGCCTTGGAGCGAGCTCGAGAACTCCGCAAAGAAGCAGAGAAACGTGCCGCAATATTGAGCGCTGCGAATCGAAAACTCAGGGCGTCTAAGAAGGCTGTTCGTGCGGCAAAGAATGTCGTGGAAGACGCTTCGACGCGCAAGGGGGCGCGTGTAGCAGGGGCGGAGCTGAAAGCCCGTGAAGATGAACTAAAAGATAGACAGTTGACTGTTCGAAAATTGCGTCAAGAACGAAAACAAATTGCCATCGATCTAAAGAAGGTTGAGAACGAGGCCAAGAGGGTCTCAACAAAGCGTACTAGTGCCGAGTCAGCGTTGATGAGAGCACAGAGAAACCGACAAAGACTAGAAAGTGAACTCCGCGATTTGAAATCAAATCGAGTACGTAACAAGAAGGCCCTTAGTGAGGTAAGAGCAGAACGCGAAGCTCTCCGTCGTGCTCGGGAAGCAATTGAGTCAGATCTTCGAAAATTGCGACGAGCCAAGAAGGTCAGAAAACAGTTGGAGAGAGAACAAAGGCAAACTCGCGGGGAGCTCCCCAGGTCAAGTCCCCGCACGTATCAGCCGCCTAGAGGTTCTCTTCAGGAGCGTTTTGAAGCTGACCTTTAGCCACTTGGTTTGTGGGTGGAGACTCCAAGTTCGTAACCGGTAGCCAAAGTCCCTGGCAAGACGACCCCAAACCGGGCTAAGGGCCAGAATTAACAGTACTTTTTCTTGAGATAGGGTAGGTACGCGCCTTGCTTCTTTAAGGGGGGTGTCTCCGTTTGTCCGTATCTCAGCATTCGCCCTTCTTTTTGGCGTCTCTGGCTGTGAGTTAAGCGATGAAATCGAGCTGGGGCAACGGGCGCAGGAAATAGCTAACGGGGACCTGAACAGCGACAATCCCAGCACGGGTTTTCTTGTCATGGGAGCGGAGATCAATGGCCAGCTTACCCAGATTGGCACGTGTTCGCTCACGGCGGTTACTAACCAGGCAGGAGTGGTATCTAGCCAAGCGGTAGCGACAGCCCGCCATTGTGTTCGAATCGCAGACCCGGGTGGGCCAATTCCTCAAGGAACAGAACTTAGAGCAGAGGACCTATTGGTGTTTTTTTCCCAGCAGCCTGGCGTGCAAGATGTACCGATTGCGGTGGAAGAAATTGAGTATCATCCAACCGCAGACCTGGCGATGCTCAAGCTCGCCACACCCGCTCCAGCAGCCGCCACCTTGGTTAACAATACGCCTCTAGAGGGGTTAGTGGGACAGAGCGTGCGGATAGCTGGTTACGGCATCGCCTCTCTCAATGGCCAGGATGCTGGTACCAAGCGCGGTGGGACGAGTACACTTTTGACTGTGGCACCTGTGAATCAGGCTTTAAGGAATGCGCCCCAAGCTTTAATAAATGGCGTAGAGAGAGCTGGCGAGGTTCTATTTCTAGGAAACCAGGAAGGCGCACCTGCAGGATCAAATCTTTGCCCGGGCGACTCTGGCGGTTCTACTTTTATGGACGTCGGCGGCGAGCAGGTTCTCGTGGGTGTAAACGCTCAAATTATATCGCCCGCTGTCAACGGGGAGGTAGATTGTACGGACCGAGAGCTCATAGGCGTGAGTGTAAGGTTAGACAGGTATTCTGATTTCGTTAACGGGTTCATCGCAAGAACGGACGCAATACCGAACAGCCGCCGCGGGAACGGTGTTATCGGTGCATGTTCCTCTGGCGGAAGCTCAGGAGGAAACGCGTTAGCAATGCTTTTGGCATTGTCGACCCTTTGGTTTCGTCGCTACCACGCGGGCAACAGCGCGACGACCGACCAGTCTTAAAGACCAGTCAGCTCACTACCTTGAGAATATGGTAGTTCTTTTTTCCGGCGCGAAGGACCAGCATGGTCTCCGTTCCCAGGTCTGAGTTCGTCAGGGTCCTGTCAACGTCAGCTTCTCGCTCGTTATTAATGTAGACACCGCCTCCTTTTACCAACCGGCGCGCCTCACCTTTTGACTTCGCGAGTTTGCACTGGGCAAGTATGTCGACTAAAGGCATGCCAGCCTTTAGGGATTGTGCGTCTAATTCGCTCGAGGGGATGTCTTGAAGTAGTGGCGTTAGGTCTTTATCTTTAAGGTCTGCCAAAGAACCACCGAACATGACCTGGGTCGCTTTTTCCGCAGAGACCATTGCAGCTTCACTGTGGATCCAGGTCGTGACTTCCTGCGCCAGGGCTTTTTGCCCAGCGCGTTTCTGTGGCGCTTCTGCATGGTTCGCAACAATTGTCCCGATTTCTTCCAGGCTACGGAAGGAGAAGGTTAGAAGTGCTTTTTCCACATCCGCGTCGTCTAGGTTGAGCCAGTACTGGTACATGGCGTATGGAGAAGTTAAATCCGGGTCTAACCAGATTCGAGCGCCGCTAGCAGTCTTGCCCATTTTCTCACCTTTGCTGTCGAGCAATAGTGGCGCAGTTAGTCCGTAAACGGCTGGACGCCCCATTTTTCTCTGCAACTCGCAGCCAGCGGTGATGTTTCCCCATTGGTCGGACCCACCCACTTGCAGTCGGCAGCCATGGTGTTCCGCTAGGTGCACGAAGTCGTAGGCTTGAAGAAGCATATAGGAAAACTCCGTGTAGGAAATTCCCTGTTCTCTGTTGTCGAGGCGAGATTTGACTGAATCCTTAGCGGCCATGTAATTGACCGAAAGCAGCTTGCCAATGTCGCGCAGGAACTCGATGTATCCGATTCCCTTGAACCAATCGAGATTGCTAACCATCTCTGCTCCGCTAGGACCTTTTCCAAAGTCTAAGAAACGGGATAGTTGTCCCCTTATTGCCTCGCAGTTCTGAGTCAGAGTTTTTTCGTCGAGGAGGTTTCGTTCGTCACTCTTTCCAGACGGGTCGCCTATCATTCCTGTTGCACCGCCTACCACTGCGATAGGACGATGTCCCGCAAGCTGGATACGGCGGAGAAGCAAGATAGGAATGAGGTTCCCAAGGTGGAGGCTCGTAGCGGTTGGATCGAACCCTGCGTAAAAGGGCACAGCATCCCCTCCTGCGAGGAGCTCTTTCAGTTCCTTCTCATGGGTAACGTCTGCTACCTGATTACGCGCTTGTAGTTCTTCAATAATGTGCACAGATTTGTCCAAGGCTAACGAGCGTATTCACTGGCTCGAGTTTCTCGTACCACTACTACGCGTACCTCTCCAGCGTAGGTTGCTTCGGTTTCTATTTGATGCGCAATTTCCTTGCTTAGTGAACGCGCCTGCGCGTCATCAACTTTGTCGTTTTCCACCATGACGCGAATTTCGCGGCCCATTTGCACTGCATGGACCCGGTGGACACCCCCGATTTTGGCGACTGAGGTTTCGAGATCTTCTAGCCGTTGGATATAAGAGGCAAGAAGCTCTCGCCGCGCTCCTGGCCGAGCCGCAGAAAGCGCATTGGCCGCGGCCACAATATGATCGAGTACACTTTTTGGGGCCGGGGAGCCGTGATGGCTAGCGATAGCCTGGCAAATTCGTGCGGATTCGCCGTGTTTCCGCGCGAATTGGGCACCAACTCCTGCGTGAGAGCCCTCCTGCTCGTGATCAACCCCTTTACCAATATCGTGGAGAAGTCCCGCACGGCGTGCCAACCGCACGCTGATACCGACCTCGGCTGCTACCAAACCGGCGATAAACCCAACCTCAATGGAATGCTCAAGAACATTTTGTGCGTAGGACTGTCGGTACTTGAGTCTGCCAAGCTGTCTTACCAGTTCGGGGTGTACTTTGTGCAAGCCCAAGTCGAAGACCGCTTGTTCCCCAGCGGCTTTGGCGAGGTCTTGGACTTCTCTACGGCTTTCTCGAACGACCTCTTCAATTCTTGTCGGGTGGATGCGACCATCGGCCACTAGTTTGCCTATGGCAATCCGCGCTATTTCCCGTCGCACCGGGTTAAAGCAGCTCACGGTAATGACCTCACTGGTGTCGTCGATAATGAGATCTATTCCGGCGGCGGCTTCTAGCGCCCGAATATTTCGGCCTTCTCTACCAATCAAACGGCCCTTCATGTCGTCGTTTGGTAGGGGAATGACGGAGACCGTTCGCTCGGCAACAAATTCACTCGCATGGCGTTGAATTGCCGTTGCAATGATGGTTTTGGAGATCTCGTCGGAGGCTTTTTGGGCTTCGTCTTCGATGTCTTTAATTTCTTGCGCTGCGGCATCGCGAGCTTCGGAAGTCATTTCTTTGACGAGCTCTGCTCTTGCATCTTCAACGCTGAGGTCGGCAATGGTCTCAAGGCGGTTTCGCGCTTCTTTTTGGGCCTTCGCCGCTTTGCTTACAAGGTCCTCGGCTGCCTTTTCCCTACCAGAAATGCTCCTTTCTCGTCGGCTGAGATCGCTCTCGGACTTTCGTATGGAGCGTCGCGCCTCCTCGAGCTCTGCCTCTTTTGTTGCAAGGGCATCGCTTTTTCTTGCAAGTTCTTCTCGTTTAGATTGGGCGTACTGGTCGGCTTGGTTTTCTATTTCAAGAGCGCGCTCTTTACCTTCTACTTCGGCTGCTCTTTTTAGTTCTTCTATTTCTTTCTTGCCCGCGTTGCGGATTTTCTCTACTTCGATCTCGGCTACGTTCTCGAAAGACGATGAGCGGTTGCTTGCCCATAGCCGAGTTGCAGATACACCGACGACTAGCCCAGCGGCGCTGCTAAAGAGGATTGGCAAGTATTCCGTCACTGAACCCTGTGTACCTTTGTCTGAGCAAAAGAAGTCACACCATGGCTGGAAACAAAGCTGTCCATTGGCAAGTCGTGCTTTTCAACTGGAATATGCGGCACCAATTGGCATGGATATCCGAAACCAATGCGCGTTGCGTTGGTTGTTGCAAGAAAACGGTCGTAGTAACCGCGGCCCATACCCAAGCGGTTGCCATATGTATCGAAACCAACGCCAGGGACGACCACCGCATCGAGGTCCTTGGAATTTGCTAAATCTCCATCGGGCTCAAGAATGCCAAAGCGGCCGGGTTTGAGTTCACGTTTTTGCTGAACCTGGTGAAAGGTTAGAGTTCCATCACTGTGAGCAAGAGGGAAGTAGGTTTGGCAGGAGCGGGACCAGAGAGATTGAATAGCCTGATCGGTGGGTAGCTCGCTTGTCCGGGAACAGTAAACTCCTACGCGGATCATCCCCTCAAGCTCGCGCAATAGGTGCCCTGTCGCATTGACGATATCGGCACTTGTGCATTGTTGGTGCGCTGAACGGCGGGCTTCCAAAAGCCGTACTCGCAGTTCAGACTTTTCCTCGTTTTTCACTACTGCTCACAGGGGGCTAAAGCTTGGTTTCGTTGGTCAGGTACCCAAGGATCTTTTCTGTTCGGCGTTTGACTTCGCGCTCGAGTTTGGCCTGCTTTTGCTGAAGCTGATGGAGCTCATCGGCAATGGTCATGGCTGCGAGGAGAGCTTGGCTCTGCGTGGAGCCGATGCGGCCGCTTGCGCCAACTTCCTTCATTTTTCCTGTTACGAACGTCGCAAGGTCCTTCACGTATTTGGGTTTCGCGTCAGTTTTGACGGCGAATTGCAGGCCAGACACGGTTACTTTGACGGAACGATTCACGGTGAACATCATAGCGATCCCGTTGCGCGTTTAAAACATCTAGGTTTTCAACGTTCTTAATTGGTTAGCTGCCGTGGGCCGGTGACTTTTGTCTTTGGGGGTTTTGAAACCGGCTTCCAGCAAGTCGAGTGAACCGCAATCGTTTTCTCCCGGTAGCTGCTTTTTCTCTCTACTCTTCTGTTGCAAGCGCGCTCGGCTTTTGTCATAAGAAGCGCCCGCGATTGCGGTTTGGGCCTATAGCTCAGCTGGTAGAGCACCGGACTTTTAATCCGATGGTCGTAGGTTCGAATCCTACTGGGCCCACTTTTTATAAATGCACGTACTGGTCTCGCGGGTACGGCTTTGAGCATCTTCGCCTGAAGGCTCTTTAAAAAAAACACGCATTGGCCTCAAGGGGCTTTGAGGATCGTCGCTGAACAGGAAATTCCTGAAATATTGGATTCTCTATTTCCGATAGGGCCATCTTGATTGTAGTCTCTGCGGCGACCGGCCCCATCGTCTAGTGGTCTAGGACACCGGCCTTTCACGCCGGCGACACGGGTTCAAATCCCGTTGGGGTCACAAAACTAACTCCGAGAATCATTGAGGTTCTCGGAGTTTTTGCTTTCAGGACGGTGCACGTGAAAAATTTGCGAGCGCAGTAGAATTTAGCGCGGGCCAGGAACCGGCTACCTTAGTGCCGACTGCTTCTCCTTCGGGACTCGTTCACCCGAGCTTGATCCGCGGATGCTTCCTGTGAATTTCCTAACGCTACAAGAAACGCAGAGGCGGTAATCCCTCCAGAGGTTAGCAACCGCACGATATTACCCGCATTAAAGGAGGTATCGAAAGAGTGGGACAGGGTGCTCCAAAAGTAAAGGGCCGCAACCGTACCAACAGTGGCCGTGATAACAGCATTGCTCGCGCTGCCCGTACGCGCAGCTCCTCTCATAGAGGGCCTCTTCGCTCGTTTTGTACGTTTGTAAGTTGGCGCCTTCGCAGTTCTTCCAAGGCGGTTTTGAATCACTCGATTGCTAGCCTTTCGCACCGGGCTTGCACCTTTCACCTTGGCCTTTGCAGCAGTAACTTGCTTTACAGCTCGCGCCCCTGGTTTGACGTTCCTTCCTGCCGCATGGGCAGAAGTAGCGAATGCCATCACACTAATAAGACCGAAAACATAGAACCTGTTTTTGGGCATGTTCCGGGGAACGCAATAAAGGTGCACGCGCAACATTCTGTACTTACAGGTAAGCGTTTTCGCGGCGCTATTCGAAATTCGAATGGAATGGCGCTCTTTTATCCGGAAAGGGAGGCAGTTTTCGGACGGAACCGTCGATACTGACGGTGACGGCTTTCCGATGGTTTAGAGCGGGCAAGGGTAGCCTGGCTTAGATCTCGGGTAAATCCGGTTTTGGTTTCACAAGCAAACTCCGATGGCCATTGGGTTCTTGGACTTTCTTGTCTCCGGATGAGGCCCGCCTTCGACTGCGGACTTTTCACCTTGGCTAGATGCGGGTAAAGTTAATCCGACCCTATCGTCTAGTGGCCTAGGACACCGGCTTTTCAGGTCGGCAACATGGGTTCAAATCCCGTTGGGGTCGCCCAAGCCCAACAACACCAGTGGTTGTTGGGCTCCGTCCGATCGTGCCGGCGAATCGCTGTGCACCCGCTCCCTACCTGTGTGCGCGTCGAGCACCCAAGCAGCCTTGACGGGGTTTCTAGACCTAAGAGATTATCGCCCCTGGTGATACTCGCACTTGCGAGTGTCGTTCTTTGGGGGGGGAGTGACGACTCAATTTTACAATAACGGACAAAAGGCGCCAGACGCCGTGACGTCGTTGTCGGATCTTGAGGCTGGCCAGAAGGCGGGCAAATTCGTCATTCAGAAAAAGATCGGCGAGGGCGGCTTCGGTGCTGTTTACAAAGCGGTAAATGACATCGACAAGGTAGGCGCAGTAAAGGTGCTACACCCGCAATTCTCCGCGGACCCAGGGATGGTTTCGCGCTTCAAAGCGGAAGCACGGGCCGTCAATCAAATAGGTCACCGCGGTATTATTGATATTTTCGAGTTCGGCGTCTTGCCTGACGGTCGGCACTACTACGTGATGGAACACCTAGACGGTGTCCCTCTTGACGAATTTCTCAAGCAAAAAGGTCGCCTGTCTCTAGAAGAAGCGCTTCCCTTCTTGGCATCTATCGCACGCGCTTTAGACGCTGCACACGCCAAGGGAGTCGCCCATAGAGATCTAAAACCTGAAAATGTGTTTCTGACACACAATGCAAGCGGGGAAGTTGAGGAGGCCAAACTCCTGGATTTCGGCATCGCCAAATTACTTCACAACGATGATTCGTTCCATAAGACCCAGACCGGAGCTCCTATGGGCACCCCCTATTACATGTCACCGGAGCAATGCCGTGGTCGCGACGTGGATCATCGTACCGATGTGTATGCGTTTGGCGTGCTCACCTACCAGCTTCTTACCGGAATGATGCCGTTTAACGGGGAAGATTATATGGAAATTATGATGGCGCAAATCCATCAAGAACCCAAAGCCCCATCCGAATTTGCTACTGATATTTCCGTTGACGCGGACATGGCCGTCCTTTGGATGCTGCGAAAAGATCCGGCAGACCGCCCGCCGACTCTGATCGAGGCGATACAAGCGCTGGTAGGGGAGGGAGAAATTCCCGAGTCGATATCTGCCGAGTTTGCCTTTGCCCACTCTGAAACTCTAGCGATACCATTTGCTGAGCAGAAATCTCGAAAGTCGACGATTGGCGCGGGAACGAAGGCGCAGCTCCAAGTAGAAAAAAAGAAACCGCTTCCCCTGATTGCAGCAGCGGTCGCAGTTTTGGGGCTTGGTGCTGTCTTTTTCGTTTCTCGAGGTGGATTCTCTGAGGGGGAAACTCAGTTGCCCCCCAAGCCAAACACTCAAGCCGTTCAGCCTGCTTCGTTGAACGAACCGTTGGAAAAGACGGCTGCACCAACAGCAACGCCAACATTAGTAACCGTGGACATTCAAGGGGCCCCCGAGGGAGCCAAGGTGTCATGGGCCAACGGCGTACTCGGAGTCGCTCCGGGAAAAGTGCAGATGCCCTACGGCACAAAGCCAGTGATTCTCACTTTTGAGCTTGAAGGGTACCGATTGGCTACAGCCGAAGTCGTTCCGAATCAAGATGCCGCCCTCAAGGTGCCCATGTTTGCCATCGAAACCAAACCTCGTCGGCCCAGAAAAAAAACCAAAAAACGAAAGAGCAGAAACTCGATCGAAAATCCGTTCTAGGAAAATGAAATGAAGAACCCTGTCTTGCTCATTCTTGCAGCTCTTGTCGCATTAACCGTCTCATGTACCGAGTTCGAGACCGTAGAACTCGGTGTCTGTGGCAACAGGGTGCTAGAAGTGGGGGAGGATTGCGATGGCTCCTCCGCCTTTGACGGCGGAACCTGTGGAGGTCCGGATACGGCAAACGCTTGTTTCTACACCTGCGAAGATACGACTTGCCCGGACGGTTGGAGTTGTGGAACCGATATGCGCTGTCGACAATCGGCGGGTGGTTTCGAGCTAAGTGGTGGCCCTTGGACTTTCGACGTAGACAGTTTCGCCATTGGAGACGTCGATGGAGATGGCCTCGAGGATTTTGTTGGAAGCGACCGAGAGTTTATCTCGGTTCGCTATGGCTCAGCGTCCACGTCGTTCGATGACTTTCTTAGAGTTCGGGCCAGCCAGGACAACCCCGTTACGTACGCGGATTTTGACGGCGATGCACGCTTAGATGTACTGATTCCAAACGAAAGCGGTCTGTCTGTTCTTCGTGGCACCGAAGGCCGGGATTTGGTTTCGGTCGCGTTTTCGCCTTTTGATTTATCTGATGCGGCAATTGACTTACAAACCGTGAGAGCACTTCCGGCAGACGACAACGATGTGGTTGAACAGACTTTGTTCGTCGATCGAAACAATAGGAGCATCTACTCTCAGAGAACACGCGAAACCCTCTCGATAGCGGCTAACTTTCCGTGCGAGAATCTCGCGACGCTCGGTTGTGAGAAGGGCGAGCTAGAACGTGCAGATATTATTGTTCCGTTGCCCAGCGGAGATATTATC
>CAYPIX010000121.1:0-9809 GCA_964410875.1 uncultured Kofleriaceae bacterium
GTCCTGTCCTTTCTCTCCTTCACTTTGACCCGCGGTTGAGGTTCCGCCGCCGCCCGCGCCGCCGTTTGCTGCAAGGGTTGCTTCGTCTAAATCCAACGTCGGGCTATCCATAGAAATATAGCCTCCCGCACCACCGCCAGCTCCTCCACTACAATTACCTCCAGAGCAGCGAGTTCCCAGACCACCTTCACCGTTAGCTAAAACAAATCCTGTCACAGTGATCCTAGTTCTTGACGCAATCGCTATAGCGCCTCCTCCTTGGCCGCCAGTAGCAAGATTGGACTCTGTTCCCGAGTCTCCTCCGTCGCACCCTCCTGTTGGAAGAATCGGTTGAGTCGTCAATTGCCGACCACCGGCTCCGCTACCGTTCGCGAAATTGCCACCATTTCCGCCTCGTCCACTGTTGCCGGCGCCACCGGCACCGTGTCGGTCAATAGATGTGCGGGTACCACTAAATCCTTCTGCGCATAGTTCCGCCGGGGCACTTCCTGCTGGAGCGTCGGTTTCATTCGCAGACACATTCAGGCTACCGGAAATGGTTACATCTCCAAATGAGGCGATAGCTATCGGTTTTGAGCCTCGCCCTACTAGATTGGCTGATGCCCTTAAATCAAACGAGTCGACGACAAAAACAAGCACACCATCGCGGAGCGCGGTCGTCACGGAGAGCAAGGTCCCGTCTTCAGCACGAATAGATGCATCGTCGGTGTCTATAACGCTATTGGACGTTATGACGAGAGGTCCCGAGGACTCGGGCAGGTTGCAACCGTCAATCCCATTGAATTGCCAAAACCCGCAACCATCACCATCACCATCACCATCACCGTCACCGTCGCCGTCGCCGTCGCCATCACCGTCCCCATCTCCATTTCCAACAATGCAGAGGCCGTCGCTTCCACAAGCCTGGCCATTTGGGCACTGAGAATCTGGCCCGCAAGAGATGGTTCCTGGAAGAGTAGGCGAAAAACAGCCACTAAAAAGAAGGGCCAAAGAAATGACTAAGACAAAGCGAAACGTGTTTCCCACCAAGCCTAGAATACGCCACGAAAGTCGGTTTTCACTAGTGTTCGGCGCCGGTTTGGTCGCCACGACCAAGTAATCGGAAGAAGAGTTCTTGTGTCTACAGCAACTTAGAGATCGTTGCGCAAGCATCGGTCAACGATGTTTTGGTTTCTTCTCGGTTCGACATATTGCGTACGACCGCAGATTGTTCGGCAATTTCGCGATCGCCGAGGGCGAGCAACGTCTTGGCACCCAGTTTATCGGCGCGTTTCAGCTGAGCTTTCATGCTTACGCTTCGATGTTCGACCTCCGCGTAGAAACCACGCTGTCGAAGATCTTGGGCTATTCGAAGCCCTTCCTTTCGAGCGGCTTCTCCGTAGCACGCGACAAAGCAGTCAGGCTTAGGTAGATAACCATCGCTTTTTTCGGGAAGGCATAGGACGTTGCGTTCCACTCCAAGGGCAAAACCGGCAGCAGGCGTCGCAGGCCCACCAAGGCTTTCCACCAATCCGTCATACCGTCCCCCGGCAACAATTGTGCTCTGTGCACCGAGCTTTGACGAGGCCGAGATGATCTCAAACACAGTGGCGTTATAGTAATCGAGCCCACGAACCATCCGGTGGTCGACCCTGAAAGTCACGCCCATTGCGGTCAATGACTCTTGCACCTGTTCGAAGTGAGTCTTGCTGTCGTTCCCGAGGTAGTCGAGAAGCGAGGGCGCGTCCACGGATATTTTCGAGCAGGTTTTTTTCTTACAATCGAGAACTCGAAGTGGGTTCTTGTCAAAACGCCTCTGACAGTCACTGCACAGACTGGCTTTGTGTGGAGTTAGGTAGTCATGAAGGGCTGCACGATATGCCAGGCGGTCGTCTTTTCTGCCCACCGTATTGATAACGACATCCAGCCCTTCAAAGTTGAGATTGGTGTACAGCTGGTGAAGCATTGCTATCTGCTCCGCTTCAAGGGTGGGTTCGGCCACGCCAAATGCTTCGACTCCAATTTGATAGAATTGACGGTACCGGCCTGTCTGCATCCTCTCGTACCGAAACATGGGTCCGGAATAGAACCAACGTGTCACTGGTTCGCGTTTGCCAACAGAATGTTGGATGTAGGCTCGCACACTGCTCGCTGTCATCTCCGGGCGCATAGTGAGAGAGCGATCTTTGCGATCTTTGAACGTGTACATCTCTTTTTCCACGATGTCGGTGGCTTCCCCGATTCCTCGTGAGAAAAGCGAAGTTGACTCGAGGATGGGGGTACGCAGTTCCGCATAGCCGAACCGTTGAAAAGACTCAATCGCTGCCTTTTCAAAAAAGCGCCATTGGTGGACGTCTGGTGGCATGACGTCGTTCATTCCGCGAACAGATTGGATGGCTTGGCTCATTGGCTTCCTTCGGTCTTGATGGGGCGGGGCGGCTCGGATCTAAGAATGTGACTGGAGAAGGTCTCGGTCATTTTCTCGAAAGCGTGGGCTACTGTTTCTTGGTCCTTGCCCTCGACAGTTAGCATGACTTTGTATTCTGGGTTGTCGATTTTTGGATAACTCCCAATTGAGATTCCGGTAAGTGATTTCGCCAGTTCTCCAAGGGCCTCGGCTATCGTACCCTCGTCACATGTGCAGAAAATCTTGCCGTTCCAAAAAGGCTGGGCACGAAACTGTTCTCTGATTACTGGGAACTTGGCTTTCAGAAGTGAAGGGACTCCAGGGAAAATGAATACGTTGCGAAACCTCGTGACAAAAGCAGCGTCGGATTTTCCGTCTGTTTCCAAGACGGTTCCTTCGGGGACTTGGGCTAGCAAAAGGTGCGAAGGACAAAGTCTGTCGCCATAGAATCTGCGAACCAGCTCTTCTAGCTTCGGGTCAGATACCACCGGAACCTCGAATCCATTGGCAATGCCTTTCGTGGTTACATCATCGTGAGTGGGGCCAACGCCTCCGGTTGTAAACACCAGGTCTTGCTCCTCGCTATGTCGTTTCGTCTCTCGTCCTATAATGCCAATGTCATCGGGTAGAAAGGCCACGTGACGCACCAGGACGCCGAGAGCCCGAAGCTCCAATATTAGATATCTGGCGTTTTCTTCGCGAACCTTGCCCGACAAAATTTCATCGCCGATAATCAAGATGGCCGCGGTTTGCTCCTTTGTCGCCATGCTCCGCGGGACTGTAGCCCGACCGGGACAAAAACGTCTGCTGATTCCTGTTCAAACGGTGTCGAACTGCTTGCCGCTGGCAGGTTTTATCGTTAGAACCCCACCAGCCTTATGGACCTGCTCCTCCGCGGGGGTCGCGTTGTAGACCCAGCTCAAAAACTTGATGGAGCAATGGACGTCGTGGTGACCGATGGCAGAGTGGCAGCGGTAGCCAAGGGAGCCAGCGCTCCCAAGGGCGCAAAGGTCGTTGATGTAAGCGACAAGTTGGTCGTGCCCGGTCTCATCGACCTTCACGTGCACTTCAGAGAGCCTGGCCAGGAGTACAAAGAAGACATCGAATCGGGCTCTCGCTCGGCGGCTGCCGGCGGATTCACTCGAGTCTGCGCGATGCCCAACACCAAGCCCGCCAACGATTGCGCTGCGGTAACTAGTTTGATGGTGCGGCGAATGCAGGAAGTAGGGCTTTGCAAAGTTCACCCGGTTGGCGCATTGACTGTAGGCCTCAAAGGGGAGTCCTTGGCGGAATTTGGGGAGATGAAAGAGGCCGGTGCCGTGGCGCTTTCAGACGACGGGCGCCCGCTTATGGATGCGGGACTTATGCGGAGAGCTCTTGAGTATGCGCACACGTTCGGCCTGGTGGTAGTGCAGCATGCGGAAGACTTGAGTCTTTCCCAAGGGGGCGTGATGAACGAGGGGGCCGTTGCTACAAAGCTGGGTCTTCGAGGTCAGCCCTCCAGCGCTGAGTCGGTGATGGTGTCCAGAGATATAGACTTGGTTGAATGGACTGGTGCGGCTTATCACGTTGCCCATGCAAGCGCTGAGAAGACGTTTCAGCTTGTGCGGGAAGCCAAAGCCAAGGGGTTACCGGTAACTTGCGAAGTGACTCCTCACCATTTCGCCCTTACCGATAATGCATGCTCTTCCTACGACACATCGACCAAAGTGGCGCCGCCGTTGCGTACTGACGCTGATAGAGACGCGGTCTGCCAGGCTCTTATTGATGGTACGGCCGATTGCATCGCAACAGATCACGCACCGCATTCTTCGATTGAGAAGGATACCGATTTCGATTGCGCAGCCTTTGGAATGATAGGGTTGGAAACTGCGGTTGGCCTGACGTGGGAGCTCGTGCGGTCCGGTCAGCTTACGGTGACCCGAGCCGTCGAACTCTTGACAAGCGGCCCCGCAAAAGTTTTTGGTTTCGATAAGACCGGAGCAGGGACACTCGCCGTTGGTGGTGCCGCTGACATTTGCGTCATCGATCCGGACTCTCCTTGGACCGTTGATCGTGAAAAGATGTTGTCGAAATCAAAGAACACACCGTTCCACGGCCGCTCTTTGGAGGCGCGCACAGTGTTCACACTTATTGACGGTCGCGTCTCTTATGATCCGGGAGGTCTTTGTCAGTGAAGTCACAGAAAAAAGCAGTGCTTGTTTTGGAGTCTGGCCGTTCGTTTGAGGGGTTGTCTTTCGGTGCTGAGAACGATGGTCTAGGAGAAGTCGTTTTCAATACTTCGTTAACCGGGTACCAGGAAATCTCGACAGATCCTTCCTATGCTGGGCAAATAGTAACCATGACAGCCCCCCTTATCGGTAACACCGGTGTGAATGAAGAAGACGTCGAGAGTCGGAAGCCGTTTTGCTCTGGTTTTGCGGTTCGCGAGGCATCTCCGCTGGTTTCGAACTGGCGAGCAAAACAACCTTTTGGCGATTACCTTAAAGAACACGGTATTCCAGCAATAGAGGGAATTGACACTCGTGCCTTAACTCGAGCAATTCGGACAGGCGGGGCCCAACGCGGAGGCATCTTCGTGGGGGACCTCAAGGTTGAGTCATTGCTCGAAAAAGTAAAGGCATCGCCGTCCATGGAGGGTAGCAATTGGGTCCCCAGTGTCACGTGCGATAAGCCTTATTCCTGGGATCAGCCTAGCTGGGTCGCCGAAGGAGAGGAAAGAACCGTCGCTTCCAAGACTATGCGAGTAGCGGCTTTAGATCTGGGTATTAAGCGCAATATCCTCTGTGGACTTCGTGACGTAGGCTGCGATGTCCGGGTTTTTCCTGCTCAAACCTCTGTTGCCGAGCTTGCTGCGTTTGAGCCCGACGGTTATTTCCTTTCGAACGGCCCTGGCGATCCTGCTGCGGTGACCGACGTGGTTGAAACCGTTCGCGCACTCTGCGACACGGGGAAACCCGTGTTTGGAATTTGTTTAGGGCATCAAATTCTTTCCCTAGCGCTCGGAGCAAAGACTTTTAAATTGCCGTTTGGGCATCACGGTGGAAACCACCCCGTCATAGATTTGGGAACGGGCAAAGTTGAGATCACGTCACAGAATCACGGGTTTTCCGTTGATGACCAGAGTTTGCCTTCAGGAATCGAAGTGACTCACCGAAACTTATACGACCAGACGGTCGAGGGCTTCCGAGTTAAAGACCGACCCATCTTTGGGATTCAATACCATCCTGAAGCAAGTCCCGGTCCGCACGATGCTGCCTACTTGTTCAAGCGTTTCGCCGATGCGATGGCTTGACGGCATGGGCCAATGGCAGAGGTAACAACATGACGAATAGGGTTGCAGCTTTCTTGTCCTTTTTGCTCTTGGCACGCCCAGCGTTCGCTCAAGAAAAACCAACTTACATAGCCAAGCACAAGCAGACCACAGAGCTTAAGAAAAAGAATGACTGCAAATGCGAGGAAGAAAAGAAAAAGGAACCATCCGATTGGGAGTTTAAGCTCCGGGTAGGGACTGTTTTTCAGCTGAGCTCCAATAAGAATGTGGTCGGCCAGGTCGATGGGACGACTCGGAGTTTTAACGCTAGCGTCCACGGCCAAGCGAATTTTTCAAGAGGTCGCCATCTTTGGCGAAGTCGTATGGACGCGCAAGGTGTTGTAGTTAAGACCCAGAACACCCGCCGTTGGGTACCAGCGACAGATTTTGTCGAGCTAGAGACGATTTACCAGTTTAGGGCGCGTAAATGGGTGGGCCCTTTTGTGCGTCTTGGGCTCAATACTTCTCTCTTTATTGGTCGCGACCTTAGAACTAATTCGGTTCAGTACCGTTTGCCGGGGGGGATGCTAACGGGGGAGCGTACCGAATTTCGTCTCTCCGATCCGTTCCTGCCCCTTTCTCTGCTTGAAAGTGTGGGCGTGTTTTTGAACCCGCTGGCCAAACACTGGTTGGATTTGGATATACGGTTCGGCATCGGGTCACGACAGGTATTTGCAAATGGGCAAATAGGCGTCGACGACGATGACGAAACCCAAGACATCGTGGAACTGGTTTCCTTGAACAGTTACACGCAGGCTGGTGTTGAGCTCGTAACCATGTTCCGTGGAGAGCTGTTTGACGAAACGCTTTACTATTACTCCGGGGCAGAATTCTTGCTTCCGCTTATTCGCTCGAAGGAGCCGGGTGACAATCGGTCCAATATCGACTTGCTCAATAAAGTCTTCCGGCTCGGTGTTGGCTACAAATTGGCAAAACGGGCAACCGTTCTCTACGAGATTCGATTGGTTAATCGCCCGCAGTTGATCGACAGGTATCAAATCCAGAATTCAGTTGGGCTCAAGGGATCATTTGATTTGCTGTAGCCGGTTAGTCGGCTTGTTTTCGCCCTAGTGGCGCCTCGGTTTGCCACACTGTACGAAGGTAGAGGCGCGGAATAACTGCCATATACGTGGCTTCGGCTTTGCACCTTTGATTTAGACAGATGACGTCTCAGGCAGCTCGGTTAGTTTTCCTTTTTGTAGTGCTTGGAATAGTCGTGTCCGCAGCACCAGAGAAGGCCGAGGCAAGTGGCCGCCGTGGTCGCGGAAGGGTTGCAAAAAAAGGTTTTCAAGGGACTCCCAAGAAAGTCGTAAAGCGTCTGTCTCATGGCGCACGCGTTTTGGTGGTTCGCAGGCCTGGGCAGAAAAACCCGGTGTTGATATTGGGCCGTCGGTTGGTATGGCAACCTCGTACGAAGACGAATGCGCGGGTCCTCGACCGTGCGAAGAAAAAAACCGAATCCCAAGAAGTTGACGGCTGGGTCGGACTCAATGTCCGGGAGCGAAGCATCACTACCGCTGTTGCCGATCTGCCAGCCACGTTAGAGGGGGCATTTGATGAGCTCGAATACCCAGCAGATCAGGCTGGCATCGATGACCTTCTAGGCGCCGGTCCGGACATTGACGATGGGAACTCCTCGGCTACAACCCGAGTACGTTTTCGAAATGGTGTGACTTTTACTCTCGATGGTCAGCAAGGCTTCGAAGATGGCTTAGTAACTCGGTTCGTTGCCAGTGCGTCAAGGGGAAGCCAGCGCCGAAAACTCTTGAAAGGACGAAATAGCCAACAGCGTTATCGGAGTTTTGTTGCGCGGGTTCTCCGCAACCCAAAAGGGCCAAAAAGTTCCGGTAACAATTGGGCACTACTCGCGCAAAGTATCGATTTCGGGATTGAACCCTTGAGTTTCGATGCCCTGGCATCTTCTGAGAGTCACTCGAAGATCGTTGGCGACGATGTCCGGTTCGTGATCTGGTCCGCGACGGGTGGCGCTTCTACTTTCGCTCAAGCTCTGGTTTTGGACGCAGCTAGAGGGCCCGCCATTGGTGTCGAGTTTGGCCGACGTTTTAGCGGGCAGGAAGTCATTCAAATAGAAGGCTTCGATGTAGAGCAAGTGGAAGTTACTGCTGGGAACTAGTGCGCTGAAGAGGCTACTTTGGAGTCTCCAAAGAAATGAGGAACTGCGAAAAGTGTTGACGGTTTTTCTGGTAGCCCTTTGGGTTCTTGTCGGGCCTAAGAGTAGAGATTCCATGCACGCCGGTCTTAGCCCTATGTCGTGTGAGCCTTGACTTGGTTACTCTGGACACGGCTTGATCGACCTTTTTCTGTTCTCGATTGTTGGAGGCAGCGGTTACGTAGACTGAGGCTTTGGATTCTGCGGCAGCGTTCGCAATTAGATTTCCCTTCCCAAGATCTCCAGGGGAAAAGGAGGCAATCGCGAACACTTCCGGGTGTTCAGCGGCAAGCATAAAAACGAGAGCAGCAGAGTATGAGCTTCCGACCACTAGAACGTTCTTGTAGCCATTGGCCTTGGCCCAGGAGAGGGCGGCTTCCAGGTCAGGTTTTGCCTCAAGGTAGCTAGCGTTTTTCTTTAGTTTCGAAACGGTTTGGTTCGTTTTGCCCCATTTTGTTCCACCGGAACGCTGATCGATTGCAAGGGTGTCGAAGCTGGCTGTATGAAACAATGGGGTTACCGTGTCGTACTCATGGAGATTCGAACCTGCCTGATGAAATAGCAGTGCAATTTTCGGCTCACGTTTTTGGTTTGGAGAAGAGCGGCGGTAGAGTTTTGTGAGAGAGCCGAAAACCGTAACCCCGTCGACAGCTCGCAAAGTGATGGATTGAGGCGCGGGAACGGGTGGCATTTCGCCAAATGCGGTTGTCGCGGTGAAAGTCAGTGCTGCAAGTATTCCCATTCGAATCATGAAATGAGGGTACTCGATATGCGGCAGCACGTTGAATGTCTAGACCCGAAAACACGACCGAGGCATGACTTTGTGCCATGCCTCGGTCTTGAGAGGAGGAGAGAAGGGAGTACACGTTTATAGAGCAAGGCTAATGCCACCCCGTGTTTGACCTGTAACTACCCGCGATACCGTTTGTAACGGCATTAACTGGCTGATGTGGTTATGGGTTTTGAGTTGCCGGTTGTTCGAGAATCGAAGGGAAGCCAACACCGAGGCCCTGTCCGGAATTTGCGTTCTTGGGCGTTGTGGAACGTGGAAGTTCAACAGTAGGCTTTTTGGGGGCAGTGCCAGATAAGGAGCGGACAAATGCGACCAATGCTGCCATTTCTGGGTCTGTAAGGGGCTGAGTAAGCTGTTGCCTTATCATTTCCGCTTTGATGGCGGCCTCCAGCGTAGCCTGTGAACCATCATGGAAGTACGGTGCTGAGCTAACGGTTCCGCGTAGGGTGGGCGTTTTGAAAGCGCCATGGTCATCTGGGCGTTGGGTTACGCGGAACCGGCCAGTGTCAGGATCGTCGTCACTGACTGGCCGTCTCTTGTGAAATTTCATATCAGTGTAGAGCGGCGGTGTATGGCAATTACCGCATCCAGCTCTTTTCGTGAATACTGTGAAGCCAAGAACAACTTCGTCTGATACGGCATTCTTGTCACCGGCTTCGTAGCGGTCCCATGGCGAATCACCCAGGAAAAGGGTTCGAACGTATGCAGTGAGTGCATCTCTAACACCCGCAGCACTTGGGGGAGCATCAAATGCTCTGCGAAAGTGGGCGCGGTATCTTGGAATTTCGGCAATGTTTTCGACTACCGAACTGGGTTTCTTTGCCATTTGCCCTCTCCAGTGGGCAGCGATCATGGCCTCCAGGGGGGAACCCCGCCCATCCCAAAAGTAGTCGGTGTGAAAAACCAAGTTGGCGAGAGTAGGAGTGTGCCGAAGGTTGGGAACGCCCTTCGCGGTTTTGGAGCGGTCTTTCCCGTCTGTCCACACGCGGCTCGGCTGATGACAGTCTCCACAGCTAAGTTCCTTGCCTTGAGAAAGACGGGGGTCAAAAAACAGTAGACGACCTAAAGCTACTTTTTCTCGTGTCGTAGGGTTTGTCGTCTGTTTTGGTGATGAGGGAATGCCGGCGGGTGCCGGAGGAATAATGGG
>CAYPIX010000122.1:0-9797 GCA_964410875.1 uncultured Kofleriaceae bacterium
GTATTTACTTAGACAACTTTTTACATGCTCTTGAAGTTCAGCGATTTTTTTGTCCTCGGATTCACAGGGATCACGAAGCACAACAAACGCGAACGGTTTTTCCAACCCGTCGTCGGCATGCGGCACTACAGCTGCCGAATGTACGTCGGGGTGTCTGAGCAAACAGTTTTCCACCTCGGTCGGTGAAACAAACACACCGCCCACTTTAAATAGATCGTCTGCGCGGCCGGCAAACCAAAAATAACCATTTTCATCACGACTGAATAAATCGCTTGTTCGACACCAGTGGCCGTGAAAGGTGTCCCAACTCTTATCCCTGTCTTGGTGATAGCAAATCGCTACGCTGTCGCCTTTAACCCAGAGCACCCCGACCTCTCCAAGAGGGACCTCCTCCGCCCCGGGGCCTTCGGCGTCGACCGGCAAAACTCTCGCCTGGTAGCCGTCGACTAGTCGCCCCAGGGAACCTGGCTTGACGTCATTCGGCCGGTTTGAAACGTAGATATGGAACATCTCAGCCGAACCAATACCGTCATAGACCTCGGCTCCAAACCGTTCATGGAACCGTTCCAAAAGCGGTGGAGGCAATGCTTCCCCTGCTGACAAATGGAACCTCACCGACGACATATCAATCCCTGAGCGGCCAGATGAGGTTAGCTCGTCATCGTAGTCCAAGAGCTTACCCATCATTGTAGGGACATTGGTAACAATCGTGGGCTGGTACTTTTCGATGGCTCCAACCAGAGACTCAGCAGTTGGTCGTTCGGAGAAGAGCCCTACCGTTGCTCCCACAGAAAACGGGAACCAGAGATTAGTGCCCGTAGCGTAGCCAAAGAACAAGCGGGGCACGCTTAAGGCCACGTCGTCATGACGATACCCCACCGTGCCTTTCGCATAGACCTCAGTGTTAAATGCAAAGTCGCGATGGGTATGAACCGCAGCCTTTGGCGTTCCTGTGGAACCAGAGGTAAATAGCCACACGCAAGGATCGTCGCGTTTTAGTTCCGGCAAGTTGATCGCGGCGTCGGGGCTTGGCTGGGTCGCCAACGATTGAACAACCAGATCGCTCTGGGCTTCCACGCCGGCAACCGGAGCCTCTGGGTTTTCCCCGGTTTTGGTGTCGGGACAAAGCAGTACCGCCCGTAAATGGTCTGCTTGACCCAGGTGCGGGGCAAGACGAGCGAACGCCGTATCGGTGGTAACCAAACAGCTAGCGCGACTGTACTCAAGGACACTCAAGAGCGAGTTTTCAGGCGACAAGGGGTTGCCCATAGCTAAGATGGACCCACGCGCAATCGTGCCAAAAATGGACCAAACGAACGGAGGACAATCCGGCAGCACACAGTACACACGTTCTTCGCGCTCAATTCCTAGAGCCATCAAAGTTTGAGCAAAAGCCCGACTTTTATCTGCCACCTCTTGATAGGTGTACTCAAGGTCCCCGTAGCGAAGGGCGACTTTGTCACCCTTGCCCTCTTTAATCCTGTCGAACAAGAAATAATCCGCGACCGAGAAGGTCTCAGGAAAGGTTGGTGGCGACGCGTTCTTCATTGCCCACCTGTTTTAGCAATGGCCCGGCCAATTATTAGCCGCTGAATTTCCGATGCCCCCTCGTAGATACGCAACGGTCGCACCGCGCGATAGAGCTCTTCTACGCACTCCCCTTCTAGAACCCCTCTGCCTCCGTGAAGTTGCACAGCGGAATCGATAATACGCCCTGCGGCTTCGGTGGCAAAGAGCTTGGCCATGGCGGTTTCCACTGTGGCTGCCGAGCCATTCACATCTTTTTCCCATGCGGCTCGCGCAACTAGAAGAGCAGACGCATCCAGATCGGTCGCCATCGTTGCAAGCATGGACCTAACTACAGGCTGTGCGGCCAAGGGTTTGCCGAACTGGGTCCTGCCGTTGACGTGAGAAACAGTCTGGTCAATGGCTTTTCGTGCCATACCAATGGCAGCCGCCCCCACAGTCACTCGAAAAGTATCCAGGGTGGACATGGCCAGTTCGAAGCCCTGACCCTCTCGCCCCAGTAACGCTTTGCTGGGCACCTCGCATTTGTTGAGAACCACTCGCCCTAGGGGATGGTCAACACTGGTTTTGAGCGGTTCAACGACAAGTCCTTTTGTATCGGCAGGCACCCAGAAAGCGCTAATTCCCGACCGGCCGCGCTCTGGATCAACTGTGGCAAAAACCGTGTAGTGAGATGCAAGACCGGCGTTGGAAATCAGGGTCTTTTCACCATTTAAAACATAGCCATTCGACGTTTTTGTGGCCGCACACCGAAGACTTGCTACATCGCTACCTGCTTCGGGCTCGGTCAAACCAAAACCGGCCACCAGTCTACCCTCCGCAATTTCGGAGGCTTGTTTTTGTTGAGCTTCTGAACCTGCCAAAAAGACAGGCGTGATGCCCAAGCCCTGAACGGCAAAGATCGAATCGGCTTGCACTGAAGACGCCCCCAACATCTCTCGAATCGTGCAAAGTGCGCGGACATCTAACTTTCCCTCTTTGGGAATTAGATGAGGGTATAGCCCCGTTTCTGCAAGCACTGCGTTGGCTTCGTTTGCGCTTTTTCGTCCGCGTATTGAAACAGTTTCCGAAATACCCATCAGGCGCTCGGCGAGCTCTCGATGACGTGGCTCGAACATCGCGGGAAAGCTGTCGGCAGACAGTCTCACTCTCCCCCTTTTTCGGTATGGGGCAGTAAAGGCGAACCCGCGAAGACTGGCGTCTGCTTGTTCTTGAATGCGTCGTGGGCAGTGCGGAAATCTGGGTGCTCCATGCATACAGCTTGAGCAACCGCCTCGGCTTCGAGAGCCTCTTTGAGCTCCATGTTGTGTTCCCGGTAGAGCATTCTCTTGGTCATTGAGTGAGCAAACTGAGGTCCCTCTGCAAGCTTGTTGGCCCAATCCGAGGCAAGTGTCATTAACTCGTCTACGGTCCCAACGACCCGGTTAAAAAGCCCTATGGCCAAAGCCCTATCGGCTTCGACTAGATCGCCGAAGTAAAGAAGTTCATTTGCGTGTCCTAGGCCTACGATACGCGGCAACAGGTACGCCGCCCCCATATCGGCACCACACAGACCAACCTTGGGAAACACAAAACCGATCCGGGTTTTTTCGGTCGCCAGACGGAAATCACATGCGCAAGCGATAACCGCACCAGCGCCAACAGCAACACCGTTCAGTGCAGCAACAACCGGTTTTTCGAGCTGACAAATGGCTCCAATCAACCGACCTGTCGCTCGTGTAAAGTCGAGCAGGCCAGCTTTGTCGCGGGAGAAAAGCTCAGAAATAATATCGTCCTGATCGCCTCCCGAGCAAAACCCCCGCCCCTTGCCGGTAATAACCACCGAACGTATGTCGGAAACCTCGGCCATGGATTCAAACGTATCGGCCAATTCTCGGTAGATCGCGAAGGTTAGAGAATTCAACCGATCGGGCCGGTTCAACGTCACGGTTGCCACACCACGAGAAACCGACAGATCAAATGTTTTCGGGGATTTCATCCTTAAACCGTCATGCTCACCGTGGTCTCAATTTCCACTAGCGCATCTGGGGAAACCAACCCCGTCACCCCAACTAGGGCCATAGCAGGGAAATGATGACCAAAGCGCTCGCGCCAAACCTTACCTATCTGTTTCAGACTTGACCTATAAGCACTTATATCTGTTACATAAACTGTCATCCGCAAAAGGCCATCTGACGGCGCTCCGGCCGCGTCCATTACTGCCTTCACATTGTCCAAGGCCTGGGCAAACTGATCCACAAAACCGGTGGGGAAGGAACCACTCTGGTCCCAGCCCACTTGCCCGGCAATGAAGAGCTTGGGGCCGTCGCTCACGATCCCATTGGCGTATCCCACAGCCTCAGGGAAGCCCTCTGGCTGAATCACCTTATTGCTCATTTTAGGATTTGCCCTCCGTCAATGACTATCGTCTGCCCGTGCACGCCGCGCACCTCTTCCATACATAGAGAAACAGTCCAGTGGGCGACTTCGCTCGCTTGGATCATTCGCCCTTGGGGGCTCATCGCCTCCAGTGTTTTTTGCGCGTCGGCGACAGTTCGTCCAGACTTGCTTGCGATTCGAGCGGCCGCTTCTTGAGCCATTTGGGTTTCAACCCAACCTGGGCAGACGGCATTTACGGTCACCCCCGCCCCGGCCAATTCCACAGCGAGAGCTCGGGTGAAACCAACCATTGCATGTTTCGACGCGCAATAAGCAGAGGTGTAGCCGTAACCAGAGACACCGGCGTTAGATGCAATGTTGACGACTCGCCCCCCAGCCCTTCTTGACCATCTTGGGCACGAGAGAACGAGCTAAACGGAAGGCTGATACGCAATTGACTTCCATCATACGGTCCCAATCCGCGTCCAAGACTTTTTGATAGGGGGCGCTCGCCGCGATGCCCGCGTTATTTACAAGGACATCCACCGTTCCAAGGCGTTTTTCAACCTCGTTCAAAAAGGTATCCGTGTTCTCGCGGCTTGCGAGATCAACCACAAAGGCGTCACCTTTGATCTCGGTCGCTACCTCTGTCACCTGGCTTTCCGTACGACCGCAAACGCCGACCTTCATTCCTTTGTCGGCAAGCGCAATTGCGATTGCTTTCCCGATTCCCCGACCGCCCCCGGTCACCAGGGCCACCTTGCCCGCTAATTTTGGGGATTCCGTGCTCACCACTGGCCATGAATAAACCATCGTAGGCAGAATCGCCAGGCGGGATCTCCTAGGTCACAGAAACCTCTTGGCAGCGGTCGCTCTACGCCATTTCGCTTTTAATATTCTCGATAACTTTTGCGTAGGACGTGCTCTTTACAACCTCTGCCATTTCGCTCGTGTACCGAGTTATCAGGTCGACTCGCCCTCGAGCTTTTGCGTCCTGCCAGCTTTTGAACAGAGTTATAAAGGCTCGTTCAGCATTGATAAAGTATTCGACGCTAGAAGCAATAGCGCGGGACGTCGACGACACCATTGATCTCGATGCATCGGAGAAAGCAAAGCGCTTACCCTCGGAGTTACAAATCTCAAGGAATACCTCGGCGATAGCGTCGGATCCATCCTGGCCCTTTTTAGTGTCGGGGCGAACCTTGACTTCAAAGCTGTAGAGCTTCAGGGATTGCAACGACTCATACTCGCTGGCGTAACGTTCTAAAAACCCGCACCAAAGCGCTCCTCCGAGACCTGCTCCCTTTCCTTTGACCGTGCCTGGCTGCGATTTCAAAAAGGCTTCCACCTGGCTCTCGTCCTGATCGGGAACGTCTTCCAAGATCACTTTAGTGACCGTCAAATCGAGGTAGTCATCGCCCATCACCTTCTTAATGAGTTCTTCATTCTCGGTGGGAGCACGGACCATGCCTTATTATATCGCACCAACAGGGTTTCGCATCGACTCATTTTCGGTTCACACAACTTACAAAAACGCCCCCAACATATTCGAGGGCTTCTGCGAATAAAAAAAGGTAGGCTCCAAATAGATACAACACCCCACATGAATGTCTCTAACGCCATACAACGGTTTCTAAGTTCGGTGCATCAACGCCGTGAGGCCGACTTTTACCTCTCCCTTTTTCAATCGAAAGAGCCGGAGAAGTTTGCCGCTATTTTCATAGACGCTGAAACAGCAAAAGAGGCGATATCATCCATTGCCGCCGACGTGGCTGTGCTTTCAGACATGGGCCTTTCCCCCGTACTTCTATTCGAAACAAACGCAGATCTAGACACCCTCCTGTCTGCGTTTCCAAAACGCGTACAAGCAAGGCTAGTGTCCAAAGAAGAGATCCGTGACATGGCGCGCGAAGGCATCATCCCACTGGTTAAAGCCTCAGCCCAGGAGAACATCGAGACCGTTCGGGACCTTGGCACCCAGAAAGTCATCCTGCTCAGCCTTGTCTCGGGATTGGGACGAAACGACGAGTTGCCAATCGTAGATTTAGCTAGAGACTTTGTCACTCTGTCTCAACCAGGCGCTCTGGCGCCCGAGCGGGCAGCGGTCCTAAAGCGCGCAGAGACCATTTTGTCCACCTGCCCGGCAGTAAAGAATGTAGGCATCACCTCCGCACTCAACCTCTTGCGCGAGCTCTTTACCATTCGCGGTGCCGGAACTCTCGTCCGCCGCGGTGCAAGAATAGAACAGGCATCTTCCCTGAAGGAGCTCGACAGGGCTGCACTTGCGGACCTATTTCAGCGCGCGTTTCAAAAAACGGCAACTCCGGCATTTTTTGAGCGTGACATCGTGACCTGTTTTCACACGGTAGATTATTCCGGGGCAGCTATCGTTGAGCCAGCGCCCTGCGGTTTCTATCTGAGCAAATTCGCAGTGAGCCCCGAAGGCCGCGGCGAGGGTATGGGTCGCGATTTATTCGCAGCAGTTGGCGAGAATTACCGCCCGCTTTTTTGGCGGTGTCGCGCGGAAAACCCGATCCACGCATGGTATTTGGACCAAGCAAGCGGCCATCACACCCAAGGCGCCTGGACGGTCTTCTGGCTCGACATGCCCCTCGCCGCCCTACCCGACGCCATCGAATTCGCCACCAGTCGCCCAGACGATTTCGCCCCCTAAGCGCGAAGCGCCGCCGCGCCCGCGGCCCAACAAAGCCTAACCGAATCCACTAGGCCTCGGGCCCCCAGACGCGTTCCTAGCAAGGCGCGGGCGAGAACCCGAAGGGAGCGTACTCGGGTACGTGACCGAAGGAACGCGCAGCCCGGAACGCCGCTAGGGACGATGGCTGGGGGCCCGAGGCCGAAAAGAGAGGAGCCCGGGGAAAGAAACCCGGGCTCGAGAGAGACTCCGTTAGGAGTTAGCTAAACAGACAACTACAGAAAAAAACCTCGTTATTGCGCTACCTCGTTCAGTGAAAAGACAGCCGTACCGTTTATCAAATTACCATCAGAGAACGCTTTGATACTGAGCACGCCTCTACCGTCCTGGGTTAGCTCCTCAAACTCTGTCGAGCAGTCGCTTCCGTTCCGAGTAACCTTCCCACTTGTGAAATTTCCGCCTGGGTCCCGCGCAAACGTAATTAGATCGTCGCCGATTTCGTCATCTTGGACAGTAACCTGGTAAGCAAGGTTGGTTGGCAAGTCTCCTGCTGCGCATTGCGGAGGGACAACTTCGCCGGGCTCTGGCTCGTCGACGGGCGTCGCTCTGGGTGAAAGAGTGAACGTGTAGGTACCAGGAATCTGGCAACCCGTTGGGTCCGCGCCAGGATCATTTGTCACGCCTTCAACGTGAGTACCTGTGACGTCAAAGTAACCTTCGCAAAGGGCGGTTAAGTCTGGAACGCCGACGCCACCAGACCCGGATTCGCAAGAAGAAAGCGCGAGCGCGCAGGTAAGAACAGCAAAAGTCTGCTTAATCATAGTCTGACTATACCGTACTTTCTTACAGGCCGCCGTTGCCGCCGCCATTACCGTTTCCGAGACCGCCGCCATTACCGTTTCCGCCACCCACAACGCCACCGTTCGTGAGCGTCACAAAGTTAGTCAGTGCGTCACGCGCATCCTGAGAAAGGCTATAGGTACGGTGACCGGCTCGCTGCCCCGCATTGTCGAGCTTGGCAAATGCCGGAACGACTTGAGAACCAGAAACCTGGAAGAATCCGTTAAAGAACTCGTCTCGGTTTCGAGTGAACATGATGGTGCTGTCGTAGTCAGCCAAGAGAGCGCCGGCTCCGCCCAGATGACAGTCAGCACACTTTGTTCCCCACTTTACGTCGGCGCTCGCAAGCAGCTGCATATTCGCGGCGTCCCAGTTTGCCTGGGTCATATTGCCAACAAAGGTAGCTTGAACCTGAGCCGCATCGGGTCCAGGTGGCAGCGGAGTGCCACCTCCTCCTCCTCCGCCTAGGTTACCACCGCCGTCTGTAACACCAGATTCAGGCACGCAACCTGTTGCTAAAAAACTACAAAGTAAAATCGTTACTGCTGCTCTCATTGTTCTCGTTCTCCCTGCTCTCTCGTTTATCTAGCTAACTCTTCTCTTATCTCTCGTAAATTTTGACTCCTCCCTGCGGTGCAAACACACAGGGAGGAGAACGTTTTATGCCGTACAGTTCAGTCCAAGCGACTATTGGACGATGCACTGGCCAGCAACTTGCCGGGCCACGACTGCATCAGTCACGTTTTGCAGGACTTGCATGTAGGGGTCGATGTTGTTCGGGTCGCCGTCCGGCTGTCCTGGGTAGATGTTGTTGTACCGAGGATGGGTGACCGCAGGTATCCCAGCTTGCTGGTTCTGCGCAACACCATCACCAAAGCGTCGAAGTTTTTCGAACGCTGGGACGGCTGTCACCGTGCCGTTTACATTCTCATCTCGCCAAAGTCCTTCAGGAGCTTCTTGGAGAATTCGAAGCATAACCGTATCGTCTACAGCCATTAGGAGTCCATTCAGACCCTGGTCGTGACAATCTCGACACTGCTCGTTATTGCCAGTTCCCTTATTGGTAATATCATCAAGAGCGATGTTTTGATTACCAATTTGATAGGTCGTGGTGATATCGGCAATGGTTAAGCACTGTGCGAATCCGCGGATACCCGCCGCTACCGGTCCAGGTGCAGGAGGAATATCTCCACCACCTACGCCACCGTCGCCAGGAGCCGCAGCAGCCAACTCAGCAGCGAACCACTGATCAATCGCTACCTGCTCTGCGTCGAGAGACTTACCGAAGTGACCGCCACCTTCAAGCTTCAGAATTAACCGAGCCTGAGCGATGTCGAAGTTACCAAGCACGCTCGAACGAAACGTAGCGTTAGTAATGGTAGCGTAGTTATCGTCTGGAGCGCTGGTCCCAAGGAACTGTGGTCCCCCGCCTCCATCGTGACAACCACCGCCGCCGCAGTCTGTCTGCAGCTTTGTGCTCACCGTTCCGAACTGCAGAGCAGCTCCCGCTGGAGTCGCGTCACCTGCGGTTGGACCACCAGGTCCAACTTCCGGTGCAGCTTCAGTGGTGTTTAGCCCGTTATCGAGGCAGCCTGCGCTGGCCACAAGGGCCAGGGATGCAAGCGTCGCGAGTATGTTCTTTGTTATCTTCATGACGTTGGTTTCTCCACTTAGTTGTTACTAATCCCTCTACCTAACCAACGGTTATGCAATCCGCCGACGGCGAAGAGCGAGAAGAGCAAGTCCAAAGAATGCGAAGGTCAAAAGACCACCATTGCTCGAACCAGCAGAACATCCGCCAACTAGGTCGGCGCCAGCCGTATTGGGCTGCGAGGTCTGACCAGCTGTAGGTGCGGACAGAGTTACCTGGGTTGCCGTCGCTGGGTCTGCAGCTGCAGCTACCAGGTCTGACTTCTTGATGGTAACAAGTTCGAACGCGAGCTTGTCTTCAGGAGCATTGGTGATGGGGTCAATCCGCCGTGATCCAGCTGGGATAACAACCATCTCTTCGCCGCCAACCGTAAGAACCGTACCTTGAGTAAAGTTACGTCCCTGTGTGTGGGGGTTGTTTCCGTAGATATTGGAAATCCAACCACCGTCGATGCGAGAGTTCAGGCTCACTTCACGGCTCGCGCTTAGCGAGGTTCCATCGACAGTAACGACCGAAGCGGTTGCAACCGAGTTTCCGTTGATGGAGTTGTTGATAAGAGCGAACGATCCGCCGCCAAGGTCAACCATTCCACGGTGAGTCGGGTCAACGGTTCCAACGATGTCGTCAGACATCATGGTTCCAGACACGAAGCTCATTCCTTCAGGAGAGAACTCAACGATTTGGTTCACACCGATTGGTGGGCTCTTCTGGTTCCGTCCACGTCGACGTCGAGCGTTGACTCGGTACCAAGAAATAACAGCTTGGTTT